>NZ_JAELTN010000080.1 GCF_016428855.1 Pedobacter sp. ASV28
TATTTGCATTGCAGAAGGAACAATATTGGGAATGATATTTCCTATTTGATATTCGTAAGCTCCCAGATCCACGGTATTGTTCCTAATTCTGGTATTTCCAACAATATCAAAATCATTGTCTACTGGAACGTTGCTGCCTTTATTTAGTAATGGGCTTGTAGCTTGCAGGGCTAGCCCATCATCTGCGGTACCGTAAAAGCCATCTGCACCCACAATACCGGCAATGTTGGTAATATTTACAAACTGGGGAGCATTGGTCGCATTGCTTGCATCCAGGTTATTATTTGTGGTTACATTGTTGCCTTGTACCAAGCTGTATTGATATATGGGGTCTGCACCATTTTGCTTATAAATAGCAGTAGTACCATAATTACTCCAAATAATGCAGTTGGTAATGGTCAAGGTAGAAAAATTAGAGTATAGGGTTCTTGCTAAAGTAGCAGAGGATGTATTCTGTGTATTGCCATAAAAAGTACAGTTGACAATAGCCTGATCTTTGTTAGCGGTAAAGCTGTTCCGTATGGCAGTTCCATATGAGGCTTTATTCCCATAAAATACGCAGTTTTTAATAGAGTTGTAGGTGTTTATGCCTGTATTAAAAATAGCCCCCCCTCCAGAATTTCCGTCTGTACCGAGCGATTCATTGTTCACAAAAAAACAGTTTCTAATAACAGGCACGGCATTTTCATTGTAAATAGCGCCGCCTTGATAATCGGTTTTGTTACCCATAAAAACACAATTCGTAAGGATTGGCGAACCACTAGTATTGGCCATTCCACCCCCTTTAGCGATAGCGCCTGTTCCCGTAACTATGTTGTTGGATATGATACAATTTGAAATGGTGGGAGATGATGAATCGTTATATATGCCAGCGCCATAGACATTGCTTGCATTGCCCGAGAGAACACCATCTGTAATAGTAAAGCCATCTAAAATAGCCGTTGCGTTCAGCCCTAAATTATAGATTACCCGGGTTCCATTTCCTTTTAATATGGTAACGTTTAGCTTCGAATTTCGTTGGGCTAAGATCAATTCTGTATCTAAACCTTTAAATCCTCCGTAAACAGCTACACCATTTTTCATGTTAAATGATGTTCCGCTAGCAGACTGATACATGCCCTCTGCTACCCAAATCTGTTTTGCTCCAACAGCATTAATGGCCCCCTGTAAATTAGAAGTGGCATTGCTCCAGCTGCTACCATTTCCATTTCCAGCAGCCAAAGGTTTTACATATACGTTTCCGTTGGCATCTGGGGTTTGCGCCCGTACCGAAAAGCTCAGTAGGACCAATAAGAAAATAAAGAATATAAATTTTGTCATAACGTGTGGATTGAGGTTACTCATCAATTATTTACTTAACAAAATAAAGGCCTATGTTTGTATAGCTCAATACCCAATAATGGGTATAGAACATTGATGCCAAATGTTCAAATTTGTAAGTATGCGAACATCTTTATTTACCTCATGGATTTACAAGTTGATTGTCTTCTTGCTATGCCTAATTTTTTCGGTTGATAAGATTAGCGCACAATTACCAAAGGATACTTTAGTCATTAATAGTAGAGAGGCTTTGAGCCTAAATAAACATCTATATGTGCTAGGCCTAGACCAAGCTGTATCGCCAGCGTTTGTGTCGCTAGAAGTACCTACCAATGATTTTTTCAAAATGTATCCGAAAGAAGTGATCAGTTTTGGAGTTGCAAAAAAATATTACTGGCTAGTATTTACCATAAAAAATGCAACACCAAATGATGTTGTTTCCCATTTTAAATTAAATTACGCTGGTGTTAATTATGCTTATCTTTATAAAAGTAGTGTTGATGGGTTTCATTTATTAGCTAAATCGGGCATCCGTTTACCTTTTCATTTAAGACCATATAAACACTTCGACACGGTTTTTCCGCTCAGCCTACAGTCTGGCGAGGCTTCAACCTACCTGATCATGTTGGATAAGTTTGGGGAAAGCCTTAGTATTAGCCCACAACTCTTCAATAGTGAAAATTTTAACACCAAAGAGAATAACATTTACCTGATCTATGGCATGGTGGCTGGTATCATGTTACTCAATGTGATTGTTAATGTCTTCCTTTATTTTTCACTTCGGCAAAAAATACATCTTATTTATGCGGGCTATGTTTGTGCGATCTGTTATTGGATATTTGCTGCTAATGGTTTCGATTATCAATACCTGTACCCAAATTACCCGATTATGCCAGCAATTTCAGAGTTCATTTCTACCAGTTTGGGCTTGGTGATGATGTCATATCTCATTATTGTTTTTCTTGACCTAAAGAAAGATAACCGCATGTTGGGCTATATCAAAATGGTTAGGCTGACATTACTGGTGCTAATGCCATTTAGTTTGGTGATGTATTATGGTGATGGCGCTCTGATATGGGTTAAGGAAGTTTATTTTTACTTAATTGTAGCCGTTTCATTTATTGCGGTTATCGTGTATATTGTTGCGGCATTCCAAAGAGCATTTAAAGATAGTTATAAGCCGGCCTGGTTTTATCTGGCTTCGGTTTCTTATTTGGCCTATGCTATTATTGCTTATTGTTTTATTCTTTTGGGGTATACCGATGAACGGGCAATTGCTTACCCAAACAATGTTCAGATAGGAATTATGATTGAAACAATAGCTATCTTTCTAGGAATTATCTACAGATACAACCTCTATAAAAAAGAAAAGGAGATGTTGTCGGAACAAATTTATGAACAGGAGAAAGAAACAATAAGGCAAATTCTTTTGGCACAGGAAGACGAGAGAAGGCGATTGGCGCAAGATCTACATGACGATTTGGGTGCTACCCTAAGCTCGTTGGTTTTGTATGCCAGCAATACTTCAGACTATCCAGAAAGCGATTATTTAGTGAAGATCAGTAAGAAAGCCCTGAGCGATTTACGCTTAATATCCCATAACCTACTGCCAAATGCGTTTGTTGACTATGGTTTATTTAATGTGGTACAAAATAAGCTAGAAGAACTTAATCAGTTTTCCAATATCCATTTTAAATTGAAATTGGCAGGTGATGACAAATCGCTTTCCCATCTGTTTGCAGTTACCTTATTTCGTGTGGTCAACGAGTTGCTTAATAATGTCGTTAAACATTCTCAGGCGGCCAATTGCATTTTGGAACTCATCATTACCGATGAACAAGTGGTGCTGATTTTAGAGGACGACGGTATAGGCATGAAATTGGATGAGGAAGTAAAAGGTATGGGCATACGGAATGTTAAATCTAGGGTAAAGTATTTAAGCGGAAAGATAAACATAGATGCTAATAAAAATGGTACCACCACCATTTTAGAAATCCCCAAAAATAGTGTCAAATGAGCAACAAAGTCGTAAAAGTAATTATAGCTGATGATCATGCCTTATTTGCCGATGGGCTTGAGCAGATTGTTGGAAAATTGCCAAATTTTGAGGTGCTGGCCAAGGTAAACAACGGAAAATTATTGATACAGCGGCTCAACGTCTTGTTGCCAGATTTGATTCTAATGGATTTGAATATGCCTTACCTTAACGGTTTGGAAGCTGCCGAAATGATAAAGAAACATCGTCCGGGGATTAAGATCATTATTATTAGTATGTATTGCGACAATAGGATATTGGACATTTTAAAGCAAAAGGAGATAGATGCTTTTATCATCAAAGACTCTACCGCACCAATTCTTAAGCAGGCTATACTTGATGTGTTGGAGGGCAAGCAGGTATTTATCAGTCCATCTTCTGAAAAGAAGGCGATTAATAAACTATTTACCGATACTTTTGAAGATCTGTTTAAGTTAGGAGCAAGAGAAATAGAGATAATTAAGTTGATAAGGGATGGAAAAAGCACTAAACAAATAGCCTATGATTTGGAATTAAGTATCTATACCATAGAAACCCATAGAAAAAACATATACAGGAAACTAGGCATACAAGGTACTGCAGAACTCATCAATTTTGCCAATAAGCATAATTTGTAGTGTTTAAAATGAAGAAATTTTAGGTGCTTTGTTTATCATTCAATAAAAAATTGTTTGAATTTTAAAATTTGTAATTACACATTGGCGGTAACACTTTAATTAACCTAAAAAATCTGGAGCACCAGTTTCCAAACTATTATTTTAGGGTACAAAAACCATACATTATCAATTTCATTAACGCGTAAGCGTTAATGTCCACGAAATTAAGATGGAGAACGGTTTTCAGGTGACGATAAGCCCCTAATACCGGAATCAGCTCTTTAGCCCATGAATAACAAAACGCTAAGTAGAAGTGCTAAAAACTTCTACTTAGCCCTCTTGTCGAACCGGTTCACTTTTGTTATATCATGGTAGATATAATAAGAAAGGCCAGCTAAAAACTTACAGAATATTTTGATATGTTTCAATGTCCCGTTGATGGCAAACGGTTTTTGTTTTCCAATACTGGTTAGGTCCTGGGCCTTTAGCTTAATAAATCCGACTAGACAAATAATGAGAATATACAGATGCTTTACCCTTATCATAACTGTTTTAGTAGCCAGTACTTCGCATTAATCTGCCCTGTAATGGATAGTAGAAATTACGGGGAGGTACTGATATGGGTAAAATTAAAGCAGCGGGATGGGTCTTCATTGTAAAAAAGCCCAAAATTTGCACTTAACAATAAGGAAGAAAAGAGCCTATAAATCTTTAATAGAAGAAATATGATCGGCAAGGTTTTGATAACTTAAATGGACTTGGGAGGGGGAGTAACCAAAAAAGTGCTTGAATTCATGAATGAAATGGGCTTGATCATAATACCCGTAGTTTTCTACAATTTCAATCCAATTTTTATCGGCGGCATCTTTTAATACCTTTTTTGCCTCGTTAAATCGTATAATACGGCTATAAACTTTTGGAGAAATGCCAACATGGTCTCTAAAGTATTGCTCCATGGAGCTTTTTGACATGCAGCACATTTTGTTCAGTTCCCCAATAAGGAGATTGCCTTTCTTGTTGATCACCTGGTTACAGGCAAAAGAAATACGGTTAATATCAATTTTACTGTTCCGGTCTAACTGTGACAATAGCCACTGTTCCAGTATTTTTATGGCCTCTTGCGGGTGGTGGGCATGATCTTCTATTTTAGCGTATACTTCATTTATGGAGTTGCCCATGATATCGTGCATGTTGATGCTTTCATTTTTCAGTAGGTATTGGGGTACTCCCAAAAGGCGGTAAGCACCAAAAGGTTTAAACAAA
The DNA here is from genome assembly GCF_016428855.1 of Pedobacter sp. ASV28. Classification (GTDB taxonomy): domain Bacteria; phylum Bacteroidota; class Bacteroidia; order Sphingobacteriales; family Sphingobacteriaceae; genus Pedobacter. Next base: position 5,215 of record NZ_JAELTN010000080.1, read on the forward strand.
ACATAAGCTACAGACCAACAAGAGCCCTTTAATTGATGATAGTGGTCCAGTTGTCCGGAAAAATTGAAACGACTACTGTAGCTCTTATTTAGAGTGGTGTTAAAAAGATTGAAAGTACTGTTGAAAATAAAGGAAAGCAGGCCATATCCAACAGGGAAAAGGTCAATATCCTGTGTGGCGAGCTCTTTTTCTGGTCCTATACATACATGGACAAAACCTTGTATATAGGGTGCTAATAGAGGATGTGGTTTATGAAAAAAAGATTTCATTATTTAAAGTTAGATTCCAATAAATAACCTGTTTATACTGGTGAGGAGATCTATTTATGGTTCGGTAATTAGCGTTTGGTATCCTCTAAGCTCTACCAATATTTTTTTCATTTTTAAACAGTTTCCTAAAATTCTAATTCAAAATCTATTTGATTCGGGAGCAAAATTAAAATAGAATATAATTCGAAACTATTAATAATTATGATATATGAAGATAGGTGTATTTTTTGAAACCGGCTACATTTCGATGAAGAAAATAATTAGAAGAGTGTGGATCGCAACCTATAGCTTTATAACTATTATTTGGCGTCTTAGCCAAACTTGTTTCACTAAATATTTTTCAGTTTATACAGCCTAGGTAGATTTCTTTTCTCAGCTTAGTTCAACTGTTTTGAGGGGTATTTTTATTTTTCTCTTCGATCCACAGTGACATGTATCTGGTGCTCTGTAGGCTGTGGAAATTTAAGATGGAACCTATAAAATTAGCATTTCGGTGGGTATTTAGGTTGCTCTGCAAGTAAGCAACGTAATTTAAGAAAGCCTGCTCAAATTTGCTTTTTGCATAACGCTGGTTGATGATGGCTATGCCATTTTGTTGAGCATTTAACCAGTAGGTTTTGTCATTATAGAGTTTAACAGCTTCCTTAACCAGATCTTCCAGCCCATCTGCAATGGCGCCGCTCCAGGGTAGTTTGCCCTGCATACTTTCAGCGCCAACGCTAGTAGAAATAATGGGAGTGCCACTTTGCATGGCATCAATAAATTTTCCCTTGGCACCGGCACCAAATAGCAAGGGAGCTAACAAAATCCTATGCTTGGCAATGGCATTCCTAGCATTTTCGGCTCTGCCATGCACAATAAATTTTTCTCGGCTACTGTTCAACTGCGTTACCTTTTGACTTGCATACGCACCATATATATTTAAGCTTGTATTTGGAAGCTGTTGACTAAGTAATGGCCATACGTTAGTCTTTAGGTATTGTAGGGTTTGCCAATTGGGTTCGTGGAGGTAATTCCCAATAAATACAAAACCCTCCCTGTTCTCGTAGCTGTTCCATTCTTTTGTCACTTCGGGTGCTAGTTCTTCTTCTAAAAATGGAAGGTAGTAAAGTAGCGAAGAGTCTATTTTAAACTGTTGTTGTAAAATTTCCATTTCTATTTCTGAAATGATGAGCGATACATCGCAGCGAAGTATGGCTGCCAATTCACGTTTGGTCAAATCGTTGAATAGATGGGCTCCTTCTGTTGTCTGATGGTTTTTAAGAGCCAATTGTCGTGCTTGTCTGAGGAAATGTAAGTCTTCGGTATCAAGCATTCTTATGGCATCAGGACATTCCTGTTGTACTCGCCAACCGTATTGCTCTTCGATCATAAAACGATCAAAAATAACAATGGAAGGGTTCAACTGTCCTATAAAATCATTAAATGAATGATGGTTGAGTGCGATGTCATGAGTACTGACGCCAATACTTTTCAGTTCGAAGCTAAAATCGCTCAAGGTAGCGGCAGAAGCAAAATGGATTTCGTAACCCTGGTTTTTGAAAAGATGAACCAGTTGTATTATTCTGGTACCAGCTGCCGATGAATTAGGTTCTGGCCATACCAAACCTATGAACAATACTTTTTGTGCCGTCATATTAAGATTTCTACAAAAATGCAGATTTTTAATACAAACCTTAAATGATTAATTATTTTATAATTTTGCTGATCGATTATTATTCATTCCATTACATGTTAGGACTAAAACTGTTGACAGATCCACGTTGGGCAAACATTGCCGAAACCAACTTAGAAGAAATCTTAACCGATCATGCTTGGTGTGAGCAAAAAGCGGCAACCAATGCCATTACATTGATCACACAGAACTCCGAGCACCAAGATCTGGTAGAGGAGCTCACTGCGATTGCCATTGAAGAGATGCAACATTTTCAAATGGTAGTCAATATCATCAAAGCCCGTGGTTATACTTTGGGTAGGGAGCGCAAAGATGATTATGTAGGCCAATTAATGAAGTTTAGCAAAAAAGATGGCAGCAGAAATATGGCTTTTATAGATCGTTTACTCTTTGCGGCAATGATCGAGGCCCGTAGTTGTGAACGGTTTAGGGTATTGTCACAAAATATAGAGGATAAGGAATTGGCTACTTTTTATCATGAATTGATGATCTCTGAGGCAACCCATTATACTACTTTCCTAAATTTTGCCCGAAAATACACCATAGATGTTGATGTTGATCAACGTTGGAAGGAATGGCTCGATTTTGAAGGGAATCTGATCAAAAGTTATGGAACTAAAGAAGCGATACACGGCTAAATAGTTACAGGTTAAAAGTCGTCAGTTATAAGTTAGGGTTGTAATCCCGTAAAACATAGCCTGCAACTCACAACTCATGTTTATGATAATTGTATAGCCATAATACGATATCCTGATAGCTATCTATACCTTTTTTTTGATTGTTCAATTTCAATATTTTATCAAAAGTTTTATTCATGTACCTAGACATATTGCCATTATATTGCATCCAGAATGCCCTTTCGGTTTTAAAATTGGTGATGACGCTTGAAGGGATGTTTTCCAAAATGAGATTATAATTGTCAGGATACTTCAACCTGATTTCAAACAATACACTTTTGAACATGCTATAATAGGCCGCATATTGAAAATGTACATCTGGGCTGTTGATAGCTGCTATATAGCCAATAAGGTTAGCCTCATCTTCTCTGGCTATGCCAAGTTGGTGTGCAATTTCATGACAGGTAATAAATGGCAATACAAAGGCCGGCAATCGGTCATTGATATTCGCTTCACCAGATAAAGGATTGTAATAACCTTCAATTCCCATTTTACTAACTAGCCAAGAGTTCAGTACTGGTTTTACCGAGGCAAAGCGATAATTGAACACCGAATTATCTTTCGCTAATTTCTGGAAGGTAAAAATCGCCTTATCTTCCAATTCCATTAAAGTATAATTGGTTTGGACAGCACTGTCATTTACAAGGGGGCTTAACACTTTCAACTTTTTAAGTAGGAAATTGCTGAGTTGAATTAGCTGTTCTCGTTGATAGGTTTCATGATCAATGCCCAGTTTGGTGCTGATGCTGGGCCTAGAATAGTTCAAGCCCCAGCATAACTTAAAGGTAATGTATAGTAACAATAAGAAATTGCCTGTTTGTATACTTAAAATAGTGAAATCATCTTTTGTAAAGTCTTTTTTGGTGAAACGTATAAAAAGCCATCTGATAATATAAAAAATAAGCGATAGATAAAGGAGGTCGCCGATGGCAAAAGGTAAAAAAGAAGTGATAAATCTCTGTATAACTGAAATGATAGGATAAAGTCCATTTGCATAAATGCGCTCGGTTAGCCCGGCATTCAAGCCTATCATAAAGATAAGGAAGGCCACTGCTAAATAGATGAAAAATAATGCAGATTTGGTCTTTATTTCGGTCTTCATTCCCTGTCAAATTGTAGACGCTGGCCGGTTTCGTTGGTCATGAACTTTCCATATTGATAGGCCAAGTTTCCAGAAACGAAGGTATGCGTAATACTTGCCGTAAAGGTTTCCCCATCAAAAGGAGACCAACCGCACTTATATAAAACATTCAAAGGGGTGACCTTAAATGGATCGTTAAGGTTGACCAATACTAGATCGGCCCAATATCCTTCCCTAATATACCCCCGTTGCCGTATGTTAAAGCAAGTGGCTACGTTGTGTGCCGTTTTTTCTGCAATTTTTTCAAGGGAAATTTTGCCTTGTAGGTGCAATTCAAGTAAAGCGGGTAAGGCATGTTGTACTAATGGTCCACCTGAAGGAGCCTGTAAATAAGGCTGGTTTTTTTCGGTTAAGGTGTGTGGCGCATGATCGGTGGCAATCACATCAATATGATTATCTAATACACCCTTTAATATGCCAGCCTGATCAGCTGCAGTTTTTACCGCTGGGTTCCACTTAATAAAATTACCTTTTTTGGCATAATCTGTATCATTAAACCAAAGATGGTGCACGCAGGCTTCGGCAGTAATTTTTTTGTCGGCAAGTGCAGTTTGATGGTCGAAAAGTGCAATTTCTTTCGCAGTAGAAATGTGTAAGATATGCAAACGGGTTTGGTAGCGTTTGGCCAGTTCTACCGCTAATGATGAAGATTTATAGCACGCTTCGGCACTTCTAATCAAAGGATGCATGTCGATGGTGATATTATCTCCATACTTTTCCTTATAAGCTGCCAGGTTATGTCTAATGGTAGCTTCATCTTCACAGTGCGTAGCAACCAACATAGGTGCTTTGCTGAAAATATTTTCTAATGTTTTCTCATTATCTACCAGCATATTTCCGGTAGATGAGCCCATAAAAACCTTAATTCCACAAACCTCTTTCGGGTCGGTTTTTAATACTTCCTCAATGTTGTCGTTGCTGGCCCCCATGTAAAAAGAATAGTTGGCCAATGAAGTTTGCTGTGCAATGGTATATTTATCGGCCAATAATTCTTGGCTAAGTGTATTGGGAATGGTATTGGGCATTTCCATGAAAGAGGTAATACCTCCAGCAACAGCTGCCATGCTTTCTGTAAAAATGTCGGCTTTATCGGTTAGTCCAGGCTCGCGAAAATGTACTTGGTCATCTATCATTCCAGGAAGTAAATACAAGCCTTCTGCATTAATTTCTAGATCGGCTTTTACATCGATAACTGAAGAGATTTTAGCTATGAAACCATTTTTTATAAGGAGATCTGAAGTGAATATTTGGCCTTCATTTACAATTTTGGCCGATTTGATTAGGATGGTGCTCATATTTCAAAGGTACTATTATATTGTTAAATTGGTAAATGGTTGTAAGTTGAAAAGTTGTAATGTTGTCCGCTGAAAATCTTGCTATCGTTAACTTTATGACATTGTAAACAAAGTACTCTTTAGGGATTTGGACGTTAATCGCTATCTTTGCCACTATGCCAAAAAAATTTGAAGAGTTTAGTCTTAACAGGCAAATATTAAATGCAGTAGCCGAAGCAGGATTTACGGACGCTACGCCCATTCAAGAGAAGGCCATAGGCCCAGTGCTGTCGGGACAGGATTTGTTTGGTATTGCACAAACGGGCACTGGTAAAACAGCGGCCTATGTGCTGCCCATGCTCATGAAGCTTAAATATGCACAGGGCGAATATCCGAGGGCACTGATTTTGGTGCCAACTAGAGAGCTAGCTTTGCAGATAGAAGAACAGGTAAAGCTATTTTCTATCTATACAGATTTAAGAACAGTAGTTATATTTGGAGGTATTGGCCCCAAAACCCAAAAAGAAAAGATAAAGGAAGGCTTGGATATTCTAGTGGCCACGCCGGGCAGGTTCCTAGACCTATATTTAACAGGCGATATCAATACCAGAAGTCTCCAATTTTTGGTGATGGATGAAGCCGATAAAATGATGGACATGGGGTTCATAGGCTCTATACATCGTATTTTAGAAGTAGTGCCCAGAAAACGCCAAAATCTTTTGTTTTCTGCCACCATGAGTGATCTGGTACAAAAAATAGCTGGCGATTTTCTTAAAAACCCGTTAACTATAGAAGTTGCAGCCCAAGCAACACCCGCGCAAACTGTTACACAGATTTTGTATGCAGTGCCTAACTTTAAAACCAAAATTAACTTGTTGCAAACCCTGTTGAAGGATGATGAACAGTATAAAAGGCTGATCATCTTCTGTAAAACCAAAACAGTGGCAGATAATATTTTTAGCTTTATTTTGAGGAGGTTTGGAGAAGATGCCGTACGGGTGATCCATGCTAACAAAGGACAGAATACTCGAATTAATTCTATCAATAGCTTTAAAGAGGGGCAGGTCAGGGTACTTGTGGCAACAGATATTGCTTCGAGGGGAATTGATGTAAGTGAAGTAAGTCACGTGATCAATTTTGACGTACCCATTATTATAGAAGATTATGTGCATCGCATAGGTAGGACTGGAAGAGCGTACAATGAAGGAACTGCCATTACCTTTTATACCGAATCGGAAAAATATTATATCAATAAGATTGAAAAGCTGATCAGGCAGCAAATTCCAGAAGAACCGCTACCTGCTAACGTGTTTGTGGAAGAAACGCCTTATGACGAGCGGCAGGCAATGGCCAGGGAAATTGACGCGCAAAAACGTAAGGAAGATCCCGATTTTAAAGGGGCCTTTCATGAAAAAAAGAATAAATTTCCTGCCAATGTGAAAAAGGGAAAAGGAAATAATCGTAATAATAAAACAAATCAAAAACAACGTAGATAATTGAAATTAAGATTAACCCCCTTAAACATAGTGTCGGCATTGAGCATTATGGCTGTTTTTACACTATTGCTAGATAAAAAGCAGTTGCTTAAACCTGTTAACGAAGAATATAAAGGAGTGATCATTGCCATGTGCCTTCTTGTACTTTTCGTTTCTTTCTTAAGCGATCAAATTTTTAGAAAGTTTATCCCAAGTTTGGCAAGACTTTGGCTTATACAATTGGCAATGATTTTTTTAACGGTCATTCTTGTCGCTATTTTAAAGGTTAGTATTTTTAAGTAATCTGCCGTTGGGTAAAGTAATATGAAAAAAGCAGAGATAAAAATTACAGTAGAATTAGACGAAAAAAATGTTCCGGAAAATATCCTATGGGAATCAACAGATTCGGAAAATAAGGATCAAATGGCTGCAAAATCGATGATGCTGGCCCTTTGGGACCATAATTATAAAAATTCGATGAGAATTGACTTATGGACTAAAGATATGCCTGTAGATGAGATGAAACGGTTTTTTTATGAGACCTTACAGACCATGGGAGATAGTTTTCTAAGGGCTACCGGAGAAAAAAACATTGTAGAAGACCTTCGGGATTATTGTGCCCATTTTGCGGATAAAATGGGAATTAATACCCAAGGCTAGTTTACATGTAGAGTAGTCTTTTAAAAAATATGTTTAGCCCTTCAGCGTCAAAAAAAATATTTTTGAATTTTATCATTAAGCTATTGCTGATTTTAGTGATCATCATTAGTGGTATAATGCTGATCTTTTCTCATAAGGATAGCAATTTCTATCAACAATCAAGGATTGACAGAATTGCCAGACTTAACGAATTGGGAAATTCCTTCCAAAGGGCTAATCATTTTTATCAGCAATATGTCAATAGTCCCTCTGCGACTCAATTAGACAGTTTGAATGGTAGTTTAAAGGCCCTAAATGAATATCGATCTTCATTGCTCGTTTTTAAACAGGAAAATGAGTTGTATAAGAAAGATATTATCGCTTTAGAAAATAGTTTGGATAACGAAGAGCGTTATTACCGGCAACAGGTTCAAAATTTTTCAGGGCAACAAGGCAGTCCTATAACAGCAGTTCAAAAAAATAATCCCGAAATGGGATCGACGAAACTTTTGATAGCCACGCTGATTAAGTTAGAAACAGAAGACCTACAGGACAAAACGGTTCAAATTGCCAGCTCTTTAGTTGTTCTGGGCTATATCATTGTAATTGTAGGAAGTATTGTTTTTGTACTGAACATTCTGTTTTATTACGTTTCGCAAAAGCATACTAAAAAGCAGGCCGCACATGATAGGGAATTGTATAATGCAAAGCTTGCAGCCCAGTCGGCAAATAATGCCAAATCAGAATATTTGGCCATGATCAGCCATGAAATCAGAACACCAATGAATGGTGTATTGGGGATGTCCAATTTACTGTTGCAGGGATCTTTAAGTACAGAACAGCAAGAGTATGCCAAAACTATTCACGATAGTGCTAATTCTTTGCTGAGAATTGTGAACGATATACTTGATTTTTCAAAGATAGAGGCGGGAAAGCTTAATTTAGATCACTCTTCTGTAAATGTAAGAAGCCTGGTGGATGATGTGTTTGCTATTTTGCCACGTCATAATGTAAGGGTAAAGTTATCCTATCATATTGATAAAAATGTACCGTCGTTTATCCATAGTGACCTTACACGCTTACGTCAGATTCTGCTTAATTTTTTAGGCAACGCCATTAAATTTACCGAGCAAGGTAGTGTTGAGTTGGAATGTAAGCTAATTGATAAAATGGAGAACGGAGATATGAAGCTTGGCTTCGTTATAAGAGATACCGGAATAGGTATTGCAGAAGATAAGATCAAACAGCTGTTTAAACCTTTTGTTCAAGTAGGCCAATCAACCACACGCAAATATGGCGGGACTGGATTGGGCCTTAATATTGCCTATAATCTAATCAATATGATGAACGGTAAGGTTAAGGTCAAAAGCGAATTGAGAAGAGGATCTACATTTACCTTTTATATTGTTACGCAGGAAGCGCCAGAAAGTTTAATTACACCAGCTCCAAAAGAGAGGGTACAAAAAGTATTAGATAACGAACTGTCCACAAACTATCCATTTAAAATATTAGTGGTAGATGACAATGAAATTAACCTGATGCTGATTACCAGAACATTGAGCAAGCTTGGTTATGAATGTAAAGAAGCATCTCATGGTCAAATGGCTGTTGATATGGTGAAGAAAGAACAATTTGATTTGATCTTTATGGACATGCAGATGCCGGTAATGGATGGTACGGTGGCCACTACAGAAATCAGAAAGTTTTATCGTGTTTATGAATATCCGGTAGTAGTAGCCCTAACGGCAAATGCTTTGGGCGATGGCAAGGATAAATGTCTAGAAGCAGGTATGCAGGATTTTATAGCAAAACCGTTTAAACCTGCCGAAATTGAAGAGGTAATTAAAAAATGGGCTCCAAGAATTATCGAATATAGAACTAAACATCAATCTAGTTTTGTAAGTTAGCGCTCGAAAAATAGCAAGCAATGTTAATCGTACATAAAATCAATGCATATATAGGAATGGCTTTAATAGCCATAGCTGGCTTCTGTCCCATCTTGCAAGTGAAAATTATATTCCAATGGGTGAATTGGAACTTGTATAAAACAGATATACGTCTTTTTCTGATTACCTATGCCATTATTGGATTAATGGCCTTATGTTATTTTGTTAGGCAACTCAAGGCATTTAGACTGCTTACAAGGGTAATGTTTTTATGGATATTATTAATGGCCGCTGCCGTTTACTTTAAGTCCAACCACTATTTTGGCTTGAAGATAGCCGATAATTTATTAGGTAAGGCCATCCATTTTCAATGGGGCTGGATTATACTCTCTATAGGTGCGTTACTGTTGTTAACAAGTGTTAAAAAGGAAACGTTAAAATAGAACTGGTTTTTAATGGTCTAAATTTCCATCAGCTTCTTATATAGTTTTTCGGTGGGCAACCCCATAACATTGGTATAGGACCCGTTTATTCTTTCTACTGCTGTAATACCGAACCAATCTTGTATGCCATAGCTTCCAGCTTTGTCAAAGGGCTGATAGTATTTAATATAATGGGCTATTTCTTCATCATTTAAGTTCCGGCAGAACACTTCAGTTTCATCATAAAATGAATGAATATTGCCTTTGTACTTTATACATACGCCCGTATATACCGTATGCATTTTCCCCGATAGCTTTTTAAGCATTCCAAAGGCGTCGGCCTCATTTTCGGGCTTGCCCAATATCTCGTTATCTATAGCTACAATCGTATCGGCAGTGATAATGATCTGCTCTGGACCTGCTTCAAAGGCTTTGGCCTTTTTCTCGGCAATATGTATGGCAATTCTTTCTGCACTTAAATCTGTAGGATAGCTTTCATCCACTTCCTTCAGCTCGATGGAAAAATCTAGGCCCATGAGCTGTAGAAGCTCTTGTCTTCTTGGCGATTTGGAGGCGAGTATAATGGGGGAGTTCTGTTTTAACATGTACTAAGGTTTGCACAAAAATAATAAAAGCGACTCTAAAGTCGCTCTTATAATGAGTATTTGATTTTCTTTTTCTAGTTATTTCCGCCTTGTCTTTCCTTCATCCTTTTTTCCATTTCCGCCTTTTGCTCATCTAACATAGCTTTATAGGTTTTCTTCTGCTCGTCGTTTAGAACAGCGTTGATTTTGGTTTCAACATCTGTTCTCATTTTTTGCATTTTCTCCATCATGGCTTGTCTGTCGCCGCCCTGCCCTTCTTCACGTAATTTTTTTTGGGCCTCTCCCTGTTCTGTAAAAATGGCTGTAAGTTTTGTTTTTTGATCGTCAGAGAGTTTTAGTTTCTCATCCAGTTGCTTTACCCTAGCTTCAGGATTCATGCCCATACGACCTCCTGGGCCGCCACTTGGTCTACCTTCTCCTTGTTGTGCCTGAGCAAAACCAATTACGCCAAGTAATAGGCCGCAAATCATCATTAATTTTTTCATGTGTTTAGAATTATTGTTTTTGTTTTTTCTTTGGAGTATAAAACTGGCAAGAGGTTTAATCCAGCTGAAAAGATATTCTGTTAAAAAGTGTTAAGGAGGGGGTGAGGAATGAAAAGTTTAAAGTGAAAAGTTGAAATGTTGGAAGGTTGAAAAGTTAAAATGTTGGAAGGTTTTAGCGCTATTGCAAAATGACTACTAGCCACTAATCCCTAACCACTAGTTCCTAATCCCTGTTTGTCCGCTTTTTGTCCGCTTAAATAATTTGTTTTTTATGATTTACATCATAGTTTTGATAATCAGTAAAAACAAATAAATCAGTTGAATATGACGCTATCTCTACTAAGGAATCCGAAAACTAGATTATTTTATCTTTTTATATTTTTTCTTGTTTTTTGCGTTACTGCAAATATCAGTGCACAGACCAGCACTATAACTTTTGAAGGCTTGAGTGGTGGCAGTACATCCTTTGCTAATAACGGTTATACTTTTAACATTGTTTCCCAAGCTGGTATCTTTCGCATTCAGTCAAATTATCCGGGCACTGGCTGGAACGGAACAGCTAATGATAATGTCTATATAGACAATACAGGAACTACTAATATCAACTCGCCTTCCTTCAGTGTTAAGAGTAGTTCGGGATTCACCGTATCGACATTTTGGGTGTTTTTAAGCAATACTGCATTAAATCAATCTACTTCGTCAGGGACTTTGATCATTACTGGGAAATTAGGAGGTGTTACTAAATTTACCACCACAAAAACATCAGGCTTCAATACTACTTTCAATGCAACAACTGGAACAACTGGCGTTAGTAACGGGTATACCCTGATTGATTTGGGAAGCCTGAACGGACAGAATAACAGTAATACTATTATTGATGAAATTCAATTGCAGTCTACTGGAGACTATGTCTATATGTGTCTTGATGCTCTTACTTGGCGGAAAAATACGCTTCCCGTTTCGCCTGATGCCAATGGTATCGTATATGTAAAGAAAGGCGCCGCAGGTAATGGCCCTTCTTGGAATTATGCAGTTCCTGAATTGGCCGATGCTCTTAAGGCTGCCAAAACCAATACGGATATTAAGCAAATTTGGGTAGCTGGAGGTACTTATAAGCCCATGTATAGCCCAGCTGATAATAATTTTGGCAATGCCGATGGAAGGAATAATGCGTTTTTGTTGGTTAAAGATGTGAAAGTCTATGGAGGTTTTGCAGGGACGGAAACTACATTGGTCCAGCGGGATTTAAGCATTGTTACAAATAAAAGCACATTGAGTGGCGATATAGATGCTAACGACGTAATAACTAATGACCTTTCTACTACCATCAATGGGAATAATAGCTATCATGTATTGATAGCAGCAGGTGCAATGGGTATTGCAACCCTCGATGGATTTACCATCACAGGAGGTAATGCAAGCGTAAATAGTACTATAACAATAAACAACGAAATAGTGGGTGCAAATAGCGGTGGCGGTTTGGTTAATATAAATGCCACACTAGGTTTGAGCAATTTAAACATTGCCTATAATAGCGCTTCGTTTTCAGGAGCAGGTATCTTCAATTATAAAAGTGCTACGATCAATATTAATAATACCGCTATTGCTAACAATAAAGCGACTGGAAATGGAGGTGGAATATTTAGCGATGCCTTTGCATCTTCCTTGCGTTTTACCAACGTGCAGGTTGTTGGCAATATGGCAACTGCTAACGGCGGTGGTATTTGCGATTATTCCATTAGCGGTAACTCTTCATTCACTAATGTGCTAATTACTGGCAATACGTCAGGCACTCTGGGGGGAGGAATGTATTTGTCGAGTGCTACTTCTTCGATCTTGAATACTACCATTTCGGGCAATACTGCTGTCACGGCAGGGGGTGGGTTACATAACGAATTTCAAGCGCCATTAATATATAATAGTATTATTTTAGGTAATAACACAGGTGTAAACAATAACAATAGCACACCAACCATAAAGAATAGTTTGATACAAGGTTTAAGTGGCACTGCAGATGGCAATATCAACGCCACAGGGGTTTTGCCTGTAAATGTTTTTGTATCTCCATTAGCAGCTGGATTGAACAGTGAGGGCAATTATCGTCTCAAATCTGGAAGCCCAGCCATCAATAGCGGTAATAATACTTTGTTTATAGGTTTGGATGTAAACACCAAAGATTTAGATAATAATTTACGTTTGGTGGGTAGTAATATTGATCTGGGACCCTACGAATCAGCACTTCAATCTCAAACCATTACTGCGGCTAACGTTTCCAAAACCTATGGTGATGTCGATTTTGAACCTGGGGCAACGGCAAGTTCTGGATTGACGGTAAGTTATGCTTCTGCTGATAACAGTATTGCCGAGGCTTATCAGGACGCTGCGGATAATAACAAATGGAAGTTAAAAATCAAAAAAGTGGGCACGGTAAATATTACGGCTAGTCAAGTTGGAGGCAATGGTTACAATGCCGCCTCTGATCAGGTGTTTGTACTGACCATACAGCCAAAAGCCTTGACGGTTTCGGCTACAGCAAGTAACAAGGTTTACGATGCCACCAATGCTGCCACAGTGAACCTTAGCAGCAATGCCATTTCTGGAGATAATATTGCCCTATCCTACACTTCTGCTACATTTAGCGATGAGAATGTAGCCAACGGCAAGCCTGTTTCGGTTTCGGGCATCAGCCTTTCGGGAACAGACGCGGGCAATTACACTTTTAACACCACTGCCAGTACCACTGCCGACATTACGCCATTTGCCCTGACGGTTTCGGCTACTGGAAGCAACAAGGTGTACGATGCGACCAGCAATGCTACGGTGACCCTTAGCAGCAATGCCCTTTCTGGCGATAACATTACCCTAGCCTATACCTCCGCTACGTTCAACAGCAAGACCGTAG
>NZ_JAELTN010000081.1 GCF_016428855.1 Pedobacter sp. ASV28
CTCTTGAGGGTTGATAATATAACTTGCCCAAAGGCCGTTGTTTGATAATTGTTTACTGCCTACCGACTCCCAAGCATCATAAACACTATGATCTAATGGTTTCTTTTGTGCAAAAACAGCACTCGTTAGCAGTACAAAAAATAGAATAAGTTTCTTTTGCATGTTGTTTTACTGATACAGATTAATTTGGGGTTAATTTAGGTTAAAAATGGTAATAAAGCATCTTTTTAGCAAAATGTCTAGTTAAATTTTACATTGTTTGCTTTGGAAAGAAGGCCCTAAGCTTAGACTTAGAAAGCTGTTGGATGACTAACTGAAGAAATTTTGGGCCATGGTTTGAGAATATTAAAGATCATCACTTGCTTATCTCCGTTCATTTTTTAATAGCGAATAACATTCCGAATCCTCATATTGCCCGTAATAATCTTGCCTCAGAACACCTTCCTTTTTAAATCTAAAATACGATGCCAGTTTTAAAGAAGGAAGGTTTGAACCGGCAATCAATGCTTTGATCCTATGAAGGAATATTTTGGTAAAGCCAAACTCCAAAATAGCTTGTAAAGCTTCTTTCATAAACCACCTTTTGCTTTATTGTATCATTTTTCAGGAAATAAAATAACTCGGCCTAAACGTTCAATACTGAGTGAAAAGTTTTCCAAGCTAACATAAGTGTTTTATGTATATAGGAGTGTTAAGACAAATTAAATATAAAAAACTAACTTAAATAGCTCCATAAAAAAAGCACCATTGCTGGTGCTTCTCAATTATTGTTTTGTTGTGATTTGTTTCTGTATTATTTACCCTTTTTCTGATGAGCTTGGGTTTGTTGTTGATTACGCATGTATTCATCTAAACGGGCCTGAAACTTAGATTTCTTCTTTTCAGTTTTTGGCTTTGTCTTATTATCCTGCAATATAGCATGAATTTTATCATCATTCACCATTTTTCTGATCAAAAATTGCTGTAGGAAAGTGAGCATGTTGGCCAGAAAGTAATAATAGTTCAATCCTGATGGGTAACTATTTAATACACCAAGAAATATAATAGGCATGATATAACCGATATACTTCATCTGTCCTGTTGCGCCAGAAATCTGGTTGTTAAAATAGGTATAGATCAGGGTTGAAATGGTCATCAAGATACACATCAAGCTTAAATGGTCTCCAATAAAAGGAATGGTAAATCCAAATTTGATGAAATCATCATAGGTAGAAAGGTCTTTCATCCATAAAAAGCTTTCTCCTCTTAATTCAAATAAATTGGGGAAGAAGAAGAAGAAGGCCATTACAAATGGCAACTGCAAGAGCATAGGTAAACAGCCACCCAATGGGTTCACACCAACCTGTTTGTACAGTTTCAGGTATTCCTGTTGTAATAGGGTAGGGTTATCTTCACCAACTTTTGCCTTGATTTCATCCATCTCGGGCTTCAAAATTCTCATTTTGGCCATTGATATGTATGATTTATAGGTAAGTGGCGACATGGCCAATTTTAAGAGGATGGTCAATACCAAGATAATTAGACCATAGCCCCAATTAAAGCTTTCCAATAAGTTGAATACAGGTAATACTATAAAACGGTTAATGTATTTTAAAGGCCAATAACCTAGGTCAACCTGTTTTTCCAGTTCATGCCCTTGCGCCTTCAAAGTAGTGAATTTATTGGTGCCAAAGTAGAATTTGAAGGCGTAGTTTTGAGCTGACAATTGATTGAATGGTAATTGCATATTGGCGCCATACCATTTAATTTTTCCAGGTTCTGTAGATACTTTTACCTCTAGATCTCCTTTTTCAAAAGGAACAGTAGGTATTAATACAGCAGAAAAGAAATGTTGTTTGAAAGAGAACCATTCAATTTTTCCTTCGTTGATCTCCTTTTTCTCATCTTTATGCAAATTTAGATGATCAGGATTTTGTGCTACATATTTAAAATATGGACCAGAATGCTCCTGCTCTTTTTTGGCATCTTTTTCTTGTTGTAAAAGAGTGGTTTCCCAGTTTAAACTGATTTGATTACCTTGTATAATCTGATTTAAACCATTTAAGCTAACATTAAAATCTAATTGATAGCCATCAGCCGGTAAATGATAAATGAAATCCACATACTTATCTGCATTATAGTTGGCACGCATGGTTACACCGTTTCCATTTTTGGTGGCCGTGAAATACAGGTTGTTTGTTTGTAGGGGTTTACCATCTACATTGAGATTCAGCCCAAATTTATTTTCATTACCATTGAACAAAATAACAGGCTGTTTGCCATAAGTTTGTTCATTTTTAACCTCAACAGACAAAACCTTACCGCCTAAATTGCTGAGGGTAATTTTAAGGTTTGCATTTTCCAAAATGGTAGTTTGCTCACTACCATTCATATTTGAACCAAATGGACCTTTTAATAGGGCCGTATCTACTGCTTTTGTAGTATTGTTAGTTGTAGCTATTGATTGTGAAGCGGGTTTCACACCTATCCTTTTAAGTGAGTCGGCGGTTTGCTTCGCTCTCTCTTTATTTATCTCGGCTTCGGATGGCTTCATAAAAAAGACACCGCCTGCCAAAATGATCATGATCAGGAACAGACCCGTAAATGTATTTCTATCCATTATGTTGTTTTATACTGCTATTATATTGTTTTCTTTTTAGCATGCTCCATTGCAGCGGCCACAAATTTAATAAAAAGTGGGTGAGGATTAGCAACTGTTGATTTTAATTCTGGGTGAAATTGTCCACCCACGAAAAATGGATGGTTTTTAAGCTCTACAATTTCTACAAGATTGCTTTCAGGATTAACACCAGAAGCGGTCATACCAGCAGCCTCATACTGTGCCAAATATTCATTGTTGAATTCGTAACGATGCCTATGTCTTTCCGTGATATGTTGTTTCCCGTAAGCTTGATAAGCTTTGGTGCCTTTCTTAATATCGCATGGATATGAACCTAAACGCATGGTTCCACCTTTGGTGGTAATGTTTTTTTGTTCTTCCATCATGTTGATTACCGGAAATGCTGCATGCTCATCAATTTCGGTCGTATTAGCATTTTTTAAACCCAATACATTTCTTCCGAACTCAATCACGGCACATTGCATACCTAAACAGATACCGAAGAAAGGTACATTGTTTTCCCTTACATATTTAATGGCATCTATTTTTCCTTCAATACCTCTGCTGCCAAAACCAGGTGCCACTAATACACCATGAAGGTGCCCAAGTTTTTCTTTCACATTGTCAGCATAAATACTTTCCGATGGAATATATTCCACCCTAACCTTACATTCGTTTTTGGCACCAGCGTGTATAAATGCTTCTGTAATCGATTTATAAGCATCTGGTAACTCTACATATTTGCCCACCAATCCAATTTTTACTTCGGCAGTTGGGTTTTTTAAACGCCCTAGGAAATCTTTCCAGCTCTCCATATCTGGTTCGTTTTTAGCAGGCAGTTTTAATTTACTCAATACCGTTTTGTCCAATTGTTCTTTCATCATGAGTAAAGGAACGCTATAGATAGAAGATGCATCTATTGATTCGATAACGGCATTTATATTTACATTACAGAATAAGGCGATCTTTTTACGGATATCAGGGCTGATGTGATGTTCTGTTCTGCAGACCAAGATATCTGGCTGAATACCATATTCCAATAGCGCTTTAACAGAGTGTTGTGTAGGTTTGGTTTTTAACTCGCCGGCCGCAGCAAGGAAAGGAATGAGGGTTAAATGAATAACGATGGCATTATTTGCTCCTTCTTCCCATTTAAACTGGCGAACAGCCTCAATAAATGGAAGAGATTCGATATCTCCTACAGTACCGCCCAGCTCGGTAATAACGATATCGTAATTGCCACTTTCACCAAGTATGCGCATATTGCGCTTAATTTCGTCGGTAATATGGGGCACTACCTGAACGGTTTTGCCCAAATAGTCACCTTGTCTTTCTTTATTAATTACATTTTGATAGATACGACCAGTGGTAATGTTATTGGCTTGTGAAGTTGGCGTATTTAAAAAACGCTCGTAGTGACCTAAGTCTAAATCTGTCTCTGCGCCATCTTCAGTTACAAAGCACTCGCCATGCTCATAGGGGTTTAATGTTCCTGGATCAATATTGATATAAGGATCAAATTTCTGGATGGTTACCCTGTAACCTCTGGCTTGTAAAAGTTTAGCTAAAGATGCGGAGATGATGCCCTTACCTAAAGATGAAGTAACACCGCCCGTAACAAAAATATACTTAGTCATGAATGAATTTTTGGTGCAACAAATACATTTTGTTGCTTTTTGTACGGGATACAAAGGTAAGAAAATAATGCCTTTGTTTTAGTTTAATTGAAAATATATTTTTTGTAAAAGCAACCTGCTGTAACACAAAAACAAAGACCCGATTCTTATATACTTCTACCTTCGTAAGTTGCCGTTAAATTTTAAATAGGGGGGTACTTAGAATGGCTATATTTTCATTTTTAACACAAAATGAGTTAACAGCACTTATAATAGATCTTTACTTTTTGTTCTTTAATAGACCAGGCAATATACACATTGTGGTCTTTGCCCAATCGGTAGTCGAAACCATTTAGGCCGGTCTTTTTTAATTCATTATAAAATGATTGGTCGGGCACATTTTGGTCGGGCTGTTCTTCGGCGGTAACGGCAGGGACCAAGAAATGATGATCCTCAAAAAAATAGGCCAGTTCTTCTTTTAAAAACTTGATCTTATCGCTTTCTTTCTTCATGTCTGCAGTAGCCAAATAGTTCTTAAGCAGTTCATTAGCTTTTATTTCCTCTCGGTAAATCTCTTTGTTGTTAAAGGAATGGATAGTGAAAAGCAGGTGCATGTCTTTGCTATCATTGCCAATTATAGCTATTTTAAAGGTATCTAGCTTTAGTGAGTCGGAAAAGGCGAAGGTCGTTTTTTTCTCGAGGTCACTGCTGCCCGATTTTTCTTTTGTAGAGCTTGAAGGTCTACAAGCATAAAATAAACCAATAATGGCTAATGTTGGAATGATAACTTTCTTCATCATAAGATAATTATAGCTATAATATAAATAAATTATTTTGAAATTTTCTTTAAATCTTCTGGAGTATCTATAGCAATGGTTTCCAATTCTGTTATTTTTGTTTTTACTTTATAACCATTTTCTAGCCAGCGCAACTGCTCTAGGTTTTCGGCCAGTTCTAAAGTAGAAGGCTGAAGTTGGGTGATGGCCAATAATATATCTTTACGATAACCATATATGCCAATATGTTTATAGAACTGGTGTGTATTTAACCAATGCTCTTGCTCAGTGCTTCTAACGTAGGGTATGGTTTGCCTGCTGAAATAGATGGCCTCCTGATGGGCATTAATCACCACCTTTGGAATATTGACGTTAAACAGTTCTTCTTTAGTGTGTATGGCTTTGATTAAGGTGGCCAATTGAACATCGGCATCGGTAAAACAAGAAGTAAGAAGAGCTATTTGCGTGGGGTTAATGTAAGGTTCGTCACCCTGAATGTTGATGATGACATTATAATCTGGCATTTGCGAAGCCACTTCTGCACAACGGTCTGTTCCACTTTGGTGTGTCTTCGCTGTCATGATATAGGAACCTCCAAAGTTAGTGACCTCCTCGGCAATGCGTTCATCGTCTGTTGCTACAACCACTTTTGAAAGGGAAGAAGTTTGAATAGATTGTTCATAAACACGTTGGATCATGGTTTTTCCATAAATATCAACAAGCGGTTTGCCTGGGAAACGTGTGGAGGCATAACGGGCAGGTATAATACCTAAAACGCTATTGGCAGATTCTAATTGCATATGTACCATTTAAATTTTACAACACAGAATGGATAGCGCTTGGCTAAAACAATCCGTTTATTTCAGCTTCTATAGATTGGATCACCGTTCCTAGATCTTCAGGATTATTGGTGAAGTCCAGTTTGTCCTTGTCCAAAATCAACAATTTGCCCAATTTATAGTTCTTGATCCAAGTCTCGTATTTTTCATTCAATTTAGAGAGATAATCTATACGTATACTGGCCTCGTACTCCCTACCACGACGCTGAATATTGTTTACCAATGTAGGTACCGATGCCCTTAAATAGACTAAAAGATCTGGTGGCTTGATAAAAGAGGTAATGTTATCAAAAATGGCCCTATAATTATCATGATCACGTGTTGTCATCAGCCCCATTTCATGCAGGTTGTCTGCAAATATATGTGCATCTTCATAAATAGTGCGATCTTGAATAACATTGCGTTGTTTGTTTTCAATATCTACAATTTGTTGAAAGCGACTGTTTAGAAAATAGATCTGGAGATTAAAGCTCCAACGTTTCATGTCACTGTAGAAATCTTCCAAGTAGGGATTATTATCCACAGCTTCATAAAGTGCTTCCCACCCATAATTTTTGGCCAATAAACTTGTCAAGGTTGTTTTACCGGCACCAATGTTACCCACTATTGCTATATGCATATTCTGTATTGAGTATTGCGTTTTGCGCAGGGCGATTAGCGTATAGAAACGCCAAACGCTTATCGCTTAACACAATGTTAATTAAAAACTTTTTAAACCAATTAATTCACGTACTTCTTTTATTGTTTTTTGGGCACTTTCTCTTGCCTTTTCGGCACCAAGTCTGGCCACTTTTTGCAGGTAGGCAGAGTCTCGGGCAATGTCGTTAATACGCTCCCTTACCGGTGAAGTGGCGATGATCATATCTTCGGCCAGTTGTTTTTTAAAATCACCATAACGAATGGCCATTTTATTATACTGTTCATCAAAATAGGTTAGGGTATCTGCAGGCGAAACAATTTTCATCAGGTCGAAAAGATTTTGGATGGCCTCTGGCTTCTCTTGGTTCTCAGCACTTGGCCCGCTGTCTGTTACGGCTTTTGATACCTTTTTACGAATGATCTCGGGACTGTCTGATAGGTAGATACAATTAGCATCACCCTCTGATTTACCCATTTTTCCTTTACCATCTAAACCTGGTACCTTTACCAATTTTTCAGTATAACTGAATGCGTAAGGTTCTGGAAAATAATCATGATTATATAATCTGTTAAAACGGTTGCCAAAAGTTCGTGCCATTTCTAAATGTTGTTCCTGATCTTTGCCTACAGGCACCTTGGTTGCTTTGTGTATCAATATATCTGAAGCCATTAGAACAGGGTAGGTGAGTAGACCTGCATTTATATTGTCTGGATTGGCACGTACTTTATCCTTAAAGGAAGCACTGCGCTCTAACTCGCCCATATAGGCATTCATGTTCAGGTAAAGGTATAGCTCGATAATTTCGGTTACATCAGATTGAACATAAATAGTACTTTCTTCTGGATTAATGCCACATGCCAAATAGTCAATCAGTACATTTTTTATGTTTCCATGTAAATCTTGGGGTGTGGGGTGTGTAGTGAGGGAATGTAGATCGGCAATGAAGAAATAGCAATTATATTCCTCCTGCATCTTAATGAAGTTTTTGATAGCGCCATAATAGTTTCCCAAATGTAGCTTTCCGGTAGAACGAATTCCACTTACAACTGTTTCTTTCATAAAGGCCGAAATTAAAGAAAAAAGTCAGAAGTGAGAAGTAGGAAATGGTAAACTTATTCGGTTAATGGTAAGGTTGAGGTAAATAAAATTTAAAATGAAAGCATAGGGTTAAAATGGGCACTTAAATGATATATTGCCAATCAGGCGATGTTTTTAATCGTCTTTTTGCACTATGCACTCAAGGGCTCGAGCGATTTATTGGCTACCTGATACTTTTGTTTTTGCAGATCAGGTTTGTTTTTCCAACGGTTATGGCTCCAAAGCCAATATTGTGGAGTTTCTTTAATTGTACGTTCTAAGAAATCAAAATTTAATTGTGTAATTTCAAATTCAGCTGTTTTTGATGGATCCATGCATAATGGAAAAATATCGACTTCATAATAACCTCTTTTAATTACGTTGGCCTTGAAATAATAGATGGGCCTATTGGTTTGTTTGGCAATTTTTTCTATGCCTAATAAAGCTGCAGTAGGTTGGTTTAAAAAAGGAAGGAAATAACTCGAATCGCCACGTGCAGGTGATTGGTCGCTGGCAAAACATAGTAAACTGGGTTCATGTTTATGACTCGCTACCGCCCTAAGGGTTTGACGCATGGCAATAAAAATATTGCCATATTTTGTACGTAAATCATTAAACCAACCCTCAAATACCTTGTTGTTAATAGGTTTGTAGATCACCAAGGTTTTTGCTTCAATATGTAAACCCAGTGCCAAAGTACACAGTTCCCAATTTCCATAATGACCTGTAGAAGCCAGCACGCTTTGTCCGCTTTTTAGGTGGGTATTTATTTGATCTATATTGTTGAATTTTACTCTTTTAAGCGCTTCTGTCTTTGAAATAGTGTTCATTTTTAGTATTTCAAAAACCAGATCGGCCAAATATTTGAAATATTTTTTTTCTATGTCCCTAATTTCTGGAGTAGACTTTTCGGGAAAAGAACAGGTTAAATTATGCCTAACTACTTTTTTTCTATATCCAATTATGTAATAAAGTAGATAATAGAGAAATCTGGCAAAAAACAATAAAACTTGTAGTGGTAAAAGTGATAGCAGGAATAAAAAAAGTACTCCAATGTTGGCAAAGCTTCTCTTAATCATTAT
Organism: Pedobacter sp. ASV28; assembly: GCF_016428855.1. GTDB lineage: Bacteria > Bacteroidota > Bacteroidia > Sphingobacteriales > Sphingobacteriaceae > Pedobacter. Next base: position 8,630 of record NZ_JAELTN010000081.1, read on the forward strand.
GTACAGTTTGTTCCATGCTACAAACATATATTTTCAAATGGAAAATATAGCATGCTGCTATGTTAATTTTAGCTATGCAATAAATCTTTTACCTTATGGTGCTATGATCCACTATTGAGGCGCTATACATTTTTCTAAAAAAGCATTTGGCGTTTGCACTAAAGTTGTATTTTTGGTTTCGATGGTTAAGTTGCTCAAAAGAATACACCTTGTTTATAGTTTGCTGTGTATTTTATTTTTTTTTATTCTTTTTTGGCCTTTCTATTATTGGTTCACACGTCATCCACGATATTACGGTATACTTAATAAGTTTAGAACGGTGCATTCGTTTATGGCTTCTGCCTTGTCAGGGATATTCTTCAAATTTAAATTCGAAACAAAATTGGACAAGAGACAGACTTATATTTTCTGCGCCAATCATACCTCCAATTTAGATATTATCCTTTTTTGCATACTTGCAAGGGGTAGATATCATTTTATGGGCAAAGAAGAGCTGATGAAAAATCCTGTTTTAGGCATATTTTTCAAAACCATTGATATTGCAGTGTCAAGATCGAGCAAGATTTCATCGTTTAGGGCTTTTAAAAAGGCAGGAGATAATTTGCAGGAAGGAATGAGCCTTATTATTTTCCCTGAGGGTAAAATAGACGATACCTATCCGCCAGTTTTACAGGACTTTAAGAATGGACCATTTAGGTTGGCCATAGATAAAAATATACCTATTGTGCCAGTGAGTATTGTTAATGTCTGGAAAATGATGTGGGACGATGGTATAAAATATGGAACCAGGCCCGGCATTGTTGATGTTTATGTGCATGAACCGATTTTAACCAGTATCTTAGCGGTGGAAAACGATGAATTTTTAAAGAACCAAGTCTATCAGAAGATAAACAGTAAATTGTAGGGAATGATTATTGATAAAAATACGGTATACAAAGTTGCCGATCTGGCCAGAATTGAAATTGCAGCTAACGAGGTTGATACGCTGACCAATGAAATGAATAAGATCCTTACCTTTATGGAAAAACTCAATGAGCTGGATACAGAAGGTGTACAACCTTTGGTTTATATGAATGAGGAAGTGAACGTGTGGCGTGAAGATGTGGTAAAACAGGAAATTAGTGTAACTGATGGGCTTAAAAATGCGGCATTACATAATGAACAATTTTTCTTTGTGCCCAAAATTATTGAAAAGTAAGTTTACATGTAACATTGCAGCGCTAAGGTTTGTCTAAAACAGAAAACAATAATGCAAAAAGGACTTATTACCATTAAAGATATTGGCCGTAAATATGTGATCGGTACGGAAGTGATTCATGCACTTAAATCTGTTAGTTTGACCATTAACAAAGGTGAATTTGTAGCTTTGATGGGACCTTCGGGCTCTGGTAAGTCCACATTGATGAATATTTTAGGCTGCTTGGATACACCAACCAAAGGCGATTATATCTTAAATGGCGTTAATGTAAGCCAAATGAGCGACAATGAACTGGCAGAAGTAAGAAACAAGGAAATCGGCTTTGTTTTTCAGACTTTTAATCTTTTACCACGCTCAACTTCATTAGATAATGTAGCCCTGCCTTTGATTTATGCAGGTGCAAGCAAGAAAGAACGTGATGATAGGGCACAAAAGGCTTTAGAAAATGTAGGCTTGGGTAATAGGGTCGGACACAAACCAAATGAGTTGTCTGGTGGACAGCGACAGCGGGTAGCAGTGGCCAGGGCCTTGATCAACAATCCTTCAATCATATTGGCCGATGAGCCCACCGGAAATTTGGATACCAAAACTTCTATAGAAATAATGGGCCTGCTTGAAGAAATTCACAGTAGGGGGAATACTATTATTTTAGTAACCCACGAAGAAGATATTGCCCAACATGCACATCGTATTGTACGGATGCGGGATGGGCTAATAGAAAAAGATTATCTTAACGAAGATATCAAATCGGTATCGCCACGTTTAAAAGCGATAAACGAAAGTGGTAATGATTTTGAAAATATTATTTAGGTTGTAGGTAATAAGTTTTACGCTGTTTGAAGTTTAACTCTTAATTTGCAAATACAGACGTAGAACTGATAACGCAGTACTTAAAACTTTCTAGGATGAAAATATACACCAAAACAGGAGATAAGGGACAAACCTCGCTAATAGGCGGTACAAGAGTTCCCAAAAATCATATCCGTATAGAAAGTTACGGTACTGTAGATGAACTTAACTCTTATGTTGGCCTGATCGGCTGTCAAGAAATAGATAAGTACCATCAGGCTGTCTTGAAGGAAATACAAGATAGGTTATTTACAATAGGTGCTTCTTTGGCCGCCGATCCCGAAAAATCAAAAATGAAGATTCCTGATCTGTTGGATGCAGATATTACTTTGCTGGAAATGGAGATAGACAAAATGAATGAAGTTTTGCCCCCTCTGAAACATTTTATCTTACCTGGCGGAAATAATGTTGTTTCTTATTGTCACTTAGCAAGATGTGTTTGCAGAAGGGCCGAAAGGCTTACCGTAGCATTGGCCGAAAGTAGTTTTGTTGACAGTAAAGTTACAGTCTATTTGAATAGATTAAGCGATTATTTGTTCATTTTAGGGCGTAAATTAAGCTATGATGCAAAGGTAGAAGAAAGCATTTGGATACCCCGAGTGTAAATAGTTGAAAAAAATATTTGTATTGCTCATTTTTTTTCACATACTTTTGCGAAAATAGAATTTGAAGAATTAATAATTAATAGATATGTATTGGACCCTAGAATTAGCATCGCATTTGGAAGACGCTCCATGGCCTGCAACAAAAGATGAATTAATTGATTATGCAATTCGTTCTGGAGCGCCTGTAGAGGTAATAGAAAACTTACAAGCCTTAGAAGACGATGGTGAACCTTATGAGACCATTGAAGAAATTTGGCCTGATTACCCTACAAAGGATGATTTCTTCTTCAACGAAGATGAATATTGATCAGAAAATACGAAAGCCTTAGGAAACTCCTAAGGTTTTTTTTATAATGAAGTTCATATAAGTAATTTAGGATTTCCCTTTATTTACTATGATCCTAGGCTAAGGGCGAACTTTGCTTCAAACTCTTTTAATTTCTGCTGAATAGTATTTTCTGTTTTTTTATCCTTATAATTATTGCTAATTGCCCCTATGGCCTGCAATACATATATTCCTCTTCTAATATCATCCATAAAGGTTTGTTGTTGGCTGGGGTTTAGGGAAAGAATATATTCAAACTCCTGTGATATGTATTGTTGTGTGGCATGGGCAACTTCATTTGCGGTACTTCTGTAGCCAATGGCATAAAGATTTTGGACTAATGACACCTTATTCAACGTGTCTGAGATGGATGAATTTTTTAAGGGTAATTTTTTAAGACTTTTATCTAATACCTTTTTGGCCATTTGAAATTGGTCAGCTTGAATGAGGTTGGTACTCAAAATATTGGCAAGTGCCCAGGTACCTTGTAAAACCCTTCTGCTTTCTGGATCCAAATATTTGGCATTTTTGAAACCATCAAGTTCAAAATTCTGGTAGTGTTTGTAAGCCAATTCATTAGATGTTTGGTTGTTTTTGTCAAAATGGGAGTCGGTGTTAGGTTGGAGTGGGAGTAATCTATAGGCAAAACCTTCCTGATATAAATATTTATCCAAGCCAAGATAGGTATCTTCAGAAACCGAGGTGGCAAAATAAATGGGTCTTTTCCAATGATTATTAACTATGATATCGAACATGGCCAAATCACCTTTAAATACATGGTTTTTATTGTACTTCCACTCTATTTTTTCTGCAATATTGTTTTTCTGCGAAGCGGGTAGGGTTTGGGTGGAAATAACTTCGGCCGGATTTATAGAAAGTTTTAGGTTTTTAGTCGGCAGAAAATTTTCGAAACTGCCATCGTTCATTTGAATTTTGTCTTCCTTGTTGTCTGAGGTGAGCACAGCTAATAGGTCACCCAGTTCAACGCTATCGGTAAGGCCGTAATCAATATAGGAAAGGTAATCTCTTACACCTTCCTTGTACTTTTCTTTGGCTAAGGTAATGGGCAAAGGAGCCGATTGGTATTGTTGCTTTTTCATTTGGTCAATATAGGCTGCTGTAGATAGAAACTGTAGGTTTACTACCCTAACATCGGTACGAATACCCTCAACTTCTTGTGCATACCAAAGCGGATAGGTATCGTTATCGGCGTTGGTGAACAAAATGGCATTGGGCTCACAGCTATTCAGATAGTTTTTTGCCATATCCAAAGCGGTAGTTTTAGCCGTTCTATCGTGGTCGTCCCAACCTTGTATGGCCATGAGGGTAGGTACACCCAACAAACAAATGGTAGCGGCCACATAAATACTTGTTTTTTCATTCGTTATTTTATTTAAATAAGACTTCAGTGCCATTACGCCCAATCCAATGAATATGGCAAATGCATAGAAAGAGCCTACGTAGGCATAGTCTCTTTCGCGAACTTGTAAAGGATCTTGATTGATATATAAAATGATGGCAATACCCGTGCAAAAGAAAAGTGTACCTAAGACCGAGATCAATTTTTTATCTTTTCTATATAGATAAATTAAACCTAAAATCCCTAGAACAAGGGGCAGTCCGTAAAAAATATTGTGGCCTTTATTAGTGGTAATGCTTAGCGGCAACTGATCTTGATTGCCCAAGCGCAGGGCGTCAATGGATTTGATGCCTGTAAGCCAATTGCCCTGATGGATAGCACCTTGACCTTGTTCATCATTTTGCCTGCCTACAAAATTCCATAAAAAATATCGCCAGTACATAAAACCTAATTGGTAGGTATTAAAGAAGCTTAGATTTTGTCCAAAACTCGGGGTTTCATCGGCACCTAATCCCATCCAGTTTTGGTAGAATTTTATATGGGCGGGTTTACTGCTGAACATTCGTGGAAATAAGGTATTCTTATCGTAAACATATTTAAAGCTCTTACCGCTTACTTCATAACGATCATTTTCTTTTCTATAGTTAGTACCGGTTTCTTTTAAACTGACAGGATTTGAATTATAAAATTGACCGTATAAGAGCGGCTTGTCTTCATATTGTGTTCTGCCTAGATAATCGTACAATGATAAGGGAGTATCTGGATTGGAAAGATTGATATTGGTTTTTGAGTTGGCCCTGATGATGATCATAAAATAAGAGCTAAAGCCAAATAAGACCAATGAAAGACATAACAACCCCAAATTCAAGTGGTAACGCTTCTTTTGAATGCTATAGTAAATGCCGTAAACTAATGCCCCAATTAAAACGATTAAAAAGAATAGTGCACCTGTACCAAAGCCCATACCTAAAGTATTTACAAATAGCAGGTCCGTTTTGGCTGCTGATAGCACTACGTATTGAATGACACCAAATTGAACTAAGCCCAATAAGGTGCAGCCTATTAAGAAGGCCTTAATGGTACCCCATAAGGTTGTTTTGGAGCTCTTTCTGAAATAATACACCAAACTAATGGTAGGAATGACCAATAAACTTAAAAGATGCATACCAATGGAAAGGCCTATGATGAATGAAATGAATAATAGCCAACGGTCATTCAGCTGATTTTCCCATTTTAGAATAGCCCAGAAAACGATGGCAGTACACAAGGTGGAAATGGCATAAACTTCAGCTTCTACAGCAGAGAACCAAAAGGTATCTGAAAAGGTGTAGGCCAGGGCACCTACCGTACCCGAAGCAATAACGGTGAGCATATTTAGCGTAGAAATTTGCTCGATCGGTTTTTTTATCAATTTAAGGGCAATGGCATTGATGCTCCAGAAGAGAAACATAATGGTTGCCGCACTGGAAACTACAGAAACAAAATTTACCCAATAAGCTACTTTGCCTAATTGATTCCCTGCCAACAAAGAAAATAATTTACCGATCATTAAAAACAGGGGAGCGCCTGGCTGGTGCCCTACTTCCATCTTGAAAGCGGCTGCTATGAATTCGCCACAATCCCAAAAACTAAGGGTGGGCTCCATACAACGCCAATAGATGAAGGTTGCAAAAGCGAAAATGACAAAACCAGCAATATTGTTGGTAAGATGGTATTTCTTCATGAGTTTATAGTTTTAGGTTCACTCAAAATTACCTGATGATCTAATGGTAAACTGTTAAAGTTTTGTTAAATAGTGTTAAAATAATTTATTTTGCAAAGTGGGATTATGTACTTAGAAATTTTGTTTCGTATTTTTAATTGATTTTTTTAATAAGGAATAAATAAAGTGTTATGAAAAGTATATTTTTAAGCATTTTTTTTTGTTGTAGTTTACTTACGGGTTATAGTGAAAAAGCCCCATTTGTTGGAAAATGGAGAAATGTTTCCAAAACTTCTACCATACAAGAAGTCGTATTTTTTCCCGATAATAATGTAAAACTTTCTAGCAACACACACGCTTTTCTACAGCGTTATTCTTTAAGCCCTAATAAAGATAATAAAGAAGAATTTAATGGTGTTTTTAGGATGATAAATGTGGGCAAAATTGTAAAGGAAAGTAAGGTTAGCCTAAAATTCCTAGAAAGCGATTTAATGGAGCTTAATTTAAACGAAAAAAGGCTTATTCTAAAAAGGGATTAGACAAGCTAATGATTTAGTTAGATGTGCCTAATTGTGGTTGTCTATTAAGAATATTTCGGAAACAGTATTGGCTAGAAAATTTAATAATACTGTAGAATTTCTGCCTTAATGACAATGTACCCACTGTAAATTTGAGTAAAAATTAGAAAGTCACTTTTTGAAGGGTTAATTTTATATTTCTTTGTCAAGCTTTCTGCTTTGTCGGGGAAATTTCTAACAATTACATTACCTTTTAAGTGTTTTTCTTTTTTCAATTCATTCAAATCCATAACAGACATTATTTTAAATATCCGTCCCATAAATTTGTATTTGACCTGGTCGGCAAAATAGAGATGACTCTGCGCCGAAATTTTGTGTAGGTCAAACATTTGCGCAATCCAATCAAAAGCACCACTTTTCATTAAAGCAACATCCGGTTCGTATAAATATCCTTCAGGAGTGATTTTAGCAGGGGTAACCTTGATTTTTATGGCCGAAAGCGAAAAACTCAATAACTTGGTTTGACCATTGATGGTTACACAGGCTATATGGGGAACACCCACAAAATCCTTTTCGATTATCCAGAGTAGCTCCTTACATTCATTTTTGATACTAACGATATAGATTTCCGACACGTTCCTTAGTTCCTGTAAACCTGCCTGTATATCTAATAAAGGAGAGGTCTTAATGATGATCTTTTCCGATTTATCCAATAATAGATCTAAATGTTCGATGATATTTGGAGTGCAATCAGCTAGCTTAAATACTTTACCACTGTTATTTCTACGAGCGGGGTCTACATAAATCGTATCAAATTTTAATTCGGATGTTTTTAGAAAGGCCAAACCATCTGTGGCTATACAGGTAATATTATTAGCACCTAAAACCTTTGCATTATGTGCTGATATGGTAGACAATTCCAGATTGATTTCGCAGGCGTAGACTTCTTTCACTTTTTGGGCAAAAAAATAGCTGTCTACACCAAAGCCCGCGGTGATATCTATTAAAGTTTCCCCTTGGATTAAAGTTTGTTTAAAACGAGCGGCATCTTCTGAAGAGGTTTGCTCTATGGACAAGGCAGATGGATAGTAAACCAGTGCTTGGTTAAACCATGTGGGAAGTTTTTTCTCCGATTTTTTTTTGGCGGTAATCTGATTGGCCAATTCTGCTGAACTTACCTTTGTAAAAGGAGATTTGGCCAATGCAATTTTACTTGCATCGCTGCTAAGATGCACATCAATGTATGCCTGAACTTCTTTTTCTAATATGTTACTGTTCATATTTAGTCGTAAGTATTGAGAATATCACAAAACCATTAATCAGTTCAAATAATTTCAGCAATTAGGCAATCCTATCCTTCATCACCATTTGACAAGTATTTCTGCTTTTTACTTCCAATAATACTTTTTTGTCTACGGTAACCCTATCTATCGTTTGTTGATTATAATAGCGAATGGTAACCAATTCTAGATTTTTGTTATACTTTACCTTATAGTCTTCAGAGAGATCGCTGATGAGTTGCTCTATTTTAACCTCGTCGTCATCAATACTTACCGAAAAGCTTATGGCAGAATTGAGCATGGTATTTACCTTAACCTTGTTCTTATGGAAAATGGCAAAAATATGGCTCAAATTTTCTTCAATGATAAAGGAAAAATCCTTGGGAAAAATTGAGAGCAATACCTGGTCTACCTTGAAAATGAAAGAGGGGACGGGAAGAGTGGTGGCTGAACTGCTAATTTCTGTTCCTTTTTCTAAAGGATTAAGGAAAGAACGTACATATAAGGGAATGCTTTTGTTCTGAATAGGCTTAATGGTTTTTGGATGGATAACGGTTGCGCCATAATACGTAAGCTCAATAGCATCATGGTAAGAAAGTTGAGGGATTTTTTCTGTTTCATCGAACCATTTTGGATCTGCATTTAATACACCTGGCACATCTTTCCATATCGTCATAGATTCTGCATCTAATGCCGAACAGAATATGGCTGCAGAATAATCGGAACCTTCGCGACCTAAGGTACTGGTAAAATTTTCACTGGTGGCCCCAATGAAGCCCTGTGTAAGCACAATACCTTGAGCAAGGTAAGCAGATAGGTGTTTTTGAATTTCTTGCGTAGTCTTGTCCCATTCCACATTCGCTTCACGATAATTGTTATCTGTTTTGATATAGTTGCGGGCATCTTGCCAAATGGTGAAACAGCCAATCTGGTTAAGATACGCTGCCAAAATTTTGGAAGAAACCAATTCTCCAATAGAAACAATCTGGTCATAAAGATAGTCAGAACTGTCTTCGGCCTCTTCTTCCAAAAGCCATTCTACCTCTACAAAGGTATTGGCAATGTCGTTGTATATGGGATTTTTATGATCGGTAAAGAGTTCATTGATAATGCCATAATGAAACGCTTTGACCTCCTCGAGCAGGTGGTACTTTTTATCGTCTCCATGAACATGGGCCCATGTTAATTCCTGAAGCTTATCGGTTGTTTTACCTATTGCCGATACAACGACTAATAGGTTTTGGGTGCCATAGGATTGTATAATGTTAGCAACGTTTTTTATGCCTGCCGTATCTTTTATGGAGGCACCTCCAAACTTATATATCTGCATTTATTCTGTAGTAGTTAAGATCGTAT
>NZ_JAELTN010000082.1 GCF_016428855.1 Pedobacter sp. ASV28
AACGCAGGTCTCGTGGGCTCGGAGATGTGTATAAGAGACAGGGACATGCTGGGGCTATTGTAGGTGGAGCTGATGATACTGCTGCCGCAAAAATGAAAATTATGCGTGAATGTGGTATCACTGTTGTAGAAAGCCCTGCTGAAATCGGTGCAGCTATGGCGGCCCTATTGAAAAAATAGTCTCGACAAAATATACTTTTAAAAAGCGTTTCGGTAACGGAACGCTTTTTTTATGAACGAATATTCCAAACCATATGTATCATTCGAGATTTAAATGATGTGATGCAAAAATCTAGCGATCGGTTTAATAAACCAGAGATAATCTATGATATGGTATTGCAGATCTGCAGAAAGCCATGCCGTTGAGTGCTGAACTCATACAGAAATGGTAGCCAATTAACAGGGTTCTATGGTTTCAATTTCATTTTAGCTATTGCTTGATAATGAATAATGAGATACAAATGAGGAACAAAGTTTATGAAATGATTAAATTTGAATATGTTGTTTGGTAAAACCGAACGTTTATGGGTAACGTATATGAGTTAAAATATCTTAAAATGGGATCGATAAATAAAATATTAGCGGCATTTGGTATACTACTTGTAACAAGTTTTGCGGCCTGTGCCCAGCAGCAGGAAAAAACACCACCATCAAAAACTACTAAGAAAATGGAATGGAATAAATTAACCAAGGAAGAAGAGCAGGTAATTGTAAATAAGGGGACCGAATATCCCGGAACAGGTAAATACGATAAATTCTTTGAAAAAGGAACGTATGTATGTAAGCGTTGTAATGCACCATTATATAGGTCTGACTCTAAATTTGATGCCCACTGTGGTTGGCCAGCGTTCGACGATGAGATTAAAGGAGCGGTAAAGCGTATTCCCGATGCAGATGGACAGCGTACTGAGATTGTATGTGCCAATTGTGGAGCACACCTGGGGCATGTTTTTGTGGGCGAGTTCCTTACCTCAAAAAATACAAGGCATTGTGTCAATTCAATTTCAATGAATTTCGTGCCGGATAAAAAATAGAAAAATAGACTTGTCGAAATAATTGATCTATTTCGACAAGTCTTTCACCTTACTTTTTAGTGGCTTCCGTTACCTTAAAAGGTTCGTATGGACTGAGGTTAAAAGTTAAGTTACCATAAGAATCGGTACTTTTTTCTCCTGAAACCTCTGCGCTTAAGGTATATTTAGATTTATATTTGTACTGATCAACCTTCAAATGATAGAGGAAGGTTTTAGTTTTATGAGTACCCCTAAATTTATCGGCTAAACCTATATGATCATCTTTAGAGATCACTTTTCCATCTTCTAATAGGGATACATTCTTGATCTTTAGAAAAGAAGTACCATTCGTATAAAAGAAACCTGCAATAATTCGTCCATTTGCATAGACTTTTTGGGTTACATCCCATTCAATAGACCTAAAACCGGTATCGATCTGATTGGGCTTCCAAGTGCCTGCAATGTAGCCTCCTTTTTTAAAATAATCAATTTTTAGAGCATCTAACCGCGGATAATGTGTAGTTAACCGTTGAGTAAATTCGGCGAAATCTTTATGCTTGTTTGTTGCCCATGCAATTTCTGCCAAAGCCAGTAAGCGTGGAAAATTTTGAACATTAATATCTTTGACTTCCTGTGGAATGGCAGGCCACATATTGGCCTGGATGCCCAAAACATAGGCCTCTTCTTGGGGCTGTAAAGAGGCCGTTGGGTCAAAATTGTAAATCTTGTCGATCGAATTAATATTGCCATAGGCCAAATCAGACATCGTGCCATCATTCCGATCATCTTGCGTAATATCAAAATATAAGGGAGCTGTGGGCGTAGCTACAGTATAAAAGCCTTTGCTGGCGGCTTGTTGTATGGCCTTTCCTCCAAGCCATGACATGATTGCGGTTTCTTTGGTCAGGTTATCTGCGCCCTCTAAAATATCATTCCATCCAATAGGTTTTTTGCCTTTTTTTCTGATCATTTCGCATACTCGTCCTACAAAATAGCTTTGTAGTTCAGTCACTTTAGTAAATCCTTTTTCTTTCATGAATGCTTGAATATGGGGTTCGTTTTCCCAAAGTCTGTGTACCACTTCGTCACCTCCAAAATGGATGTAGGGCGAAGGAAAGAGATCTGCTATTTCGTTAAAGATATCATTTAGGAAAGTATAAACAGCTTCTTTGCTTGGATCTAGCGGGTTTGGCGTAAACTGAAAACCCCAATAGCCCCATGAATCTACAAATGGAAAAACATAATCGGGTGTTGTTTTCTGGTTTACTCCGAGTTCTGGATGGGTGATGATGATTGGCCATGAATGCCCAGGCACGTCAATTTCTGGAACAATGGTGATATTTCTTTGAGCAGCATAGCTAATGAGGTCTTTGAGTTGTTCTTGGGTATAGTAACCACTTCTTTCGCTAGGCTGTTCTTGTTTGCCTACAAATACTGTTGTTTTTTTAGAGGTTAGTTCCGGATATTTTTTAATTTCTATCCGCCAACCTTGATCATCCGTTAAATGGAGATGAAAGGTATTAAGCTTATATAAGGCCATTACATCTATGTATTTCTTAAGCACTTCTACCTTATAAAAGGTTCTGCTTACATCTTGCATGTATCCTCGCCATGAAAACCTGGGAGCATCTTTGATGGTTACAGCAGGCAGTGGCCAATAAGTTTGCTTAATGGTTTTTTCACTTCCTATACTGGGGGGAAGTAGTTGTACAATAGATTGAAAGCCGTTAAAAAGTCCTGCCGTATCAATTGCAGTTAATAAAATGCGTTTTGATGATATGGATAATTCATAGGCTTCTTTGTTCAATTCAGCAGGATTTGCTTGGATGAATAAATTGATTCCCTTTTGTAGAGGAGCATTGGAGTGGAGCAAGGGTAGTTTATAACCTGTAGATTTTTGCAGGAAACGAGCAAAAAACTTAGCCTTTTGATAGGCACCATTATTATAGACAAGAGGGGTATTAGGCGTTAGCCTAAATGCTTCTCCTTCTTCTGCCCTCAGAAAAAGAGGTTTGGGAATAATATTGATTTTATTGGGTTTCTGACTTTTGGAAAAAAGGGGAAAAAAAACGTAAAGGCCAGCAAATAGCAGGTGAACAAGAATGGAATTTCTCATTGATTAAGTTTGTTTTTTAAGGTAGATATAACAAACTTAACCAATTATTTAGATAAAAAAATAATGTCGATTGCTTAAATAGGAGAAATGTAATCACTACTTTATAATCAATCGTTTGCGTAATTATTTTTCTAAGGTCAGCACAATAAGTAAAATATAACTGGTCCTACTGTTGAACCATTGTCAACAACAAAGTATTTTAAGCTATCCCACAAAATCAAATTCCCTATGTGTCTTATGTGGCTTCCTGTTTAGATACCCTTTTGATGCTATTGGGTTTGGTAAACCTCCTAATGATCCAATAGGCAAATGCAGCTCCAATAAGTGCCATAGCTGCTCCAACCAAAGAAGGGTAGTTGTAGCTCATTCCATAGACCAAAGGCAGGCCTCCAAAAAAAGCGCCTAAGGCATTGCCAATGTTGAAACTGGCCTGGCTTGCCGAAGCTGCAATCATTTCCGAATCTTTAGCTGTTTTGATCATCAGCATCTGGATGGGGGCCGCCAAAGCAAAAGCAATGGCCCCTGTTAAGAAAGTAGTGACCAATGCCAATATGGGATTAAACGATACAAAGAAAACCATGATCAGGATGGCACACATGGCCAACAATAGTGATAGACAGGCTTTAGAAGGAGAGAACTTATCGGCCAGATAACCACCAATAAAATTACCGACCAACATACCCGAACCTGCAAGCATTAAAATATATGTTACGTTAGCCTCATCAAAACCTGCAACTTCGGTCATTAATGGGGCAATATAGCTGATCCAACAAAATAAGCCCCCGGTACCTATAGAGATCATGAAAATAATAAGCCAGGCTTCTCTTTTGGTAAAAAAGCTCAATTCTGTTCTAATGTTCCTGTTTTTAACGGCAGGTAAGTTAGGTAGCCAATATTTCAAGCTCAATAAAGTCATAATGCCTACCAATGAAACAATGGCAAAAGAATATCGCCATGAATAATTATGGCCAATATAAGTGCCTAGTGGTACCCCTACAAGATTGGCTATGGTTAGTCCTGCAAACATTAAAGATACCGCCTGTGCTTCTTTTCCCTTAGGTGCAATTCGACTAGCCACTACAGAGCCTACCCCGAAAAAAGCACCATGCGGAAGACCAGAAAACAGCCTGGCCATAAATAATGTAGTATAACTAGGGGCAAATGCAGAAAAAGCATTAAACAAGGTAAATAATACCATCAACCCCAATAGGATGTACTTAGGTGGATATTTGCCCGCAATAAGGACTAGCAAGGGGGCGCCGATCACCACGCCTAGTGCATAAGCAGAAATCAAATGCCCTGCTTCAGGAATAGTAATCGATAAATCTTTGGCAATATCTGGCAATAAGCCCATCATCACAAATTCTGTAATACCTATGCCTAGACCGCCAAAAGTAAGGGGGATTAATTTTTTATTAATGATCATTATGTTAGTGTTTGAAATACACTAAGCAAAGGTAGCTACTTTAATAACAGCAAAATGTAAAAAGGTTGATTTGTTGTAAGCTTTTAGGGTAGATGTATGCTTGATTTTGGCTTTTGTAAGCCATATAAAAAAAAGGCCAACTTTAAAGCTGGCCTTGTACTACTTTTTGTTAGCGTAGTTTAAGATTTTTTCTATGGTTTCCTCAGAAGGATTCCTATAAAGTTCATCGAGCTTGGGCTTAATCTGATGATAGAGTTCATGCTCTGGAAGATCTTTGCTATTCAAAGTGGATTTCTTTGATAGATTTTTGAAGGTCGTTAAAGTAAAGGTTTTTGTCATACGCGGGTGTTACTATTTTTAGTTTAAATTTTAAACGCAAGTAAAACACCTTTATTTTATAATCGAGCTATTAAATATTCTAAAATGGAATGGTGTCTTGTAAATTATCCTATAATTGATTAATTAACATCAATTATAGGATAAAATATGCCATTACCGGTTATAAACATTATGTTGTAATATTTTTGTTACCTTATTCTTTCGAAACAATAACCTCTTTAATGTTCATCATTTTGCGAAGGTTACTGAGTGCATACCGCATACGTCCGAGGGCGGTGTTAATGCTCACACCGGTAAGCTCGGCAATTTCTTTGAAGCTCAAATCTGCATAGTGTCTCATAATCAAAACCTCCTTTTGCTCATCGGGCAGGTGGTGAATCATTTTGCGGAGGTCGACATGTGTTTGTTCCCTAAGCATACGATCTTCGGCACTTTCCTCATGAATTTGAATCAGGTTTAATACGTCTGTGCCATCGGCACTGGTAATGGTAGGCGCACGTTTTTCTCTTCTAAAATAATCAATCACCAGGTTATGGGCAATACGCATTACCCATGGTAAAAATTTTCCTTCTTCATTGTAACGGCCAGAACGTAAAGTGTTAATTACTTTAATGAAAGTATCCTGAAAAATATCTTCCGCTAAGTATTGATCTTTAACCAAAAGATAAATCGAAGTGAAAATCTTAGTCTTGTGCCTACGGAGTAACTCTTGGATAACAGTTTCGTCACCATTTAGATACAACGATATTAATTCCTGGTCGCTTACTTGTTGTAGGCTAATAGGAGCTTGTTTGATAAAACCCATCTTTATTTAAATAATAAACACGTAAAAGTTTTATTCTATAGCGTTTCTCCTTTAATTAATAAGTTAGTGTATTGACAATTGTCGTTGTTGTTCTTTCAAAAGAAGCATTTTTTTATGAGATTCAAAGAATAAAAATGTTAAAAAATGTAAAAAGTGCCCAGAACTGCGCCCAAAGGCAATAAAATAAAACCCATGATTCTTAGGGAATTGTAATTTGAAAGTTGAAATATGGGAAGAGTGTAGGCGATAATGCCCTCTATTCACATCTGATAACCTAAATGAAAGATGGATAAAACAAAAGCTTCTGAAATCGTAAATCAGATGTTATCTTTGTAAA
The DNA here is from genome assembly GCF_016428855.1 of Pedobacter sp. ASV28. GTDB lineage: Bacteria > Bacteroidota > Bacteroidia > Sphingobacteriales > Sphingobacteriaceae > Pedobacter. Next base: position 6,036 of record NZ_JAELTN010000082.1, read on the forward strand.
TTATAGCTAAGAGGTTTTAAATGAGTAAGGAATTAGAGAAGGATCCACATCACTATATTATTATAAAAGGCGCAAGGGTGCACAACCTTAAAAATGTTGATGTGGCCATTCCCAAAAATAAATTTGTTGTTATTACAGGGATGTCCGGCTCGGGCAAATCATCATTAGCTTTCGATACGCTATATGCAGAAGGGCAAAGAAGATATGTAGAAAGTTTATCGGCCTATGCCCGTCAGTTTATGGGGCGTATGAACAAGCCTGATGTAGATTATATCAAAGGAATTGCTCCTGCTATTGCTATAGAACAGAAAGTGATTACCTCTAATCCCCGTTCTACAGTAGGTACTTCGACCGAAATTTATGATTACCTGAAATTACTCTATTCTAGAATAGGAAGAACAATTTCGCCAATTTCTGGGAAAGAAGTAAAAAAAGACACGGTAAGTACTGTAGTAGATTTTGTTGCAGCATTGCCCGATGAAGAGGTTATAACTGTTTTTTGTCCTTTGTATGCCCAAAATAAAAGAACAGTTAAGGAGGAATTAGCTGTCCTACTACAAAAGGGTTTTTTACGTGTAGTCTATCAAGGTGAGGTTAAAAAAATCGAATCCATACTGGAAGATGATTCGGTAAAGGACAAAGAGCTAACAGAAGATCAAAAGATTTTTATCCTCATAGACCGTGTCGTAGTGGCCCACGATGACGAAACTTTAAGCCGTGTTGCCGATTCGGCCCAAACCGCTTTTTTTGAAGGCAAGGGAGATTGCTATGTAGAACATAATGGCCAACAAACTTTCTTTTGCGATAGATTTGAACTGGACGGCATCAAATTTGAAGAGCCTACTCCAAATTTTTTTAGCTTTAATAATCCTTATGGCGCTTGTAAACGTTGTGAAGGCTACGGAAATATCATTGGCATTGATGAAGATTTGGTCATTCCTGATAAAAGCAAAAGTATTTATGATAATGCCATAGCTCCTTGGCGTGGCGAAAAAATGGGAGAATGGTTAAAGCAGTTCGTGAAAAATGCCGATAAATTTGACTTTCCCATTCATAGGTCTTACAGTGAACTAACAGCACAACAACAGCAATTGCTTTGGACAGGTAATAAATATTTTAGGGGCTTAGATGAGTTTTTTAAAGAACTGGAAGAACAGACCTATAAAATTCAATACCGTGTCATGTTGTCACGATATAGGGGGAAAACGACCTGTCCAGATTGTAAAGGCACTCGGTTACGTAAGGATGCCTCCTATGTAAAGATAGGAGGAAGGTCTATTCTTGAATTGGTACTGATGCCCTTATCTACTATCCTGCCCTTTTTCGATGGTTTAGTCTTAAAGCCTAATGAAGTTAAAATTGCCAAGCGTTTACTGGCAGAAATTAGCAGTCGTATCTTATATCTTAATAATGTTGGTTTAGGTTACCTGACCCTAAACCGTTTATCCAATACTTTATCTGGGGGGGAAAGTCAACGGATTAACTTGGCCACCTCTTTGGGCAGTAGCTTGGTGGGGTCTGTTTATGTCCTGGATGAACCAAGTATAGGTCTCCACCCCCGGGATACACACCGTTTGATCAGTGTATTGGAATCTTTGAGAGATGTAGGTAATACCGTATTGGTGGTAGAGCATGAAGAAGAGATCATGAAAGCCGCAGATTATCTTATCGATATTGGTCCAGAGGCCGGAACACAAGGTGGAAATTTGGTGTTCAGTGGTACTTACAATCAGATTATCAAGGATAAGAAATCCTTAACTGGAAAATATCTTTCTGGTGAAGAGCGTATTGCAGTTCCACAAAAACGGAGGAGCTGGAAAGATCATATCCTGATTAAAGGTGCAAGGGAAAATAACCTGAAGAATATCAATGTGAAGTTTCCACTAGGTATTTTTACTTGCGTTACGGGCGTATCCGGTTCAGGTAAAACCAGCTTGGTCAAACGTATTTTATATCCGGCCTTACAAAAGGCCATAGGTAACTATGCCGGAGAACAAACAGGTTCTTATGATGGCATTTTTGGTCACACCGATCTGGTAAGTCAGGTAGAAATGGTAGATCAAAATCCGATAGGACGTTCTTCCAGGTCAAATCCGGTAACTTATGTTAAGGCATGGGATGATATCAGGACCTTGTTTTCGAACTTGCCATCGGCAAAAGCGGCGGGCCTAAAGCCAGCAGCTTTTTCTTTTAATGTGGAAGGAGGGCGTTGTGATGTTTGCCAAGGAGAAGGAGAGGTAAAAATAGAGATGCAATTCATGGCTGATATTTACCTGCCTTGCGAAGTTTGTGGAGGAAAGCGATTTAAGCAACAGGTATTGGATGTGACTTACCAAGATAAGAATGTCTCTGATATTTTGGATATGACCATTGACCAGGCTGTTGAATTTTTCGCCAAAGAACCCAAAATATTGAACAAATTGCTACCGTTGGTTGATGTAGGTCTGGGCTATGTACATTTGGGCCAGTCATCTAATACCTTATCTGGAGGTGAAGCTCAACGTATTAAATTGGCCTCATTCTTAATTAAAGGCAACAATGCCCAAAAAACTTTGTTTATTTTTGATGAGCCAACTACAGGGTTGCATTTTCATGATATCAAAAAATTATTGAAGGCATTAAATACTTTGATAGAGCAGGGCAGTACAGTAATTGTAATAGAGCATAATATGGACATGATCAAATGTGCCGATTGGATCATAGATATCGGTCCGGAGGGAGGAGATAAAGGTGGGGAGGTTGTTTTTGAAGGCAAGCCAGAAGATTTGCTGGATGAACCTAAATCCTATACGGGACAATTTTTAAAAGCGCACCTTAAATCCTAACTTCGCAAACTATGCTTGTGCTCACTTTTCTAATTGGCGTTTTACTTAATGCGATGGGTTACATCCCCCCGGGAAATATCAATCTTACTTTAGCGCAGCTTACCATTAACAGGGGCATGCGACAAGCATGGAGTTTTATTCTTGCTTTTTCTTGTGTTGAAGTGCTTTTTACATTTGGTATGATGCGTTTTGCCCGTTGGGTGTCAAGCGATGTAGATATTGATTCGAGCGTGAATTCTGTAAGAATATCTACTTTTGTGGATGCTTTCATGATTGTGCTTTTATTGGTGATGGCTACGGTGACTTGGAAAAATAAGGATAAGGCGCATCAACCTAAAGCAACAGAAGAAAGTAGGAAGGGCAGCGTATTATTAGGTCTTGCCTTGGGTGTGCTCAATCCGGTTCAAATTCCGTTCTGGTTGTTTTTTGGTAATTATGTTATCCTTCATGAATGGATAAATACAAATTACCTTTCCCTTGTCATATTTAGCTTTGGCTCGGGGCTGGGCTCTGCACTGGCCTTATATGCCTATGCCCATTTTGCCAGGTATATACAGGAGAAATTTGCATTGAGCAGCATGCTCATCAATAAAAGCATTGCTATATTTTTGTATATCTTGGCGATATATCTTGTGGTTAAGCAGGTTGTCATTTATTTGAGGTAGGCAAAGGATAAAAAGCAACATTTTCCTAGAGCTTATTAAAGATGATTTCTGAGTCTGATGATTCCTCTTGTTTAAAGAGCCTGACGCCAAATATAAATAATGCCGTAATTTTTAGGCCTTCTATGATCACGTAATAAAAATGTAGATAAGAGGCTGGAACATTTTCTCCCTTGATATACCGCTCTGCCCGATGGTCTAGGGCTGGTAAAAGCCAAATGGTTTGCAGTAAGAGGGTCAATACCACCAGCGCAAATAAAAGGTTCGGTTTATCATTTTTCCAATTCTTTAAATTGCTAATGAGTATGGCAATGGCAAACGCCCATTCTACTTTGTTTAGTGCTGCAAAAACTAACCGACCTATACCCAAACCAATAGGTAGTGTAACGCCGGGAGCCCTAAACTTAAGCCAAGCTTCCAAAAAGCTAATGGCACATACAAATCCAATCCAGGTAAAAGTACATACAAGTACCAGGGGTTGTTCTACTTTTGATTTCATGAGGGAAGTATCAAATATTTAGTATCGGGTGTTGGGTATATGGCATTGAGCACCAAGATACTTTGTAAGCAGTGGTTTACAAAAGAGGTTTTGCACTGTTGTTGCGGTAGTAGTCAATTTTGATCATGAACATTTCGGCCATACGGTTACCCCGCCACTTGGCATCTTCAGCTTTTTCTCCGGCAAAGTGCTCATCTACGGTGCCATGCCAAAGCTTTAGCCAAGTGTCAAAATGGAGCTGGCTTACCGGTAATTGCGCATGTGGTGGAAAAGGACTCCCCGTATAGGTATGTACTTCCAACAACACCGTTTGCCAAAACCTATACATCTTTTCTAAATGCTCGGCCCACCGATCGGCAATGATACCGTTAAAGATCGGGCCCAACAGTTCGTTTTCACGAATACGAAAGTAGAAGGTATTTACCAGTAATTGGATATCTTCCAAAGTGCTAATGTCTTCTAATGCCATTTACAATACTTCTAATACCCAAAGATACGGTTTGTATGAGCTTAATTTTTATGACGTATATCAGATGTTTTGGTAACGATGCTCATTGAAATGGGGAAAATACTCTATTTAAAGATAATAAATACTCATTCATTCTGTTTTAGAGTGCTTCGGACTGGTATTTTTGAGGCAATTAAAAATAAATAAAAATGGAGAAAACAATAACAAACTCATTTCATGTAATTGCAGCATTTCTTAATCTAGGCGCAGCCGAAATAATACTTGTGATCTTATTTTTTATAATTTCGCTGATTGTATTTGTGGTCTTATTACAAATGATAAAAAGAAAACTTAGATAAAAATAAAACAGAGATGCTAACAGAAATACTGAATTTAGGAGTTAGTGAGATTATTTTAATATTAGTTGGTATTGCTTTTTGGGGAGGCGTTATAATTGGCGTAATTTATTTAGTGAAATTACTGCTCAGAAGAAACGAAACGGTGGTTTATATGCCAATGAATATTCCTAAAGAAAATGTAGCCACTAGTAATAAACCCGAAAAAGAAAAGAATAACGCATTGATTAATCAGGACCAGAAAATAGCTCTTCCACAACAGCAAGAAGTAAGGTATGTAACAATTAAAGATATTATTAGGTGTGAGGCTAGCGATAATTATACTTTCTTTATTTTACAAGGCAATGAAAAAATATTGATTTCACGTTCATTGAAAGAATTTTCTGATGCATTAAAACCTTATGGATTTATGCGCTCTCACCAAAGCCACTTGGTAAATCCCAAATATGTAAAAAGTTGGCTTAAAGAAGATGGAGGCATTCTGTTATTGTTAAATGGTGATAAAATTCCTCTATCAAAACCTAACAGAGAAACGGTAAGAGAAATTTTAGAAAGCTGACTATCAAAAATTGTTTTTCTCCAATTTCTCAATCTACTTTTTCATGAACTCAAGACTCCATATTTTTTCGGCCTTACGACCAATAAATACAAAAGAAATACCCAATATGGCGAAAAAGATAGCTTTATGCCAACTGTCCCAAAAGTATTCAAAATAGCGGCTATAAAGATTAATGAATAAGAAAATAATACCAAACTCCCTTAACATCGCATCATTATACTTTAAGCCGATGATGATGGCCGCTACACAGGCTGCAGAAGAAAGAATGGCCCAATAAAATAAAGACAATTGTTTAATGGCGTACCATTCCTCTAATGTACCATAATTCCCAAAAATAGAAAGCAGCAATAAGGAAGTGAAGAGGTATAACAGGCCAGCAAAATAGGTAATGTCAAAAAAGTAGGAGAGTTGTTTATGTCTTTTGAGTAAAAAAGAAACCAGGGTTAGTATGATCCCGAAGAATACAAATCGCAAAGGATAATTGAGACCAAGGAAATACCAGTTCCATTTAGACAGGTAACCTGTTTCGGTGCCAAACCAAGCCCCTAAAGCCAATAAAGAAAAAGTCCAGATGAGCCTCGATCTGAAAAAATGGGCCAAACCCAGGTAGATGAGCACGGAAAATAGAATAAGCACAGAAAAATGATTATTGTTGCTGCTTATGGATTTGCCCAGGTAAGCAATGGCATTGGCCGTTAGCATCACTCCGGAAAAAATCATTGCTTCATTGCTGAATACTTGCTGTGGCCTGGTTTTTTTTCGTTTAAAACCCAATATATAACAGCCCGCTGCCAATAATGCAGATAGAAGACTAATAATGATATTGGGGGTATTGTATAGGTTTTTAATGTATTCAAGTAGGGACTTGTCTACCAATAGTGCACTTAGGGCAATTACACCACAAGCCATGGCTATCCAAAAAGAATATTGTGCCAAACGTCTCCAATCGAAGGCTTTAGACTGGTAGCTATGTTTAAGCTTTAGGCTGGTTTTATCATCTATGAGCTGCTCAGATTGCCAATAATCTAGCATTTCATCTAAAAATTCACTTTTATCCTGGTCTATTTTCTTCACGGTAAGTTATTGTGTTTACCAATTATACTTATCATAGCAAAGCCAATGTTTATGGATAAACACTGGCTTTGTAAATATAGTTTTAATTCAATTGTTATTTCAGTAATTCAGGTATACGTTTATTGTTGCCCACAATCCAAACAATATCCTCGTTTTCGAAAATCATATTGGAATCTGGGTTCAAAATACGTTGGCCGTTTCGTTCTATGCCCACAACGAGTCCCTGTGTTTTTTCACGAATGCCAGAACTACGTATGGTTTGTCCGTAGACAGGCGATTTACTGTTGATCACGATTTTTTGTAGGGACATATCCTGTTTAGGGAAAGAAGTATCGTCATTTTGATCGGAATATGCGCCTTCAAAAAGTGGTTTTACACTGGCCAACTGATCGTCTGTACCAATCACCAGTACCTTATCATGAGGATATAATCTTTCATCGCGGTTCGGCGTAGGAATCATGATCTTGCCACGTTCTATCATTGCGATATTGATCCCATACTTTTCTCTGACTGCAAGATCTATTAAGGTTTGCCCCACCAGTTTAGATTCGGGTGCTACGGTCAGTTCTAACAAATGCGTATCCCAAGGTAAAATCTCTGGTTGTTTTTTCGCGGCTTCGCGGGCGTTAAGGTTGTAGAGGAACCTGTTTTCCATTCTTTCGTAAAAGCTTTGGAGCTTTCTGGAGAAAATAAACATCACTGCAACAATCAAAACCAATGCAATGCCTGCAGCAATCCAGGTATCGAAGAATTCGTACATTAAGAAGCCTACAAAGAAAATACCCAGAGCAATCCTGAAGAATTCTATGGCTATTAAAGGACCCCGTGTATATTTTTTATTAAGCCATAAATGGGAATAAGCTGTCCTTTCGATCCTTCTGATGGATAAGGCCCATAAGAAGGGAGCCATAATCAGAAAGGAAATGATCACACTGATGATGACGCCGTTCTTCCCGTTGGTAATATTGTGGCTGATAAAAGGATGCAGGTACCTGGAAGCCAAAACCACAATGGCAATGATGATTACCGAGTGGATGATGGTATTGAATATGTAAGATTTTAAAAGAACTTTCCAATCACTTAAGGTCGTGATTCCCTCTGTACTGGTACTGTATCGATTAATACTATCTACCCATTTTTGGGGTAAGATCTTCACCAAAACATGATAAAAATTCTCAGAATATTTGATCAAATAAGGGGTGGTAAATGTCGTGATGGCCGAAACGGCTACTGTGATAGGATATAAAAATCCACTGGTTACTTTTAAACTTAGGCCTAAAGTGGCAATAATGAAAGAGAATTCGCCAATTTGGGTGAGGCTTAAACCAGTCTGTACCGAAGTTTTTAAAGGTTGTCCAGAAAGGAGGGCTCCGCCGCCAGTGGTGATCAGTTTACCCACAATAGTTACGCCTGTAATGATTAGAATGGGCTTCCAATATTGTAATAAGATACTAGGGTCAATGAGCATGCCCACGGAAACAAAAAAGATGGCACCAAATAGGTCTTTAACCGATTTTGTCAAATGTTCAATCTTTTCAGCTTGTGTAGTTTCTGCAAGTATAGAACCCATAATAAAGGCACCCAATGCTGGAGAAAAGCCTACCTTAACAGCCAGTAGGACCATGGTTAAGCATAATGCCAATGAAACGACCAATAAGGTTTCGTCGTTCATTAGTTTCTTGGTCAGTTTTAAAAAGGTAGGGATGATAAAGATGCCGCCTAAAAACCATAAGATGAGGAAAAAACTTAATTTAAGGATAGAGGTTAGCATTTCTGCCCCGGCAAATTGCTGACTTACGGCTACGGTGGTCAATAATACCATGATCAAGATGGCCGCCAGATCTTCTACAATGAGGGCACCGAAAACTAAATTGGCAAACTTTTTATGTTTTACACCCAATTCTTCGAAGGCCCGTATAATAATGGTGGTAGAAGACACGGACAATACTGCGCCCAGAAATATGCTGTCCATGGTTTTCCAGCCCATTAAGTTGCCCACAAAATATCCTATAATACCCATACCAATAATTTCGACCAAGGCGGTAATGGAGGAGGAACCGCCTACCTTGACCAGTTTCTTGAAGCTGAATTCGAGACCTAGGCTGAATAACAGGAAAATAACCCCGATTTCAGCCCAAATGGTAATGTTGGCATTATCGGAAACAGTGGGTATAAATTTAAAATGTGGACCAACCAGCAAGCCCGCTAAAATGTAACCTAAAACGAGTGGTTGTTTGATGCGTTTGAATATAATGGTAGTAATACCACCAGCGGCAAGTATAAGTCCTAAATCTGCAATAAGTACAGGTAAGTGGGTCATCTAAAAATATATTTTTGGTTGTTTAATATGATATGTTTTGCTAGGACAGAAAATATTTACCAAAAGGTATGTTTAGGATAGAGATAACTAAAAATATAAGGATAATAAAAGTTACTTCGATGAAGTGGAAGGCTTACTGTTCGCCCAATGTTTTGGGTAAGGCAATGAAATTGATGAACCAAATGGGGAATGAGGTTTTCGCCTAATTTTTGCAGCCTAGCTTTTCTGAGGTAAAGTTTAGCTTTAATGACTGTCAATTTTTTTGGTGGAATTGATGATGTTGAAATAGCAGAGAGAAAGGTTTCTGTTTTCTGAAGTAAAGGAACTTGCCCAATTCTTTTTGTTTCATTGGCCATCAATGAAAAACATGACAAGTAAAGTGAACAACAAAGAAATATAAAAAGCCTCATTGCCCACCAAAATACTAAAAAAGATTGAGGTTTTAAAGGCTTAGGCCAACATGGAAGGTTTATGGCTAATAATATGACAAGGAAATTGTTTTGTTGTATAGAAGTTTTCTCTCTACTCCGATTATCGTCAAATTTATGAGAAAAACACATAGGTTGACCTTAGCAGTGCACTAATTAGGGTATAGGCCGCACCTTATTTTTCTACCTTCTCGAGCCAATCTTTAATTGCGAGTCGTAACGCATGCTTTTTTTTCTCAAAATCTTCTCCATCCTTGAATCTGACCAATTTTCTGCCATCGGTATAATTGCCTTCCAAAAGGGCATGTTGATCATTGATAATATCACCTGTAGGGAATACCAATAATGCTTCGTTTTTTCTAATGTTAAATACGATCATATCCCGTTTATAAGTTTTTGGATCGAAAGGTTTCATTTCCCCATTGTAAAAAAAGCTTGGGGAATTCCATTTGATCTGTTCGCCAATAACAGGGTCTATAGAAAGTATAAACTGTCTAATGGATTGGAGGAACGTAGCGAAAGTAGGATCTAGTTTTCCAATGAAATCGCTAACGCTTTCAGGATCATTAACATCTGTTGATTTGGCCACGGTTTAATTGTTAAGGGTGATTTTTAAAATAGGCGAGTGTATCTTTTTTGTCTTGTTGTAGTTGCTTGGTTAATGCTTCCAAGCTAGTAAACTTTACATCATATCTTAAAAACTCCAAGAAGTTCATTTTAATGTTCTGTCCATAAATTTCCCTGTCAAAATCGAAAATGTTGACCTCGATGTTACGTGTCATTCCGTTGATGGTTGGGCGTTGACCAATGTAGGCCATACCTTTGAAAGTCCGATGTCCGATGTCGGAGGTCGGAAGTTTGGATGTAGAGGCTTGAGCATTACTGTCTTCGGACTTCGGACTTCGAACATCTGCCTCCAAATCCATTTCTACAGTAACGGCATAAATACCATCACTGGGAATGAGCTTATAAGTTTCGGCAACAAAGATATTGGCGGTTGGAAAGCCGATGGTACGTCCAATTTTATCGCCTTTAATCACGGGGCCATAGATAGAAAAGGCATAACCCAGATAGTCGTTGGCCAATGCCACATTCCCTTCCAATAGCGCATTTCTTATCTTGGTAGAGCTTACGGCTACATCATTGATGTCCTGCTCGGGAATTTCCTCTACCTGATAACCGTAGGTTGATGCATGTTGTTCCAGCACCTTCAAATTGCCGAGACGATCCTTGCCAAAACGATGGTCATATCCAATGATGATCTTTTTGGTACCTATGGCATCTACTAAAATATTTTTGATATAATCGGTGGCACTCAAATTGGAAAAATCTCTGGTAAATGGAGTAATGATCAAATGATCAATTCCCAGATTGGCCATAATTTCAGCCTTTTCGTTAATGGTATTGATCATTTTTAAGTCCTGATTTTCAGGATCGATGATCATTCTTGGGTGGGGAAAAAAAGTAAGTAATACACTTTCTCCGCCAGATGATTTGGCCAATTCACAAAGTCTCTTTATAATTTTCTGGTGTCCAAAATGTACGCCATCAAAAGTTCCAATGGTCACTACAGCATTATTCAATTTTTTAAACTCAGAAAGTTGATGATATATTTTCATCTGTATAATCTTTTTAATGGTGCGAAGCTATCATAATTTGTCTTCATAACTCCGAAGATCATGATGGTTTCAAAACGATAGTAATTAATGGAGCGCTTGACGTTTGACTACGCCGCCTTTGAGGTCGGCTATTTGTTGTTGAACCACAAAGGCATTGGGGTCTATTTCGTTGATCTTATCTTGTAATTTGCTTATTTCCAGTTTGGTTACTACGGTATAGATGATATCGATATCTTTTTTCTCTAAATAGCCTCCTTCGCCTTTATATATGGTTACCCCTCTCTTCATTTCATTGATGATGAACTGTTTGATGGTTTCGTTTTCTTCTGAAATAATGGTAACACCTGTATAGCTGTCTCTTATACACATCTGACGCTGCCGACGATCGAGCCATAGTGTAGATGGCGGGGGGGGGCGGGGCGGGGAAGGGGGGGGGGGGGGGGGGGGGGGGGGGGGGGGGGGGGGGGGGGGGGGGGGGGGGGGGGGGGGGGGGGGGGGGGGGGGGGGGGG
>NZ_JAELTN010000083.1 GCF_016428855.1 Pedobacter sp. ASV28
GCTACTACCCGTTAGAAATCATCTTTGGGCCGATAGGATGCCTAATATTTTAAAGGAAAAGCCAACATTCTTTGCCATAGGATGTGGACATTTGCAGGGCAAAGAAGGAGTTATTGCTTTATTAAAAGCGAAGGGTTATACGGTAACTCCAGTAAAATAATAGCATTATACCAAATATTAACTACATTCTGATAAAATGCCTGAACCAAGCACAGCAAATTTTTTGCAATTGATTAACGAGAACAAAGGCATTATCCATAAAGTAACCAAAATGTATATGGACAAGGTCGAAGATCGGGAAGATCTGTTCCAAGAAATTGTGATGCAATTATGGAAAGCTTACCACACTTTTAAAGGCAGCAGTAAATTTAGCACTTGGATGTACAGGGTAGCTTTAAATACGGCTATTATATTCTTTAAAAAAGAAAACAGAAAGGTAGATAAAACCTCGCTAAATGAGCAGATAGATATTGCAGACTATAATGACAACCAGGAGAAAGAAGAAAAATTAGCTTATCTGTATAGGGCTGTACAAGAACTCAATCCAATAGAAAAAGCATTGATCTTTCTATTCCTGGAAAACCAATCGCACAAAGAAATTTCACATAACCTAGGCATTACAGAAATTAATGCCAGGGTGAAGCTCAACAGAACCAAAGAAAAATTACAACAAATCATTAAAAAGAACGGCTATGAATTTTGATCAATTAAAAGAAGACTGGAACAACAACAATAATAACCATGGCGAAGTATCTGAAGATATGCTAAAAATAAAGGAAGCGCACACGCCCATCGATAAAATTAGAAAGCAAATGAAGCAAGAGTTTTTTGTTCAGCTTTTATCGCTGTTATTACTTGCTTTTACCCCCAAGATATTTGGATTTTCATCGGAACTTAAATCAATATTCATTTTGTTCTATGCCATTTCCTGTGCATTTTGCACCTATTATTTCTTCAAGTTTTATACATTTTATAAGCATTCTTATGATTTGGGTCTGGATAGCAGAAAAAACCTGTTGTGGTTCTATTATGAAATGAAACTGAACATTGAGCTTTATAAGGCCCTAACCTATATTCTTGGCTTTATTGCCCTTTCCTTCTGCACCACTGCACTCTTTATCATAAAAGGTACCTTGCTAAGTGAAATTCTACAAAAATTTTCCATGTTCTATATTGTGATCAATGCCTTTGTTGCCATTTTGGTAATTGGTTTAATTACCGAATTTTGGGCAAGACTGTATTATGGAAAATATGTTAGGCAAATCAAAACCATAATCGACAGCCTTGACGAGGAGTAATTAGCCGTTTTCAGTGGCCAATTCGCAATTATAACAAACAATACAGCAATTTAACAATTTCAACCATATCATCGGACTTCGGACTACCGACCTAGGACCTCTTTGTCTAAATCAGCTTTTCGCTCTTTAAAACATCTATGATTAAAGGATAGGTGTTTTTTATTTTGGCCTTGATTTCCTGTGGAGTCAACCATATAGCTTCTGTAATACCCTCTTCTATCTGTGGTATCAATTTGGGGCTTCCCTTAACATTCATATGGTACCAACTGGTTCTTTTCAACACTACCTTACGTTCTATTTCATAGATATGGTAGGTTCTACATATACGTTCGTTTCGTTTTTCGATTTTTACGCCACACTCTTCCTCTACCTCTCTAACAGCGGCTATTTTTACTTTTTCGCCCTTCTCTACTTTTCCCTTTGGCAAATCCCATTTTTTATTTCTAAAAATAAAGAGGTATTCGCCCTTTGCATTAGCAACCAAGCCACCAGCAGCTTTAATCAGGGTTAATTCACTTTTAATTATCTTAAATAAAGTTGATGGGCTTTTTGAAATCAACAAATAATTCTTTTTAGTGCTATTCTTCAGGTTTTTGTAAAATGTTAGAAAATCAAACCCTTCTAATTCAAGCTGTTGTGTTTTATCTAATTGTTTGGGAAGTTGATCTGCAATAAACAAAGTGTTATCGTTGATATAAATTCTGTATTTTTGTGCCATGTATAATAAAAGTGATATTGAATTAAAGGTAGCTGAATTTTTATTACAAATTAAAGCAATTAAATTACAACCTGCTAATCCATTTACTTGGGCCTCGGGTTGGAAATCTCCTATTTACTGTGATAACCGTATAACTTTATCGCATCCCTCAGTAAGAACTTATATTCGTCAGAAACTGGCCCAATTGATCCAAGAAGAATATGGCGCTGTTGATGTAATTGCCGGAGTAGCTACAGCTGGTATTCCACAAGGTGTATTGGTAGCACAAGAACTGGGTTTACCCTTTATCTATGTAAGATCTAAGGCAAAAGAACATGGTACAGGTAGCTTAATTGAAGGCGAAATTGTAGAAGGCCAACGTGTAGTTGTTATAGAAGACCTTATTTCTACCGGTAAAAGCAGTTTACAGGCGGTAGAGGCATTACGTAATGCAGGTTTATCTGTGGCTGGTCTAGTGGCCATTTTCACCTACGGTTTTCAACAGGCTGATGATAATTTTGCAGCAGCCAAATGCCGTTATTCTACACTTTCCAATTACAAAGCGCTTATAGAATATGCTGCAGAGCATAGCTTTATTGCCAAATCGGATATAGATTTTTTAAACAAATGGCGTGAAACCCCATCAGAATGGGGAAGAAATGAAACTATAGAATCCTAATATAAATTTAAAGAAATGACCCTCATCGAAAGTAGCGCCAACATTAACCTTCCTATTGAAAAGGTTTACCAGTTTCTTGCTGATCTGAATAATCATCAACAATTGATGCCCGATAATATATATAACTGGTCATCAACAGCGGATCAAGCCAGTTTTACCATACAAAACATGGCTAAATTGACCATTCATATATCAGAGCGAGTAGAAAACGAGAAACTTATAGCTATTCCTACAGAGAAGCCTCCTTTTGATCTATCTCTTCAATGGAGCGTAAAAGATAATGGTGATGGTACAACCATGGCAACGCATCTTATTTCTGCAGATTTAAATATGATGATGAAAATGATTGCTGCTGGCCCGCTACAAAAATTAGCAGATTACCAGACAAAAAGACTTAAGGAAATATTAGGTTAATACCTTATAACAACTTAAAATACAAAGGGCAATTCTCATCGATTTGCTCTTTTTTTATGCCTTTTCATCGTTACTTTTAAAAAAATATACCACAAAAAGAAAAACCAAAATGAATAATGTAAAAACAGCATTTAGTAAACCAATTATATTCTTCATGTACTAAAGACTTTCTTTTTAGAAATTGGTTTAGAAGGTCTTTTATTTTTTTTGATTTTATTTTTAAGACCAAACCTTCCCTATAAATGCCACCACTTCAGCACTTAAATTGTCCTCTAAAAATACCCCCTATCAGATCATCTTTTTTCATTGATGTAGCTTCATTCTATTCATCAAAAAGTAAAAGCCCATTGCGGTTAAAAACATAAGCACTCCTGTTCCAACCCATAAGCTGTCAAACCCATAAACCGCTGCTATCTTCGTCCCTAGAAATGGGGCAAAAATAAGTCCAGCAGATAGTGATAGTGAGTTCAGCCCCATATATGCTCCCCTATTTTTGGTATTAGCGCGCTGCAAAGTTACCGTAGCCATAAATGGCATGGCCAATATTTCGGCAATGCACAACATAAACATAGAAACGTACAACAGCCACACTCCTTTTGTGACCAGTAAGGAGATGAAAGCAATACCACAAAATACAATACCCAATATAATGGCATTTGCCGCAGTAGTCCTTCGTTCCGCAATGTGAACAACCAGCATCTCCAAAGTAAATACCACTACGCCACTATAGGCCAGAATAATCCCTATACTTTTTTCGCTAAGTTCATACACCTGACGATAATACAATGGCAGCGTGCTTAACAACTGAAAAAAACAGATTGCAAACAGGATACTTAAAAAGGTAAAGACCAAAAATGGTACATCTTTATATGGAGATTGATAAGGAAGTTCTTCAGACGGGCTGGTTTTCTGATCGGCCACACTTCCCTTCTTATTTCTAAAATAGAAAAAAAAGATAATGGCAGAAAGAAAAGCGGCAAAGGCATTTCCGTAGAAAAGCAAATTATAGGAAACAGCCGCTAACAGTCCTCCCAAAGCTGGCCCTATGGAAAATCCTAAATTTAAAGCCATTCTATTTAACGTAAAGCTTCTCACCAAGTTTTCGGGCTTGGAATAATAAGCTATGGAAACTGAATTGGCCGGCCTTAAAATATCGCTAACCATGCTCAAAGATAAAATACCGATGGCCAGAGAAAATGGCGTAGTAAGTTTCGGCAATAACATGAATAATGGCACAACACCAGTCAAACTGAACAACTGCACCTTAAAATGTCCAAATTTATCAGTTAGCCAACCTCCAAGTGAAGAACCAATTACAGCGCCTATACCAAAAAAACTAAGCAATAGCCCTGTATTTTCCAAAGAAAATCCCAGGTGCTTGACCATATATACGCCCAAAAAAGGAACCACCATGGCACCACTTCTATTGACCAACATGACCAATGCCAACATCCATGCTGGTGTTGACAAGCCTTTATAGGCTTCTAAGTAGAGTTTGATATAGGCTTTCATTTATAAATGGGCATAAAGCTGCAAATATACGGTAATCCGGGTTCTGCTGCCTTCCATTTTACCAGATATATTATTCTTATGAGTACAATTATTAATTGTCGTAGTTGCACTATTATAAGATCCACTTTGCTTACAAAAAGTGTTGGCAGAAATGCCAGCATATTGCTTATTGATCTTGATGCCTCTATACTATCCCTTAGGCACTGAATTACCCTAAACCTATATTTCTATTGTATAAGCCAACAATTTGAATCTCCCTTAAAAAGCCCAATGCCCTTAGCACCAGAAAAACTGCCCTTAGCTAATTGTATAGCCCCTGCAAATTAAACCCGATGGAAATGGCATACCCGAAGCATGAGGGATAAAATGGACAGCGGGACTGTTATGGCCTAGAAGCACGTTATACATTTCCAAAAAAGACAAAATTTCAGCACAACACACTATATAACAGACAATTATTCATTTAAAAATAATTTTACACGACAAAATTTCCGATTTGCACAACCAATTGGCCGTGGCATTTGTTTTGTCTTAAAAGGAATATGAACTTCAACAATTTTACCATCAAAGCCCAAGAGGCTGTTCAAAAAGCCTCTGAAATTGCACAAGGCAATCAACAACAGGCCATTGAGCCTGCGCACCTTTTAAAAGGGCTGCTTACTGTTGATGAAAATGTGATTTCTTATGTATTAAAAAAACTAAATGTTAACCTCAATACGCTTAACCTAAAGCTGGATGAGGATATTGCTAAATTTCCAAAAGTTAGTGGCAGCAATATCTATCTTTCTTCGAATGCCAATTCTTCGTTACAGAAGGCGCAAACTTTCTTGAAAGAGTTTAAAGATGAATTTGTATCGGTAGAGCATATCTTGTTAGGCATACTTGCCGTAAACGACAATACCTCGAAATTGCTAAAGGACCAGGGCGTAAACGAGAAGGACCTTAAAAAGGCCATTATTTCACTTCGTGGAGACAATAGGGTAACTGATCAGAATGCAGAAGCCACCTATCAGGCCCTGAGTAAATATGCACGCAACCTGAATGAGTATGCCGAAAGTGGAAAACTAGATCCGGTAATTGGCCGTGATGAAGAGATTAGGCGTGTGATACAAATCTTATCGCGCAGGACAAAGAACAACCCTATTTTAATTGGAGAGCCCGGCGTGGGTAAAACGGCCATTGCTGAGGGTATTGCCTTTAGGATCATTAAGGGTGATGTGCCTGAAAATCTAAAATCTAAAGTGGTCTATTCGTTAGATATGGGTGCTTTAATTGCCGGCGCCAAATATAAAGGGGAATTTGAAGAGCGTTTAAAGGCCGTAGTAAAAGAGGTAACCCAGAGCGACGGGGAGATCATTCTTTTTATTGATGAGATTCATACTTTGGTAGGTGCCGGTGCTGGTGAAGGTGCCATGGATGCCGCAAATATCCTAAAACCTGCCCTAGCCCGCGGCGAATTGAGAGCGATAGGTGCAACCACCTTAGATGAGTACCAAAAATATTTAGAAAAGGATAAAGCTTTAGAGCGCCGTTTTCAAAAAGTAATGGTCAATGAACCAGATACCCAGGATGCCATCTCTATTTTGCGTGGCCTGAAAGAACGGTACGAAACGCACCATAAAGTAAGGATCAAGGATGAGGCCATTATTGCTGCCGTTGAAATGAGCCAACGCTATATTTCTGATCGTTATTTACCAGACAAGGCCATTGATTTGATGGACGAAGCTGCCTCTAAACTGCGTTTGGAGATGGATAGCGTACCTGAAAATGTGGATGCCCTAGATCGCGAGATTATGCGAATGGAAATTGAGAGAGAAGCGATAAAACGTGAAAAAGACGATAAAAAAGTTAAGGAGCTGAGCGAAATCATAGCTAATCTGTCTGCCGAACGTGATGAACTTAAAGCCAAATGGCAGGGAGAAAAAGACTTGGTAGAGCACATTAACAACGAGATTGAGCAGATAGAGCAGTTTAAGCTAGAAGCCGACCAGGCGGAACGTGCTGGAGATTATGGAAAGGTGGCCGAAATACGTTACGGAAAGATTAAAGAAGCACAGGATAAGGTTGAAAAACTAAAAGCCGATCTGGAAAGCAGGCAAGGTGAAAGCCGTATGCTGAAGGAAGAGGTAACTGCCGATGATATTGCAGGTGTGGTGGGTCGTTGGACAGGTATTCCGGTTACAAAACTGATTGCCAGTGAAAGAGAAAAGCTATTGCATTTGGAAGATGAGCTTCACAAACGTGTTGCAGGACAGGATGAAGCAATTGAAGCCATTTCTGATGCCATAAGACGCTCGCGTGCAGGGCTGCAAGATAAACGCAAACCTATTGGTTCCTTCATTTTCTTAGGTACAACAGGCGTAGGTAAAACGGAATTGGCCAAAGCCTTGGCAGAATTCTTATTTAATGACGAAAATGCCATGACGAGAATTGACATGAGCGAATATCAAGAACGTCATGCCGTTTCTAGGTTAATTGGAGCGCCTCCGGGCTATGTAGGTTATGATGAAGGCGGGCAATTGACCGAAGCAGTACGTAGAAAACCTTATTCGGTAGTGCTGCTCGATGAGATCGAAAAAGCACATCCGGATGTATTCAATATCTTATTGCAGGTGCTAGATGATGGCCGCTTAACCGACAATAAAGGACGGGTAGTAAATTTTAAGAACACAATCATTATCATGACTTCGAACATTGGTGCTCATCTTATCCAAGAAAACTTTAAGGATTTTGATGAAACCAACCAAGATGAAGTATTGGCCAAAACCAAAAATGAACTGTTTGAACTATTGAAACAGACCATTAGACCAGAGTTCTTAAACCGTATTGATGAGCTGATCATGTTCACTCCGTTAAACCGTAAAGAAATACGCGATATTGTGAACCTTCAGTTTAAACAAGTACAGAACACCTTGGCTGAAATGGGCATTAGCCTACAGGCTTCAGATGAGGCCCTAGATTGGTTGGCCCAATTAGGCTACGATCCTCAGTTTGGTGCCCGTCCATTAAAGCGTGTGATACAGAAACGTATCTTGAACGAGCTTTCTAAGGAGATTTTGGCAGGAAAAGTAGACAAAGACAGTAAGATCAAATTGGATATGTTCGACCACAAATTTGTATTCTTGAACGAAAATGCCTTATAATATAATCAGGAAAAAGCGGCCGCATTAATTTGTGGCCGCTTTTTTTTGCCTGTTTGTTTCGTTACAAAAGCAATTCTATACTTGTATATTTTTTATCAAGGACGTTGTATAAACATTTATATGATCTATCGACCTGCTCATTTTTAACCTACCCTACACTGCCAAAAAATGCCAAATCGGCAAATCAAACTCCCTACTATATCATCTTATTGTCAAGGAAAAAACGTGCTTTGTCATTCTATTATAATTAAACATTTTTCATAAAAAGCTATCTCATTAGGTGCTAATATTTTACTCGAAAACATTCTTTTTGGCATGTATGACAAATTTTCAAGAGGTATGACATTTGTATTTATTGCTACAAATGGTCTGTAAAAAGTTTACAAACCGCTATAATTTAACACATATAAAAATGAAAAAAGTTCTATTATCGTTAGTTGCTGTTGCAGCATTAACATTTGGTGCTAAAGCACAAACCGAAAAAGGAAAAATTATTTTAGGCGGTAATGTGGGTATCTCTTCTAGCAAAACAGATGGTGCCCCTAAATCTGATTTTAGTTTTAGCGTGGTTCCTAATGTTGGTTATTTTGTAGGCAACAATATTGCTATTGGTACTGGTGTAGGTTATACCTACGACAAATCGGTAAGTACCCACGAGCAAAATGAAGCTTTTGTGGTTGCACCTTTTGGACGTTACTATGTAAACCTATCGGATCAGTTTAAGTTTTTTGGTCATTTAGCTGTACCTATGGCTTTCGGTACCGAAAAAATTGTAAATACCAATGGCGATACAGGTGCCAAAGTAGCGAGCACTACCTTAATTGGTGTTAACCTTGCTCCAGGTTTTGCCTTTTTCCCTACCAAAAAAGTAGGTATTGAATTTTCTGTAAATGGCTTAAGTTATGCAAACTATACTGCTAAGGCTGAAGCTACAGGTATTAAAACCAAAACTAATGGCTTTGGTTTAAGTGCTGATACTTTTGCTCCAAAATTAGGTGTACAGTTCCACTTTTAATTATTGCTAAACTTAGCAAAAGGCCGCTACTTTAATTAAAGTAGCGGCCTTTTTATGTGATGGCTAGCGGTTTGATTCATCAAAAGGAGTAAAAAGCTGGTATAAACCATACTAAAATACCTATTAATCAGTATCAATAACTTAAAACATTGATAAAAACACCTCCCTTAAGATTATGTCCTAAGGCATTTTTATTTCATAATTACATTTGCCTATAGGGCACTACCTTATTTTTTACTTTTAAAGTCAAATCATGAAAATTAAGCTCCTACTTCCCTTGCTCGTTATTTTGGCATTTGCACTGATGTCTACGGGAAACCCTAAAACTAACAAAGGCCAAAACCAATGCAGGTACTATGCCTATATTTTATATGGGGATGCTTCCTTAACAAACAACATCAAAGTAAAGGAAAAAGTATATCAGGAAAGTAGTATAAGAAAAGCTAAGGAGGGCTACAAAGTTTGTTGTAATGATTATTGCTCTTACAAATGTGCTGGTTTTTCCGTTATAAATATTGGCCCTTATGAAAGCGAAGCCATTTGTTATCAGGAATTACAAAAACAGATCAATAAAGTTGAAAATTTAGGTTATCAACCTTACGAAAGATATAAACATATGTTAATTTCTGTATTAGAATTCAACTATAAAAAATGTGATTGATAGTTGGTTTTACTCGTCTAATAAAGTAAAATTTCAAGCTGTACTCTTAAAATCAAGTCATTAAATGTGGTGCTAACCTAAAACCAAATATCCAAAAAGTCTGTTTTTCATCATCCCAAATTTGATTGGGAATTTACCTTGTAGAAAATCGATATTCCCATTTTCAAGAAATGATAACCAGACTTTTTGGACATGTTCTTTGTTCGGTTAATTTTTTCGTTCGATTTCCCGGTCCATTTCGGTCATATTAATTTCGTTAGATTGGGAGAAATCGCCCAATAGATAGTTGTTAAAATAATCTGCCAAGCGCCAGAACATATATTCGGTCATGTCGCCAAAAGCATGCCGTTGGCCTGGAACGATAATAAAATCGAAGCGTTTACCTGCCTTGATCAGTGCATTGGCTACCCTGATACTATTGGCCGGGTGTACATTGTTGTCTATATCGCCATGCATCAATAGCAAATGGCCTTTTAGGTTTTTGGCCAGGTCTGGATTTTTATCTATCGAATATTTAAATGTAGTATCTCCCTTTAAGGAAACCACCTCTTTTACGCCATGATGTTTTTCGCTCCACCAACGGTTATAAATACTGTTATCATGGTTTCCAGCAGCTGAAACAGCCACCTTAAAGAAATCTGGATAAACCAACATTGCCGCAGTAGACATAAATCCACCTCCAGAGTGACCGGTAATACCTACCCTATTGGCATCAATATAGCTGTATCGATCTGCCAATTGCTCAACGGCTGCTTTTTTATCGGCCAAGCCATAATCGCGTAGGTTGCCATAGCCATAGGTATGGTACCATTTAGAGCGTGCCGGATGGCCACCTCTATTGCCTACCGTAACTACAATATAGCCCAATTGTGCCAAACGGTCTACCCGATCCATACTCCTACCAAAAGATTTGTTTACCGCCTCTGTTTGCGGGCCTGGATATACATATTCAATAACTGGATATTTCTTGGCAGGATCAAAATTAAATGGTTTGTACATTACCCCATACAGATCGGTTACCCCATCGTCGGCCTTTACCTTGAAAGGTTCAGGAAACTTGTAACCTGCGGTCATTAATAAGGATAGATCCGCAGTTTCCAGATCCATGATCTTGTTTCCATTATTGTCATACAAGATCGTTTTCGGAACCGTATTTACCCTAGAAAAGTTATCTATAAAAAACCTGCCCCCATCATTCATGCTAATAGCATGATCAAAATCGCCAGCATTAAGGAGCTTTAAGCCAGAACCATCGAAATTAATACGGTACAAATGATAATAGTATGGATCTTCTTTGGCTTCGCGTCCATTGGCCGTGAAATAGAGCACCCTATTTTTCTCATCGATATTCACCAAGTCTTCGCAATGAAAAGCACCTTTAGTAATCTGATTCTTTAATTTTCCATTTTCATCAAACAAATAGAAATGTCCCCAACCATCGCGCTCACTCCAATGGATTAACTCTTTGCCTCCATTAACCAAACCTGGTCTTTGTACTTCCACATAGGTATTGAAGCGCTCGTCAATTAAGGCTTTAACCTTACCACTGGCTACATCAACTTGACAAATATCTACTCTTTTCAGATCTCTACTGGTTCTGCCCATGTAGAATTTAGCATTGTCTCCCAACCAAATCGCAGGACGAAATTCGTTATCCCTATCTGCATTAAGAGCTGGCTTGCTGTATACATTTAGACTTTGATCCTTAAATGCAGACCCATTAAGCTTCTGGGAAGTTTTAGCAGAAAAATTGAATAGCCAAATTTCATCTATTGGGGCTTCTGCTTCCCCAGGCATCTGATATTTATAAGTTTCTAAAGTGGGCCTACCTGTGCTCACGCTATTGATCACCCATAGATCTTTTACTTTACGGCTATCCGATCGTTGTAGAATAAAATACTTAGAATCTGGAGACCACAGTACAAACGCTCTTCTACGTTTTTTATCATTCTTAATGATTTCTTCATTATTTTCTCGATCACCATCGCTACCATAAGCATAATATTTTACGCCATCTTTGGTCAATTGGTGCTCTACAATGGTACTGTCTTCTTCGTTTTTAATGGCTTTTTGATAATTCGCCTTATCCATCCAAAACAAATTGTAGTTTTTGGTGAAAATAATGGCCGAAGAATCTGGCGCTACAGCTCCCCAATTAGGTTTTGGCTTGGCCCTTTTAAAATCTTTAACTTCAGTGAGCTTGGCATTTGCCAATTCATATTGAAATTTGAAAATTTTCTTCTGCATAGAATCGGCAGCCTTTTTGTCTTTTCTGTCTGGCTTCACCTCATCTATAGTGCTTTTGATTTCAAAAGTGATACTTTTTTCATCATCTGCGAATTTCATGTTTTCTATCGGCAGGTTTTGTCCATCAAATGGGTCACGAATAATCAATGTAATTTCTGCCGCAAGTTTGACAGGGTCAAACAGTGTTTTCTTATTTCTTAGTGCGGGGTCTACAACGTACCAATTCTTTCCGTTAGGTGTTTCAAACTGGTACCAAAAACGATTACTCAATTTAAGCCAATGCGGGTCAACCGAAGTGGAATAAATCATTTTACGCAATTTACTGGGGGAAAATCTGGCGGCCAATTGATAGTTTGCTTTTTCTGGCCCGGGCAGGGTTTCGGTAACCGTTACCGTTTTGGTTTGTGCATAGGTTTCTATACCTAAACCAATAGCCATAAGGAATAAAAAGTAGAGTTTCTTCATTAGTTAATAAGGTATTTGTTAAGGTTGCTAAATTATTCAAAATGTATAGTTAAGCATTATTTTTCTTGTAATAAATTAGCTAGATGAGCTATGCAACAACAGGATACAATTAAGTTATCAACACTATAACTTAATATGATAAAAATGACGAGGCTAATTTTTAGCTTTGCATGAAAGTATTGTATGAATTTATAGTGTTATAATCCATCGCTATAGCGCTAACATTATAACACAGATCACTTAATTATAGGCTTAATGAAAAAGTTTTTTTTATCTATTGTTACCGCCAGTGCCATTTTTGCCATAGGCTGCCAGTCGAAATCACAATCGACCAAAGATACCACTACCGATAGTACCGGTAGCAAGGCCCCTATTGTACAGGCAGAAACCAGTACACCTATAGATACCAAAAACATTAAGGTAGCAGATGCCAAAACTATTTTAGATCGTCCACAAGTTCCCATCTTATGTTACCATCAGGTACGTAATTGGAAACCGACCGACGGAAAAGTGGGCAAGGATTATATTGTGGAAATTGAAAATTTTAAAAATCACATAAAAATGTTGGTAGACAGTGGCTATCATACCATCTTGCCAGATCAGCTTTATGCCTATCTGAATGAAGGAAAACCACTTCCAAAAAAGCCAATCATGCTAACTTTCGATGACACAGACTTGGATCAATATACCATCGTGAATCCATTATTAAAAAAATATGGCTACAAAGCGGTATATTTCATCATGACAGTTTCCATTGGTAAGAAAGGCAAGTTTGTAGATTATATGAGCAGCGATCAGATCAAACAACTTTCTGACGAAGGCAATGTAATTGGCAGCCATACCTATGACCACAAGAATTTTAAGAAATATGAAGGAAAAGATTGGGAAGAGCAATTAGATAAACCGACCAAGAGGTTAGAAGAGATCACCGGTAAAAAAATTGAATATTTTGCCTATCCATTTGGCTTATGGAATTCACAAGGTATTCCAGAATTGAAAAAGCGTGGATTTAAGATGGCTTTTGCACTTGCCGACAAACGCGATCCTAATGAGCCTCTATATACCGTCCGACGTATTATAGCCAGTGGCTACTGGAGCCCAAAAACATTACACAACAGCATTGTGAAGAGTTTTTAAATAGCGCTTTTGGTCCATCTTTCTTATTTTCAATTCCTATGATGAAATCAATGGGCATTTGGGTGTGGGCAAATTATGTATTTGGTCTAATGGCTTGTACTACTTCTACTCCCAAAAGTACCTTTCTAGCACAAAAAGTTAGTTCAGATAGCGCAACTACTGAACTAAGCATAGATACCCCCGTCCTTACACCTGCAGATGCCAAAACCATTTTAGCTAAAAAGGAAGTTCCTGTATTATGCTATCACCAAATAAGAGAATGGTTGCCCAGTGATGGAAAAAGGGCCAAAGATGACATTATTTCTCCTACCAAGTTTAACGAACACATCAAACTTTTGGCAGATAGTGGCTATCAGTCCATTTTACCAGATCAATTATATGATTATCTGGTCTATGGAAAGTCCTTACCTCCAAAGCCTATTATGTTTACTTTTGATGATACTGATCTCGATCAATTTACCGTTGCCTATCCTACCTTAAAAAAATATGGGTTTAAAGGGGTTTATTTTATCATGACGGTGGCCATTGGCAAGAAAGGCAGAATTGCCTATATGAATGCCGCACAGCTCAAACAATTAGCCGACGAAGGCAATGTAATTGCCAGCCATACTTACGATCATAAAAATTTTTCGAAATTTACCGAAGAAGATTGGACCACGCAAATAGATGAACCAACCAGAAAGCTAGAAAGGATTACAGGTAAAAAGATAACTTATTTTGCCTATCCTTACGGTGTTTACAAGGCAGCTCTTTTACCTAAATTGAAAGAGCATGGTTTTAAAGCCGCCTTTATCCTATCTACCAAACGAGATGAGGATTATCCACTATACACCATCAGAAGGATTATAGATCCAGGGCATTACACAGCCAAAAATCTACTACACAGCATTAAAAAGAGCTTTAAATAGAATCTGGTTTTGATTTTTGTATTGGTTTTTTCTTAGCTTAGCCCCTTCAAAATCATCTTTATGCAGATAAAACCCTTATTTTTTGCTTTATTAACCTTTTTTACACTTCACTTAAAAGCCCAAACCCCACACTTAAAGGGAAAAGTTGAGATTATCATGTCAACTGGGCAAATTACCGCAGATTTCACCCTATCCAACCTACCTAATTTAGGCAAGGATTATCAAATCTTATTAAACAAGGGCTTCAATATTAAGGCCATAAAGGATTCTACGCAACAATCGCTTAAATATACCGGCTATTATAATGGTAAAATGCGTGGGGAAGGTATTGTTTACATCCCACAGGATAAAAATGATGTGCTGGTTAATCCTAGGCACTTGAACATCAGCTATACAGGTGCATTTCCTATTTACAACGGAGATTATAATTTTACCGATTTTAAGGGATTAATCGCCTTCAATGGCCAAACTTTAAGAGCTGCTGAGCAATCTAAATGGTATCCCATTATTTATGATGTAAAAAATGACCAATTGATAGAGCAGGTTACTTTTGATATTACTGTAAGCTGTAAAGAAGCAAGTCAGATCTTTGTAAATGGCGACATGCCCAAACCAGGCCCTATAGCCCAATTCACTTCTACCGTAGCCATTGCGCCACTATTATTTGTGGGAAATTATCCAATACAAAAAACCAACAATGCTCTTTTTCTCAATACAAATATGAACTCCGGACAATTGGCCATATTTGAAGCCAACATTTCAGAAATCAAACAATATTTCAATAAGGTTTTAGGCATTCCATATACCACTAAAAATGTATTTATTGAGCATACCGCTATAGAAAAATTCAACAAAGGCAGAATTTGGGGCTTTGCTTCTTATCCTACCATTGCACTTGCAGGCAGTAATCTAGGTGAAACCATAGATGAGGTCAATAAAAAGTTTAAGGATTCCACCGATTATCCTTTCTATGCCCATGAAATAGCACATTATTACTTTGGCAATGTTCTTCAACCGAATTCTACCCTATTCTGGTTTCTTTTGGAATCAACTGCAGAATATTTATCTATAAAGGCCAGCGAAACCAAATTCGGACAAAGCTATAGTAGCAACTATTACAAAAATGCAGTCAGTAACCTAAAGGAGTTTAAGGTGGTTCCTTTAAATAAAGTTACCGAGATAAATCAAATCAATGGCACTTACCGATATAGTTATGGGCCTTTATTATTAAGAGGGCTGGAGCAAACCGTTGGAGAGAAAAAAACATTTGCTTTTTTAAAGCAATGTCTGCATACCAAAGGGCAAGCTACAAATTATGATTTCCTGAAAGAACAGGCCTTAAAATCTGGAATTGACCAAAAAGAATGGGATAATTTTGAGAAAACTTTTGTTGAAAGTGAGAATGTAACTTCGCTTATCAAATACTAGCTATGGCCGATAAAAAGCCAGGCTCTTTAGCTCTTTTTATTAGGATATCTATCGAGCCTACCACAGGTAGGTAAATTTGGAATGACAATATAGGAAAGAGAACTGGTTAATATTAACTGGCCGTAACACTGTTCTCATTCCATCATTTCAATGGCACAGCAATGAGAAATCTAACTAATCTCTTTAATCAAATAAGTTTTCCCATTAAAGGTTAATTGATCATTCACCTTTTTCCCAAGAAGTAACTTACCTATTGGGGAAGCGGCGGAAATGGCAAAATAAATTTCATTTCCTACCTGAAGTTGCCCTGCACTAATCGACAGGTAGAAATTACCCTGATCGGTAAGGACCAAGCTACCGCTTCTTACATTAGGGCTTGAAGGTACATCTTTTAAATTAACTAGGTTATTTTCCTGCTGTTTGGCATCTAACAATAATTGCTTGTTTCTGTTGATATCTTGTTGGGCCATTTCCCTACCCGTTTCAAACTTATCGCCAGCACTGCTTTTGGTATCATCATTGCTTGCTTCTTGAGCCTGTTTCAATGCTTCTTGGGCTGTATTTATTCTACTGGTTATAAAATCCAAGCAAAGCTGGTATAGGAGCTGTTTCATTTTTTCGCAATTTTAAAGGTAGGAAAGTTGAAAGGATGGGCATTAAATCCTAAGGACTATGGTGTCCCGATTTTAGACAAAATTATAAGTTATCCCTCTAGCCATTTCACCTTATCTGCCATAGGCGTACGGTTTGCCTGTCTTGGTTCGGCATTGTGGTAGCCCATATAAAATAGCCCATAGCACTTTTCATTCTCAGCTAGCCCTAGAAAGGCACCTAAATGGTCGATTAATGGTGGCGAACTCCAATAAGCCCCTACATTTAACGCTTCGGCAGTCAAGGCCATATTTTGTACGGCACAACCCACTGCAGCAATTTCTTCCCAATTCGGCACCTTATCTTCATGAAATTGAATATTGATGGCTAAAATACAATCGGCCTGGCTTGTTTTTTGACCAAAGCTATCATATTTCTTTTGCAGAAATTTATTGGAAGGAACAATACTTTGATAGATTTTACCAAGCTCTTCGCCCAATTTCGCCTTTGCCCCTTTTCTAATGACCGTAAACCGCCAAGGTTGGGTAAGTTTATGGGTTGGCGCATAATTGGCACTTTCTAAAATCTGCTCAATAATAGGGATAGGAATTTCTTTTTGTATATAATCTTCTGGAAAAACACTTCTTCTGTTCCTGATGATCTGTGATAGGATTTCTGCATTTGTACTCATATAGCAAAAGTAGAAGATTTAAAGCACTTGAATGTTGGAAAGTCTGTCTCTTATACACATCTCCGAGCCCACGAGACCTGCGTTACCATCTCGTATGCCGTCGTGTGCGTGTAAAAGGGGGGGGGGGGGGGGGGGGGGGGGGGGGGGGGGGGGGGGGGGGGGGGGGGGGGGGGGGGGGGGGGGGGGGGGGGGGGGGGGGGGGGGGGGGGGGGGGGGGGGGGGGGGGGGGGGG
>NZ_JAELTN010000084.1 GCF_016428855.1 Pedobacter sp. ASV28
TAGACTTTGATAAGGATGCGGAAAACTTTATCTATGCCAGTGGTATTAATAATCCAGCAAATTTAAATGTGGATGGCCTATATACTTCCGAACAGGCAATGTATGCCGTAAATTATTTAGTTAGTGGGTTGAAAAGTATTAAAGATACTGGACAAAGCACATCTGCCTGGGATAGAAGTAAAAATGTTGGTATGTTACATCCTTTTGTGGGTGGTAATTCCTCACAACACGCTTTAAATTTATTTAACCCGAGTACTAGGATATTAACTTTTGAAATTGGAGGTACAGGAACACCAAATCATAATGGGTATGGTTGGAAATTAGGTAGAGCTATCTCAGATTTATTACATAATGATAGTTTTCAAAATAATATAACAGTTATTATGAGTTTATCTGAACCAACAACATCAAACGACGTGGCAGAAATTTCTTCATTTTGGGATGGCTCTAGTATTACACTCGCAGGATTAAATACAACATTTAGATTTGACAATCAAATAGGAATAAGAGGACAAGCTGGAACTTCACAAATATTTAGGAGTTTTGGTAAAAATGTTGGTAGTGCAGCAATAAATTATCAGGGTGGTTTTTCAACTTTCTCATTTAATGGTAATAATGCAATTATATCAGGAAGTATAAATATTAGCGTGGGTACTTCACTAAATTCATTTAGATATGGTGAAACTTCTCCAACTTCTTCAAGTTCTAATTCAAGAAAAAGTATGTTGGGTGTATTACCGTTTTTAACTCCAGTAGAACTCATGCAATTAACAAAGCTCATGGATGGTTTTCAAACATTATTAAATAGAAAGGTATAATATATAATATGATCGTCACATCAAGCGGAAGAATAATAGCAGGTAATAGGATCATCATTAACGATATGGTTAATGAGTTTTTGGGTACAGTCAATAATTTATGGTCTAATCCAGCCAATTGGAGTTTGGGGGTTATTCCTGCTGCCAATCATATTGCTATTATTAAAGCTAACTGTTTACAGCAGGTAGGGATCCTGGTTAGAGAGTTAAGAATAGCTGGTGGAATTACTTTTACATCAAATCAGGGTCTTCAAGTAAATGATATAATAAATTTTGGCACTTTATCATTAGGAAGTTTTACAACGACTATTACAAGTGGATTAGCCACGGTCTTAGGTAATATATCAATATCTGGAATGAATATATTAGTGTTTACAGGGCTTGGTGATTTAGTAATTAACGCATTAAACTATTATGGGTTAAGATTACTGGGTTCAGGTAAAAGAACATTATCTGCTAATTTGGTGGTAATATCAGATTTATATGTTGGCGGACAGGGTAGTGGATTTGGAGGAACAGCTCTATTTGATCCAGATGGATTTGATGTGACTGTAGGTAATTTTGTTCAAGCCGGTTTTGCTAATGCAACTACTACAGCTTCTTCAAAGTCAGGTACAATTAATATACTTGGTAATCTTTCTTTAGGCGCTGCTGAAAATATAGCCATACCAAATTACACTATAAAGGTTCATGGTAATTTGTCAGCTGGTTCTGGTTCTGCAGGTACTAACGTAATAAATTGCTTAGTGCTTGAAACCCATGGCAACAATTCATTAATGACTGGCAATAGGCTTTTAAATGCAAACTGCCCTATAAAGATAATATCAGGCAAAATACTAATAGTTCAAAATGGATTTGTATTAGCTATATATAATTCAATTTATGGAGAAAACTCTGTTTCTGAATTACAAGTTAAGTCGACCTTAAATATCTATACTCCTGCAATCGTAATGGCAACAGGTATTTTTAAAGCTGATTATAATGACAGCTTAGTTGTATATAATGGAACCAATCAAGATGTTAGGGCTACGGATGACAGTAGGTACCGGATGCTACGTTTAATTAATTCAGGGACTAAGAAATTAACTGCTAATACTAGCTGTGAACATTTATATTTTAGCGGTACAGCCACCCTAGATTTAAATGGGTTTACTTTAACAGGATATACCAGATATACAGATGCTAGAACGATAAGCGCTAATTTACCATCTGGTAATTTTGAAACGCTGGCCTTTGGAACAACAACAGCTACAAGAACGTTGACCCTTACCGGCAATATAGTATGTGATACCTTTGATGCATCTAATGCTTCTGCACTAACTATTGTAAATAATGGCTTTAACATCTCTTGCCCTGATTTCAATATGATTTACAGGGGAAACGCTACAGTATATCATCACGACTACAATCTACTTAATTTCTGGAATGGAGGCTTAAAAACACTAACTGGAAATATAAATGTTAAGACTTTAAATATTCAGGGGGGTGGCACCAACACCATAAATTTTAATGGTTTTACCATGAATGTAGAAAATATTGTGTTAATAAGTATAGCAGGAACTATCCATAATTTATATGGGGGCAATTATACAAACATAGATATCAGTGGGAACGGATCAGTTCAACTACAAGGCAATGTGATAGTTACAGGTACTTATAGTAGAGCAGTTGGAGTAACATTTAATAAAAATGGTTTTACAATTAAAAATGGTTCAGGAGTTGATTTAGAATAATTTGATAATAGAGTTAGTACAAAGATTTCCCAATCATACATATTGAGTTAACGATTTTCTCTTTGACAATTTAAATCTTCTTTTCTTCACCACTATTGCATAACTTAGCCCCGATGTAAGTTCTTAACTTTATTTTCATCAACCGATAACGGTTTTACTTAGCTGTAGATTAATAGGGAATCGTGTGCAAATCACGAACTGTCGCGCAACTGTAAGTCCTCCTCCCTAAGGGGAATGAAAACAAAACCATCATTAATGCCACTGTACCAATTACGTTGGAATGGGAAGGCGGTGGTTTTGGGGATAAGTCAGGAGACCTGCCATTATCGAATTGACGATGCTTTCGCGAAATAGGGCAATTGGTCAGGTCTGATAGGTTTAGCCATAAACGGTTTTTATTGACTCTCAGGGGTATTTTTTAGATTCCGAAGGGCACTGCTTATCTACAACTTTCCACAAGACTATTTGCAGGCATCATTTAAAGTTGGGCTTAAATATTTATTCATTTAACCCTTTTAAAATGCAAACTCAAAATTTGGGCTATCCGCGTATTGGTAGCCAGCGAGAACTAAAAAAGGCCTGTGAAAGCTATTGGGCAGGCGCTACGGGGTACAAAAACGTACTTCAGGTAGGAAAGAACATCCGCAGGGAAAACTGGGAACTCCAAAAAAATCTCGGTGTAGATGTTATTCCTTCCAATGATTTTTCTTTCTATGATCAGGTTTTAGACCATTCGCTAATGTTCGGTGCTATTCCCAAACGCTACAATCAGGTGGTGGTAAAAGAAGGAAATAATGAGCTTGATCTTTATTTTGCCATGGCAAGAGGCTATCAGAAAGAGGGTCTTGATGTTATTGCCATGGAAATGACCAAATGGTTTGATACCAATTACCATTACCTTGTTCCCGAATTCTATAAAAACCAGCCCTTTAAGCTTTTCTCTACTAAGGTTATCGATGAGTTTTACGAGGCCAAACAATTGGGCATTGTCACTAAACCTGTGCTTATTGGCCCTGTAAGCTATCTATTGCTGGGAAAAGAAAAGGAAGCTGGCTTTGAGAAAATTGATCTGATCAAAAATCTACTCCCCGTCTATCTAGAAATATTAACCAGGCTAAAATCTTTGGGTGCCACATACATACAATTTGACGAACCTTTTTTGGTATTGGACTTATCAGAAAAGGAAAAATCAGCTTATCAAACAGTTTATCAGCAAATCAAAAAAGCTTTTCCCGAGCTAAAAATTATACTGGCTACTTATTTTGGCGGATTGGAAGATCATACCGATCTAACTTGTTCTTTACCAGTAGATGTCCTTCATGTCGATTTGGTGCGTTCACCCGAACAGCTGGCCGAGGTAATGGCAAAAATTTCCAAAGAAAAAATACTTTCTCTAGGTATAATAGATGGTAGAAATATCTGGAAAAATGATTTTGAAAAATCGCTTTCCACTATCAATACGGCGATAGAAGATTTAGGTAAAGATCGGGTGTGGATTGCCCCTTCTTGCTCCCTGCTACATTCGCCCGTTGATTTGGAGCATGAGAAAAACGAAGAGGTTTTAACCTTAGAAATTAAACAATGGCTGGCTTTTGCCAAGCAGAAAATAGCAGAGCTAAGTACCTTAAAGCAATTGGCAAATCATGAAGACCTCACTTCGGCAAAAGAAAAATTTGTGCAAAACAAGCTTGCACAGCAAAGCAGAAAAACAGCTCCGTTAATTCACAATGCCGCAGTAAAAAGTCGTATCGAAAGCATAAATGAAGGTGATGCAGCGCGTTCTAGCATTTTTGAAGAAAGAAGGCAGAAACAGCAAGAGGCCTTAAAATTGCCAGCCTTTGCCACTACGACCATTGGCTCTTTTCCGCAAACCCCTGAAGTAAGAAGTTGGCGGGCCAAATTAAAAAAAGGAAGTTTTAATCAGGCACAATATGACCAGCTAATTGCCATAGAAACGGAAAAAGCCGTACGTTGGCAGGAGGAAATAGGCCTAGATGTTTTGGTGCACGGTGAATTTGAGCGGAATGATATGGTGGAATATTTTGGGGAACAACTCAGCGGATTTACGTTTACACAGAACGGTTGGGTGCAAAGCTATGGGTCCCGTTGTGTAAAGCCCCCTATTATTTATGGTGATGTTAAACGTCCTGAAGCCATGACCGTAAAATGGACAAGCTATGCCCAGTCCTTAACTTCAAAACATATGAAGGGCATGTTAACTGGTCCGGTAACCATTTTACAATGGTCTTTTGTGCGCAACGACCAACCAAGATCGGCAACCTGCATGCAGATTGCCTTGGCCATTAGAGACGAGGTGGTGGATTTAGAAAAGGCCGGTATTAAAATTATACAAATTGATGAGCCCGCTATCAGAGAAGGTTTGCCGCTCCGTAAAGCCCAATGGAAAGACTATCTTCACTGGGCAGTCAAGGCTTTCAGAATTTCGGCAAGCGCAGTAATGGACGAAACCCAGATCCATACACACATGTGCTATTCGGAATTTAACGACATTATCGACAGTATTGCCGCCATGGATGCCGATGTAATTACCATAGAAACCTCTCGCTCTCAAATGGAGCTACTTCATGCCTTTGCCAATTTCAATTATCCCAATGAAATTGGTCCAGGTGTTTATGATATCCATTCGCCCAGGGTTCCTAACCAAGAGGAAATGGTCCATTTGCTTAAAAAAGCAGCTACCGTGATCCCCAAAGAGCAGCTTTGGGTAAATCCAGACTGTGGTTTAAAAACCCGGGGCTGGGACGAAACCAAAAAAGCTTTGATAGAGATGGTAGAAGCAGCTAAAACCATGAGAAACAATTAATATAGTTTAGCCTTAGACTTACGAAGTTTCGAAACTTCGTAAGTCTTATGTAGCTTTTAAATATCTTTGACCATGACATTAGAAGAAAAAATAGAACGCTCCAAGACCAGTATTTTCAAAGCCGTTTTTCCAAGCACGACCAATCATTATGATACCTTGTTTGGCGGTACGGCCATGCACATGATGGATGAGGTCGCTTTTATTACCGCAACCCGATTTAGCCGACAAAAAATGGTGACGGTAAGTAGCGATCGGATCGATTTCAAAAAAGCCATTCCGGCTGGAACAATTGTAGAATTAGTTGGAAAAGTGGTGCATGTGGGCAATACCAGTTTGAAGGTAGGTGTAGAAATTTACATTGAGCAAATGTATGCAGAAGGAAGGGAATTGGCCATTCATGGCGATTTTACCTTTGTAGCCCTAGATGAAAATAAAAAACCTACTGCAGTTATTAAGTAATTTTACTAAACTTGAACCATGGCACAAGAAGACTTAACAAAAATAGCTACCCAAGAATTGGAGAAAAGAGCGAAATTTATGAAAATCATCGTATGGGCAATGGCAATTTCGATGGTCATAATGGCAATCTCTGGAATTATCCTTTCCATTAAAAAAGGATTCAGTGCACTAAGTACCACAGCTATTTGTTTTTTACCTTTGGTCATTATATTTTCAGCGCAACTGAAGAAGATAACCAAGGAACTTAAAAGTAGGGTTAATTAGCTCCTAATAAATGAGCAAGTAAAGATAAACATAAACAATAGGCGCTGCGATCAATAAGCCATCAAAACGGTCTAAAAAACCGCCATGGCCAGGTAGAAAACTGCCCGAATCTTTCACCTCCAAGCTCCTTTTTAGCATCGATTCTACCAGATCACCTAAAGTACCAAAACAGGAAATGATCACCGCCATACCGGCCCAAACCAAAGGCTCAACTTCCTTAAATTGTAGCGAAAGCAAGGCAGAAACCAATAAACTGGTAAAAACACCTCCAAAAAAACCTTCCCATGATTTTTTGGGAGAGTGACGCTCAAACAATTTTCTTTTGCCCAGTTTCATCCCAAACAAATAAGCGCCTGTATCATTAGCCCAAAGCATGAGCAAAAAAGCCAAAGGAAAATGATAGCTATAATGATTAAAATCGATCAAAAAACCTAGGGAATAGAAAAAACAAAAAGGAATGGTTATATAAATAAAACCTACAAAAGTGTAGGAAATGTTAGCAAACGGAATTTTATTCTTTTTATATAATTCTGCAATAAATACCGAAAAGATCAAAGGAATAATAACCAGCAGGTATTTCAGCTCAAACTGGAAGAAATGATAGGCAGCAGTAGTAAGGTATATTGCCGCAGCCACCATTACGCCTATATTGCGGTGTGGTCTTATCCCTCCTATTTTTACCATTTTATAGAATTCCAACAAGGCCACTAGGCTAAGCAGTAAATAAAATGCAGAGAAGGTATAAGCTCCCAAAAAAATAGAGCCTAGCATCACAATGGTAAAAAAGAAAGCGGTAATAGCTCTTGTCTTCATTTGAGGTATCGAGGTTTAAGGTATATATATGGTAAGTTTTAGGGCATTCACCTTTTTATGGTGTACTTTCTAGTTTATTTTCGGTTCTATCCTTTAATAATTTGAACAAAGCTAAGGTTAAAATCACACTAATTAAATAACCATACCATGGCATTTGTATATCATCTGCTTTGGTATAAGATAAGTTATTGACCTGTAGATAAAAAGCTACAAAAACGGCATAGGCATTGTTCAGAAAATGGGCAAAAATGGCATACCATAGGCTACCGGTCCAAAAATAAACATAACCAAAAGCTGCACCCAGCAACATTCGCGGCACAAAACCATAGAATTGAAAATGTATTGTGCTAAAAATAATGGCTGCTGTCCATATGGCCACATGCGGATTATCTATCATTCTGAACAAGGTTCGCTGAATGGCCCCTCTAAAAATAAACTCTTCGCAAATTGCAGGAACAATCGCTATTACAAGTAAATTGACCAATAGATCGGTTATGGTCTTCATTTTCAAAATGGCTTCTGTTGTTTTTGCCCCTTCATCTTCCATTGCCCGCATCCATGCTTCCAGTCCTTTTAAAAAATCTGGAAAAACCATTTTTTGGTTAAGCTCATTTACAAGGCCCATTATAGGCATCCAACAGACTGAAAGAATAGCCACCAACAAAAGTAAATTACCTTTTGGAATCTTTAATCCATAAAATTGATGTGGTTTCCTTCCCTCTACAATGCCCAAAAATAGGGCGGGCGATAGGAAAAGTCCCAACTGTTGAGAAGTCAGCAAAATTTTAAAAGCGCCTGTATATTTCAAATCACCAGAAATAGCGCCTTTGAACCCAGCAAAGCCATAAAAAAGATAAATGACCAAAAAACCTATAACTGCAAATACAATTAGACCTAGTATGGCCAGCATAAATACATACAGTAGTTGTATAAATGGGCTATTTTCCTGACGGTATGCTGAATTTGAATACATTATTTATATGTAACTTTGTGCTGTTAATTTTGCATTGAAGATAGAAAATGTCTGTAAAGATAGGAAATATAGATTTGGGTGACTTTCCATTGTTATTGGCGCCCATGGAAGATGTGAGCGATCCTCCATTCCGTTATGTATGTAAACAGGGTGGGGCAGATATGATGTATACTGAATTTATTTCTTCCGAAGGATTGATTCGCTCAGCTGCAAAAAGTCGGCAAAAGCTGGATATTTTTGAATATGAACGCCCAATAGGTATCCAAATTTTTGGAAGTGATATAGAAAGCATGCGTGAAGCTACGGAAATCGCTACGCTTGCCGATCCAGATATTATGGATATCAACTACGGTTGCCCGGTTAAAAATGTGGCCTGCCGTGGTGCTGGGGCCAGCCTGTTGCAAGATATAGATAAGATGGTTAAAATGACCGAAGCTGTAGTAAAAGCTACTCATTTGCCCGTTACCGTAAAAACCCGACTAGGCTGGGATGATAACACTAAAAATGTATACGAGGTGGCAGAGCGTTTGCAAGATGTAGGCATACAAGCATTGACCATTCATGGGCGTACCAGGGCACAACTGTACAAAGGAGAGGCAGACTGGACATTGATCCGTGAAATTAAGCGAAACCCTCGCATTAAAATCCCAATTTTTGGAAATGGAGATGTAGACAGTCCGGAAAAAGCCGCCAACTGGCGTTTAGAATATGAGGTAGATGGGATTATGATTGGCCGAGCTGCCATTGGCTATCCTTGGATTTTTAGGGAAATAAAACATTTCTTTAAAACTGGAGAACGTTTGCCTGGGCCAACCCTAGAAGAGAGGATTTATGCTTGTCGTACCCATTTAACCAAGTCTATTGAATGGAAAGGACCAAAAGTAGGGGTCTTCGAAATGCGCCGTCATTATGCTAATTATTTTAAGGGACTACCAGACTTTAAACCTTATCGTACACAGTTGGTTAAGGAGGAAAACATAGATATTTTACATGCCCTATTAGACGAAATTGCACACAAATACATAAATGTTGCTTCTTCCCCAGAAATGGCTTGATTATTGAAGAGATTTTTTTTATTATAATTATAATGCTATGGTCACAGCGATTACTCAAGGCGTCAAAATTACGGTCGATACCATTTATCAGGATGAGCACTCGAATCCTGTTAATGAGCATTTTATGTTTGCATATCGCATTCATATCGAAAATCTTACCGATTATCAAATACAATTAATGCGACGTCAATGGTTTATTTTCGATTCTAACGGTACGGTAAGAGAGGTAGAGGGGGAAGGTGTGGTTGGTGTGCAGCCCAATATTGCGCCAGGAGAAAGCTATTCTTATGTTTCTGGCTGTAATTTAAAAACAGATATTGGTAGCATGCGCGGACACTACCTAATGCACCGTATGATTGATGATACCGATTTTATTGTTGAAATACCAGAATTTCAATTGATCGTTCCCTATAAGCTTAACTAGAATTATCATTTTTTCACTTCATTTCCTGCATGTAAACCTTTTGCTGAAGTGGGTATTTTGATTTGATGTATAATTTCACTGCGCCTGTTATCATCCTCTGTGATTAATAACAAATCTTTTTTAACATCCCAATATTGGGATAGTTATTGTAAAATATTCTCTACAATAATACCCGATCCTTTCAAATTCCCGAATACGACCTAAAGCTAGGTTATCTATTTTCTATAATTTTTTTTCTATGGTTTAATCCCCATTCTACCAATGTATTGGTAACGGGTAATACTGTTCTTCCATAGGCTGTAATGGCATAGGCTACCGTAATTGGACGCGTATCTTGAACGGTTCTTGTAACAAGCAGGTTATCTTCCAAGTCCTTAAGCTCTTTACTCAATACTTTTGCGGAAATTCCCTCGATTTCCCGTTGTATCTTTTTAAATTGATTGGTTTGGTGTGCCCTATTGGTCAGGTAACGTAAGATTTGCAATTTCCACTTTCCTCCCAATATTTCTAAACTATCACGCATTGCCAAAAGCTCTTCGCCACAGGAGGCTTCCCGTTTTAGACCATTTTTATCTGTTTTTATCATATTGGTTACTTTTTGGTTAGTAGTTACCTCTTGTTAACTAATAACCAAAGTAAACTAATGTGCCGCTAATTTTGTCAAAAAATCATAAAAATGAAAGCGATTACGTTAACAGCGGCCAATAATCTTATATTAAGCGAATTTGAAACACCAACGCCAAGGGAAGAAGAAGTGCTTATACAGCTAAAAGCAGCCAGTTTTAATCCCATAGATTATCAAATGCGGGAAAGGCCTTATGAGCGAAAAAAAATGCATTCCCCTATTTTGGGAAGAGAGTTTTCGGGAATAATAACTGCTCTTGGAAAAAACACAACCCAATTTAAAATAGGCGACCAGGTTTTTGGGAGTACAGGCAACTTTGCTTCCAATGGATCTTATGCCGAATACCTTTCCATTCCCGAGGCTGTAATTGCACACATGCCAAAAAATATCTCTTTCGAACAGGCCACGGCCATACCTTCTGCTGGAATTACCGCTTTGCAGGCCTTTAAACGCATGAAGGCCAAGCCCTATGAAAAGATATTAATTACTGGAGCTTCGGGAGGAGTGGGAGCCATGTTGCTCAAAGTATTTTTGGCAAAGGGCTATAAATATATTTTTACTACAATAGGAAATGAAGAGCGCAGACAATACCTGATAAGTCTTGGCATAAAGGATAAGCACATAGTAAATTATAAATTAGCAGACTTACCCACCTACCTCATTGGTCAGAATAAAGGTCAATACTTTGATTTTGTTGTGGACAACGTAGGTGAAACTTTATCTGAAACAGCAGCTTCGGTTCTCAAACATCATGGAACTTACGTAGATATAACGGCCCTAAGCACTACAGTGGCTAGGGAAGTTTTATTTGATAAGGGCTGCACCATTATTAACATCTCACATTTCTATTATGCTGCCCAAAAGAAATATGAATATTATCAAGAGTCTTTAGCTGAAATTTCATCTATGATAGAAAGTGGTAAAATTCTCCCGCCCCAAATAGAAATCATAGGAAACCTAGATCCTAATATGGCAGAAAAAGCACATTACAGGTTACGAAATAACCAGACCAAAGGAAAAAAGTTAATTATAAAAATTAGTAGTCCATGAATATTATAAAAACCATCCCCAGAAGAATTGTAACTGGTATTAAAGAAGGAAAATCTGTTATTGAACAAGACTCAACAGTAACTAATGTATCTGAGCATTTTCCTGGGCTCATTATTTCTGATATTTGGAGTAGTCACGAAATGCCTGCTAATTTAATGGTAGAAAAAGTAATTGAAAATACCGCATTTCCACATACACCTAAAAATGGAACCTATTTTCGATATGTACACATTCCGCCTGACAAAGATCTAGGCATAGCCACTCCAATGGATGGTCAACATCCTTTGATGCACCAAACGGATACATTAGATTACATCATTATATTATCTGGAGAAATTTATTTGATACTGGATAAGGAAGAGACCCTCCTACATGCAGGAGATATTGTAATACAGCGGGGAGCAAATCATGCCTGGAGCAATCGGTCAGAAAAAGCCTGCATACAGCTGGCTATTCTTATTGATGCCAGTATATAAAAAGAAAGATGTACAAAAACACCTTTCATTTAGTTGAATTTTGTACATCCTCTCTCCTTTTAGCTTTACTAGTCCCTGCTTCTGCCAAATAACATAGAGGCATAATAAAGTAGGTTGGCCAGTGCACCAAGCGCCGCTACAACATAAGTCATTGCTGCCCACCAAAGCGCATCTTTTGCCTGTGCATTTTCTTCGGTAGTATACATGATATTATGGTTATTTTTTAACCAGATCAAGGCCCTATTGCTTGCATCAAACTCTACTGGCAGGGTAATAATACTAAACAGGGTAATAATGGCCAGACCAATTACACCTATGCCTAACACTATTGCATTACCTGTAAATCCTATGAGTAAAATACCTATTAATAATACCCATTGCAACAGGTTTGACGAGATGCTTACCACTGGTACCATATTAGAACGAAATTGCAACCAGTTATATTTTTTGGCATGTTGTATAGCATGCCCACATTCATGTGCAGCAACGGCAGCAGCAGCTACGCTCCGTCCATAATAAACATCTGTACTTAGGTTTACCGTCAGATCCGCCGGATTGTAATGATCAGTTAGCTGTCCTTCTGAACTCAATACTTTTACATTGTAAATTCCATTATCGTGTAGCATTTTTTCTGCTACTTCCTTGCCCGAAAAGCCCGAGTTAAGTTGCATTTCAGCATATTTCGAAAATTTATTTCTAAATCGCCACTGTACAAACATACTAAGCAGAAGTATCGGAACTATCAAAATTAAATACGTTTCCATTTTATTAATGTTTGTGTTTCCGTTTCGCTAAATCAAAAAGTGTTCCCATATTTATTATAAATAAAAATTTTACATTTAATCTCATGAATCTTACGTCCCTATCGTATTGGGAACAAACCAGTTTCTTCGCTGCCGATGTAGTGATTGTGGGTAGTGGTATAGTAGGTTTGAATGCGGCCATCTATATTAAGGAAAAGCAGCCAAAATGCAGTTTAATCATATTGGAAAGGGGTTTTTTACCCGCTGGTGCAAGTACCAAAAATGCTGGATTCGCCTGTTTTGGCAGCATTTCTGAATTGATTGAACAGGAAAAAACCTGTGGTACAGATGGTCTTCATCGCTTAATCAGCAAACGCTGGAAAGGTCTGCAGAAGTTAAGATCTATTGTTGGCGATGTACAGCTTGATTTTAAAAACTATGGTGGTTATGAACTTTTTACCTCTCAACAAACCACATTATTGGAAGAATGTGTATTAAAAATTGGGCATTTTAACCAATTGATAGCAGATATTGTAGATAGAAAAGACACCTTTTCCATTGGCCCCAACCCAACAGTTTTCGGTTTTGAAGGTGTCTCCTCTTTAATTGAAAACCCATTAGAAGCACAACTTGATCCGGGAAAGATGATGAAAGCACTTATAGCGAAGGCCACGGGCTTGGGTATTTCTATTTTAAACCATTGTGAAGTGCTTCGTTATAGAGCAGAAAGTAGTGGCATTAACATAGAAAGTAACCAGGGAAATTTTAGAGGTAAAAGACTTTTATTTTGTAATAATGCTTTTGCCACACAGCTTTTACCTCAACTGGCCCTCAAACCTGGCAGGGGTCAGATCATTATTACCAAACCTATAAACCAGTTAAAAATAAAAGGAACCTTTCATTATGAAAAAGGGTATTATTATTTTAGAAATGTTGGCAATAGGCTATTGCTAGGTGGCGGAAGAAATTTGGATTTTTTTACGGAAGAAACGCAGCAATTTGGTGAAACACCATTAGTGCAGAATACATTATTTCGTTTACTGAAAGAGGTCATCTTACCTACCACTTCTTTTGAAATAGAACAGAAATGGAGTGGAATTATGGCCTTCGGCCCTGCTCTTTATCCAATTATAGAAGAGGTGGAACCTCATGTTTTTTGTGCAGTTCGTTGTAATGGAATGGGTATAGCCATAGGCAGCCAAACAGGAGCAGAAGCTGGGGAAATGGTGCTGAATAGCTTGTAAGCATTTAGGCTATTAATGTTTGTAAATAGCCCGGATTGTAGCGGAAATACTTTTTATTTGTTTTTCAACCCTCGCAGGTTTCATTAATTATAACAAAAGGATTGCAGCGTAAAGCCGGACAAAAGGATAATAATTGCACTGTATTTGCGCTTCCAAAAAATTCGTTTATTCAAAAACAACGGTCTTATTCCCTATTACAAAAACACGGTCATCAAATACCAATTCTAAGGCTTTGCTCAATACCGATTTTTCTATTTCTCTCCCTGCAATAGCCATTTGTTTAGCTCCGTAAGTATGGTTTACGTGAATAGTCTGTTGATTAATAATTGGTCCTTCATCTAAATCGTCGGTAACAAAATGGGCCGTAGCCCCAATAATCTTTACCCCTCTTTTAAAGGCCTGTTGATAAGGACTAGCTCCTATAAAAGCTGGCAAAAACGAATGGTGTATATTGATAATTTTATGTTTATACCTACTTACAAAAGTTGGGGATATGATACGCATAAACTTCGCCAGAACAATATAATCCAGTTCATATTGGTCTAACTGCTCTATAATTAAGGTTTCAAAATCTGCTTTGCTTACGCCTTCATGAGAGATATAATGAAATGGGACATCTAATTTTTCTGAAAGCTCTTTTAAATTTTCATAGTTACCTATCACACACTTAACTTTCGCTCCTAGTGTTTTAAAATAATTTCTGATCAATATATCCGACAGGCAGTGAAACTCCTTGGTTACCAAAACTGCAATACTTTTATCTGCTCTCGGTACCACATCAATCAACGCACTTTGGGGTAGTGCCTTTTGTAATTCTATCTTTAATACATCTTCATTTTCTATATGCCCACTACATGATATTCTTGCAAAAAACCGTTGTTCTTCTTCATCAACAAACTCACGCATGGCAATAATGTTGAGCTGGTGGCTGGCCAAAATTCTGGTAATATTCGAAACCAAACCTACTTCATCTCTACATTGTATTAAAACTAAAAGGTTATTCATGTGCTAAATATAGCATTTAAGCTTATTTCAAATACATCTGTAGTCCAATATTTCGTTATTTTGCATAAATTGTAAGTTCATGGAAATTGCTGTTATTATTCTACTGGTTATTGTATTGGTTGTTCAGGTGCTTTTTTTAATTAGAAAATCGCAGTCTGTTAATGAAAAAGACTTATTTTCTATACAATTTTTAAAAGATGAAAATCAAAAACTACAACAGGAACTGGTTCAACAGCGGGCAGCTGTACTGAATGAAAATACCAGGGCTACCCGTGCCGAAGAAAACCTAAAAGCCCAAAAAGAGATATTTAACCAACAGCAAAAAAACCTGCAAGAACTACAACAACGGTTTACCTTAGAGTTTTCTGATATTGCCAATAAGCTACTGGACGAAAAATCGGCAAAGTTTACTGCACAGAACCAAAGTAACTTGGACAACATTTTAAATCCGCTGAAAGCTAATATCAAATCTTTCGAGGAAAAAGTAGATAAGGTTTATCAGCATGAGGCTGCCGAGAGAAGTCAGTTGAAAGGTGTTATTTTTCAATTAATGGACCAAAGTAAACAGATACAAGTTGATGCCAACAACCTTACCAGGGCATTAAAGGGCGATAACAAAAAACAAGGCAATTGGGGCGAAATTATCTTAGAACGTGTATTGGAAAGTTCTGGGTTGGTTAAGGACAGGGAATATAATATTCAGAAAAGCCTTAATAGCGCCGAAGGCGCAAAATTACAGCCTGATGTGATCATTAACCTGCCCGATGAAAAAAACTTGATTGTAGACGCTAAAATTTCGTTGGTCGCTTATGAAAGAATGATCAATACCGAATTGGAAGAAGAAAAGCTTTTATATCTTAAACAACACTTACTTTCCATTAAGAGCCACATAGATGGTTTGGCTTCCAAAAACTATCAGCACCTATACCAGATCAATTCACCAGATTTTGTTTTATTATTTATTCCCATAGAATCTTCTTTTAGCGTAA
Organism: Pedobacter sp. ASV28; assembly: GCF_016428855.1. Taxonomy (GTDB): domain Bacteria; phylum Bacteroidota; class Bacteroidia; order Sphingobacteriales; family Sphingobacteriaceae; genus Pedobacter. The sequence goes on from NZ_JAELTN010000084.1 coordinate 15,496, forward strand.
CCATACAGGCAGACCACGAATTGTTCAACTATGCATGGGACAGAAAAGTAGTATTGGTAAGCCCAACTACCTTATTGGCTACTTTGCGTACCATTGCAAGTATTTGGAAGGTAGATAGACAAAATAAAAATGTTTTTGAAATTGCAGAAGAGGCCGGCTCTTTGTACGACAAATTTGTGGGTTTTTTAGCAGATATGGATAAAATAGGCAAACATATTGAACAAACACAAAAAGCACATGAAGATGCTTTTAAAAAACTTCAATATGGTAGTGGAAACCTGATTGGAAAAGTTGAAAAAATTAAGAAGTTGGGGGCTAAAACCAAATTAAACAAGCAAATTGATGACAAATTTTTGCAGAAAGACTTAGAATAAGCTAATGATTTTGACCACTAACCAAAAAAGTAAAATATATATTATTAGAAAAAATACTACGGCAATGTAACCAGATATCATTGAGTTAACAAAACCAGAATAACTACTATTTTTATCTAGATATACCAGTAGGATTAGAGGAATTAGAAAAACAACACTCATAAATAATAATCTTCCATAAAATCTAGTTTTATAATTACTATTCATTAGCATTGTCTTTATGGTCTAAAGCTTGTCTATAAGTTTAATCAGTTTCTCTTCTTGAGACTGTCTGCTAAATGCATACAGCTCCTCCTCCGTTCGAGTAATGTGTATAGGATTTCCATTAAAATGATTATCAAACACCGTTTTAAGTATATTTATAATTTCCTCTTCACTATTACATACAAAACCTGCATCATATTTTTTTATACTTTCTTCTAGATCACCATGATCATTTATCGGCAATAAAATAGGCTTTTGAAAAGCCAAATATTCATACTGTTTGGTTGTTATGACCTCTTTCCTATGACCATACCTTAAGTGAAAAAACATAGAAGCAGTATATAATTCATGATAAGCCTGTTCAATGGGCATTTTGGCAGTCAATTCTGTATAAGCTCCCAAATTAAATTTTTTTATAATCTTATTTAACTGGTTATTATCACTACCTATAAATTTTAAAAGGAATTTATCTGGAGAAACTTTATACCTATCAATAAACTTTCTAATTGCATTAAAAAAAGAAAAATCTTCTAATTGCCCACTATAAACTGATCCTAAATAAGCCAATATAAATTGATCTTTATTAGTTTTTATCAATTGAAAATCTATTTTATTACTATTGAAACCATTTCTAATTACCTGTATATTTCTTCTGTATTTTTCTGGAAAAAAGTTTTTTATGGATTCCGAAATAGTAATCAATAAATCTGCACTTTCTAGGTTTCTTATTTCTTTTTTCCTTAAGAAAAACTTACGCATTTTAGATACAAATTCATTTTCGAATACTAATCTATACCCAAAAACACCTGGATCTCTATATTCAAGTATAAGTTTTGATTTAAATTTTTTCTTTAGAAGATAACCTAAATTGTGTACAGC
>NZ_JAELTN010000085.1 GCF_016428855.1 Pedobacter sp. ASV28
CCCCCCCCCCCCCCCCCCCCCCCCCCCCCCCCCCCCCCCCCCCCCCCCCCCCCCCCCCCCCCCCCCCCCCCCCCCCCCCCCCCCCCCCCCCCCCCCCCCCCCCCCCCCCCCCCCCCATTTTCAAGCATAAGACGGCATACGAGATGGTAACGCAGGTCTCGTGGGCTCGGAGATGTGTATAAGAGACAGGAATATGGTCCGTATCACAAGATTACAACGGACCGCTTACCCACATAGGCGAATGGCAAGAAGCCCTAGATTTTGTAATTATGGATATTGATCATCAAACCTATCGATTACCTGGTACAAAATGCGAGGATTACTACTGTTATAACAAACCCGTTTTAGCTAGCGCAGATGGTATAGTAGTAGAAATTCTAGATGATATTGAAGACAACTTAATTGGGCAGGTAAACCTTAAGCAAAATTGGGGCAATACCATTATAGTTAAACACGCCGAAGGTTTATACGCAAAACTATCGCACCTCAAAAAAGGAAGTTTCAAAGTTAAAAAGGGAGATTTTGTAAAACAGGGAAGTATTTTAGCTTATTGTGGTAATTCTGGGCGTTCACCAGAGCCCCACTTGCATTTTCAATTACAACGCACTCCCTATATCGGATCAAAGACTATGGCCTATCCATTTGGTCAATATCAGAAAAGTAACCATGAGGGCATTAATGAACTCATAAACCTCAATGTACCTCTAACAGGTGATCATGTACAGAATCCAGTTTTAAAAGACAGTGTTGCCAAAGCATTTGATTTTCAGCCTGGCTTTAGACTCACCGTCACGAGTAATGACCAAATACAGGAAACTTGGGAAGTATTTACCAATGTCCAATCGCAAACCTACATTTATAGTCACCAGACGAAAGATATAGCCTATTTTATTAACGATGGACAATCTTTTTACTTTACCCGCTACTATGGTAGCCAAAAAGCACTGCTCTATCAATTTTACCTGGCCGCTTATAAAATTAATTTTTCTGTACATAAGGTACATGATCAATTTTCTTTGGATACCTTCAGGCCAAACAGTTATATACAGGATTTCATCGCTCCATTTTATTTCATCAAAGAGGAAAAATACCACAATCACACCATAGAACATGGAGATGGTTTCGTTATAAAGGTTAAGATCGAAAAGCTGTTTGCAGGCAGGACAAGGAAAAAGATTACGGCCGAGATCAAAATTAATGAACTAGGAATCTATGGATTTGAAATCCATCATCCAGAATTAAATATACAAGCAACATGCGCCAGTTATATCTAATTTTGGCCATACTATTAATAGTGCTGCCTAAAGGGCATGCACAACAGGGCTATCAACAAACAGATAGTATTTCAAGCGCATTATACCAATTGGAACAATGGCCGGAACTATTAGCGTTCGGGGAAACCAGCATTGCCCATGGGGATGATTTTCCTAATTTGAGATTGAGATTAGGTTATGCCGCATTACAATTAAAAAATTATAGCAAGGCTCTGGCTCACTATCAAAAAGTATTGCATACTGACCATTACAACCAAATGGCTTTATACCATGCTTATTGGTGCAATATTCTATTGAATAGAAACTCCATGGCATCTTATTATGCCAAAAACCTAGAATCAAAATTTCTTGACGAAAAAGAGCTTCATTCCATAGCCTTCAACTATATTGGTACCGAGATGTCTTATAGATATACCAATATCCATTTTAGGGAAGAAGCTACCTATAACCGTTTGTATACACAATTAAGGTTAGGTTATCAATTGCATATTGATCAATCTATTTCCTATTTCAATCAGAAAGTGATGGACAAAAAAATCCAACAACCAGATTATTATATCAAACTACATTATGTTCCTTTGGACCGTTTGGCCTTAATTGCCGCCTACAATTATTCCAAGTCTAATTTCATTCAAAGTATATATACTAAAAATCATACTGCTGTAATTGGCCTTAAGTACCTTAGTCCTCATTTCAATACTCAATTTGACGTCAATCTTTCTAAAGTCGACGAATCAAGGTCTACTCAATTTAATCTGCAGTCGATGCTCTATTTCATGGGCAATCTAAATGTTTATGGCGGGGCCAAGATCTCACTACTGAACAACAGTAAGGTGAATTCATTCATTATCACCCCTCTGCTGGGCACCAAAATACTTCCTACGATCTGGTTAGAAACTTTTGCCAATTTGGGCAAGCAATATAATTTCATTGATTCGGAAGGGCTTTATGTATTTAATAGTATAGATTATACCCACACAAAACTTAATGCAAGTGCTTATTTCTTAATAAAAAAACACTTACTTTTAAATATAGGTTATACTTTTGAGGATAGAACTGGCGACAATTTGAGATTTAAATACCTTCAACATGCTGTTAATGCTAATGTAACATGGAAGTTTTAAGAAGTTTATCAATGGTATGTATAGCCTTACTTTTCATGGCTAAAGCTAATGCACAAATCAGTGCCAATATGCAAAAGGCATTTCAAAACAGCTATGCCCACGAAACCAAGAAGCAATACACCGAAGCCATCAGCGACATCATGCCCTTTTATAACGAAAATAGCTATGAGGGTAGCCTGCGTATTGGCTGGCTATATTACCTTGCCAAAAACTATACTTCTTCTCAAACTTATTATGCCAGGGCAGTGAACATCAGACCAAATGCCATAGAGGCCAAATTTGGCTATATACAACCACTTTCACTTTTGGGAAGTTGGGATAAAGTTTTGGTACAATACCAGGGTATCCTTAAAATCGATCCCCAAAATACACAGGCCAATTACTGGACTGGCGTTATTCTCTATAATCGAAAGCAATATGCCAATGCCATTAAATATTTTAATAAAGTTACCCTTCTCTACCCTTTTGACTATGATGGTAATCATATGCTGGCTTGGGCCTATTTGTTATCTGGAAATAAAACAGAGGCCAAAAATTACTTTGAAAGGGCACTCTTAATCAAACCAGGTGACAGTTCAAGCAGTGATGGTCTAAGTAGAGTTAAATAGTTTCCTACAAAGGAATCAAAAAATTTTCATTTCTTCTCTTCTCCTAAGACTGAACTTTCTATCTAACGTATAGGCCTTTTTGGTTAGTTCAGACCAATTAAATTTTTCCTATAAGTATTTTCGATTGAAAGTTTAGGCTATAGGTTGATTTTGTTTAGAATTTTGTTAATTCTTTCCATCACACCAATAGTTGACCTTTAAACAGCAGACATTTCAGCATACAAATACGATTTAATAAAAAAACAAACCAAAATAGGTCATTTTTTGTTCTTCTATCAACACTAAAAGTTTATGGCCATTCAAGATTATGCATCTATAAGTACCCAGAAAAAAATTATTGGGGTAGCCGAGGAAAAAGAGCAATTATTTTGGGCATCTGAGTTCGGCATTAGCATCGAAAGACTTAAATCTATTATTAAAGCCACTCGAAGCTTAGATTATGAAACCATCAGGCAGTATATCAGAAAAAGTAAAGAAACCTTAAAAAAATATCCAACATCATGTTAGAAAAACAGACCGATCAATTACAGAACGAAATCAGCCGCCAAACTACCGAGCAAAAACATCATGCCAATAGTACAGAAAAGTATATTAGACCATCTGTCAATGCAAAGAGAAAAATAGATACTCCCAAACCTACTTTTCGCTATCATAAAGATGGTTTATATGGGCTGCTTTAGCAGCCTTTTTTATTGATCGTCATTCCTTAAATACCAATAGGCCTTATCTTTATACATCAATTATTTATTGGTATTCCTTTATTAAAAGCATAAAGCTTCCCCCCACTAATATCCATTACGTTTTCTTAGCAAAAAGATTACATGAACTTTCTTACACTGTAGTAAGGTTTCTCCCATCCAATCGAATATCAATCTCTGCTGGTTCAAATTATGGTTTAAACATTATTATCAGCAAAGCCTCTTTGGCTTATTACTACTTACCGATCGGTCTTAAGGCTGAAGACAGGTGCTAGCGCTAAAATTAGATCATTTCTTATCCTGAGCTTAGGTCTAAACAATAAAATTACCAACATACAGGTATTGACCAACCTTCTAAATGCCAATAACTTAGATAAAAAAAAACAATCAAGCTGATTAAGCAATGATTGATCTTAACCATTAACTCAATAAAAATGGAAAACTTAAAACTAAATCATTTTGAGCATAAAACGCTCGTTGTTCCAGAATCAACGTTAGAGATGTTAAATGAACTTGGCGTACCCAGTTTTGAAAAATATCGCAAAGCTGAACAAACCATGATACCTCCCCAATTTACATTGAGAGCTAACATGAGCGCTGTTCAAAACCAATCTTTTGGGGGATATTGTACTGCTTTTTGTACGAATTCCAATTTAGAATATATCCATAATAGAATTCACCTATCAGAATCCTGTACTAACCATGAAGCTGAATCTCGTTGGGGTGATTGTGTGGAAGGTTTAGCAACGGTTCATGCCTACCAAGCATGTAAAAACGTTGGAATTGTTCCCATTACCGATTGGCCTTATGATGCTTCCAAAGCTTGCTGGAACCCAGTGCCAAACACCTCAGGAAAACCAAGATATAAATTTGCCAACTTTGCTAATATCTATAACAGACCATCTTCATTAGTGGTAAAGAATATGATTGATATTTATAATGGAGATTTACTGACTATAGATTCAATCCCTGGAAATTTTGTAAGGCTATTAAAAGAAGCTTTGTTAAACTGGAATGTGCCTGCCAGTATCGATGTTCCTGTATGGTGGCAATCAGATGGGCATTTCAAAGCTGGCTGGGAGAATGGGCCCAATATTTTTATGCCAAGTGCGGCATTGTTAAAAACTTGGTTGGATTACCATAAAATTTCGACTCAAGAAAAAAAACTAAAAGCAATGAACCCTCCAAATGTTTCTGGTTGGCACTGTATTTCAATTTGTGGTTATGATGATTCCCAAGCCAGGTTTATCTTCAAGAACAGCTGGGGATGGTGGTGGGGCGATGCTGGCTATGGTACTATTCCCTATGATTATATTACAGCTTTTTCAAGGAGCGGATTCATTGGAAAATAAAACTGAGGATAATTGATATAAAGTATCAATATGAAAAAATTAAATAGAACATGTGCTCTATGGCACCTACAACAGATAGGCAGCATTAATTATTCAATTTGCTATATGATATGAAAAATAAGGAAACAAGAGTACATAGAATTCTCAATTGCACCCCATCAATCATCTCTGAAAAAGATTTCTCTTTTGAGGATGCAAAGGGAGCTGGCTTTGTTGTAAATAAGCTAAAGGTGATCCCAGAAACCATTGACCTTCGAGAAAATTGGTGGAATATAAACGATCAGGGCAGCACTGGCTCCTGCGTAGGTTGGGCTACGGCAGATAGTCTACTTCGTTGGCACTACATCAAGAAGAAATTGATCAAGAATAGCGACCTTTTATCGGTTCGTTTTATCTGGATGGCGGCCAAAGAGACAGATATATTCAACAATAGGCCTTCTACATTCATTGAAGAAGCCGGTACCAGTTTAAAAGCTGCGCTTGATATAGCCAGGAATTATGGTTGTGTAAACGATTCTTTATTGCCTTTTAAAAGTGGTAAATTATATGACAGTACAGAGAATCTATTCTATGTCTCCGCTTCCCGCTTAAAAATATTAAATTACTTTAACCTTATTAAGGGTACATCTTCCAAAATTACAAATTGGAAAAACTGGATTGCTGCTGGAAACGGTCCTATCCTGACAAGGCTGGATGTAGATAGTACTTGGGATAATGCCTCAATGAACAAGGGTAATTTAGACCGTTATTATCCATCGAGTGCCAGAGGTGGTCATGCTGTTTCAATTGTTGGTTATACAAAAGATCGTTTCATTGTCCGAAATAGCTGGGGAAATACATGGGGCGATGATGGTTTTGGCTATGCATCTTTAGATTATGCCGAACAAGCCTTTACCGAAGCTTTCGGTATCACTATTTAACACAATCTCGATGCTCGAAAAATCATCGCCCTTACAATACCCATAATAGAGATTACTCTATTTAACGGCAAGTTGCTTAGGTTCTGTAACTACGATCTGTAACTTTCCTTTATATTCCTGTATCTTTCCCGTAATACAAATACGCTTATTGGCATAAACCTCAGCAGGTTCTTTTGCAAATTTTGGACGATCGGCCTTATACACGACCACGGTAAGCAGTTCTTTCGGATATTTACCACCTATATTCAATAAGGTTAGGTTATCCAAGGCTCTTGAGCTGTAAACCGAATCGCAGATCGTTACTTCTTTGCCTAAATGGTTAGCTACTTCCTTAATGGAAATAGTAGTTTGGCTCTTGGCCATTAGTGCTAACATAGAAAACGCTAGCATCAAAAAGATTTTTTTCATGTTGGTTTTGGAATTGTCTTGTTGCATGCAAATGTAGAATATTTTGTTGGTTTAAATGGGGCAAATCATTTCACCGAAAAGCTGCAAAAAGATTTAAAAAACTAGGCATAGACCTGATTTAAACAAACTTGAACAAAATGAACAAAGGCATTAGTACCTACTTTAATTATATTTAAGAAAGCCAAAAAGTTATGAAAAGCTCGAATCAACTTATAAAAGGCCTATACCGAAAAGGTCAAACACCTTATCAGATTATTAAAAAACTGATTAGAAGAAGAATTGAAATTGAGGAGAAAAATCATCAGACTATTGACAGGTTAGCTCAGCTTAGGGCAGATACCGACAAACTGTTACACCCCGAGAGATATCAGGAAAAACAATAAATAAATAAATAAATATATCATTTACACATTAACCAATTGATCATGAAAAAAAAGAACATTTTGACTGGGATACTAGCTCTTGGGCTATTTGCTGCATTTACAGTGCCTTCGGCAGCAAGGCAAACGGTTGGTGAAAAAATAGAGAAAACCGCAAAAAAAGTAGGGAATAAAACTGCCGAAGTTGCCGTTAAAGGCAGCTCTAAAGTTGCAGATAAAGTTTGGGAAGGTAAAATGGCACCAGACGGTACAGATGTATACATCAATAACAAAAACCAAAAGTACTATGTAAACAAGAAAGGAAAAAAGGTTTACCTGAAAAACTCTCAAATTAAAAATAGGCCCGAAAAAAACGGATAAATCAGCCATCGTCCATTCTTTGGTATAGCACTTAAGAGAATGGACCCTAAATTCATCATTATGGGTTTTGTAACAGAATTCAAAGAGTTTGCCGTTAAGGGCAATGTTATGGATCTAGCGGTCGGTGTTATCATAGGTGGCGCCTTTGGCAAGATCATAGACAGTATGGTCAATGACCTCATCATGCCACTGATCTCTGCTATTATCGGAACCGCAGATTTTAGCAATATGTATATAGTACTTAAAGGAAACGTAAGCGCAGGAACCTCATTGGTAGATGCCAGAAAAGTACCCGAAGCCGTTGTTTTTGCCTATGGTAATTTCATTAGTGTGGCCATCAATTTCTTATTGCTTGCACTTGCTGTTTTTATGCTCGTTAAAGGCATCAATTCGATGAAACGTAAACAGGCCGCTGTTCCTGCGGTGCCACCAGCACCTACCAAGGAAGAAACCTTATTGACAGAAATCAGGGATTTACTTAAAAAATAAGTTGGAAAGAATGTCCTAGAAATGCACTTGCTGACCTATCGACAACGAGATTTTGGACATTCTTTCATAGATTATATAACTTTTAAGGATATATCATTTTCATATGGCTTACCGATTGATCAATCATCTCTTTCAGTACTTCTATATGAATATCTTCCAGTCTTTTAATATATACACAACCTTTACCTGTTTTATGCTTACCTAACTTCTTCAACAGATTTTCTCTTTCTTCAAAACTAGCCATATATAACACAATGGCTGTGCTACGCGGCGAAAAACCAATCAAAGGGGCATCTCCCTCATGGCCACTGGCATATTTGTAATGATAACTGCCAAAACCTACAATTGCAGTTCCCCACATTTTAGCTTTCTGCCCTGTTCTTTCCTCCATAAGTGCTACGATCTGCTCACAGTCTTTTCGTTTTAAGGGATCAATCACTTTTTCTAGAAAATCACCAACATTCAGATCAGTTTCAACGGTTTTATTTTTTGCCATAAGGTGAATTTAATAAAATTTCTCATTAGGTCATTATCCTTTAACAAAACCTTTACTGCTTAAGTTTATCATTTTCAAATCCATTTCCGATTGTTTGTACTGATGTATTTCTTTCATGTGAATTGACCATCAATAATTTCCTAATCCATTTCAGCTCAATCCCCTCTCATTTAACATCTATTTAGACCAACTTATTTTTTTCAGTATCAAAAGATGAGAAAGCAGCACAATTGGGACAATTATTGCAGGAAGCAGTGTATAGGGAAATTGCATAATGGCTAAATTTGGCTGTCCGAATGCCAAGCTTTGTACAGGCGAAGGCGCTGATAGTATGGCCATACCTACAATAACAGTCAAAAAAAACAAGCCTATTATATTCCATACCCTTAAGATCATATTATTGATTTTCCTTTTTGAAAAAATGGACCAAATAAGCATCACTGCGGCAGAAATACCTATTAGAATATCATAGTTCCATCCTTTAAAGGTCATGATGATTGGCACTTTTGCCTCAAGGAAAAGCTGGAACAAGGTCAACTCTACGGGTATCCTCAAAACATGTATTGCCATTAGTAAATTAAGCTTCAATAGCCTAACATCGGTTCTTTTATAGACATAAACCACAAAAATAATAGCAGGTATCATAACCAGTAAAATTCTGGGCGGTACCTGAACGGTCTGCTGAAAAAAACCATAATAAGAAAGCAAAGCGATCATCATCGTCCAGATCACATAAGCAAAAAAACCATTATTCTGCCTATTCGTTCCCCAATAAAAGAACAAACCGCACAAACAGGCCACCATGATAAAACCCAAGGCCATCATTAGCTATTAAATTGCCTAAGGTGATGATCAGTATGTTTAAAAACATAGCGACCAATCTGTTCATCTGTCATTTTCCCAAAGAAAGGATGAACAAAAGTTCCATTGGTATAGCTTTTATAAGCTTCAAGTAGTTCCATCCATTTTAATTTTTCTACCTCAAAATTTCCAGTGTCTTTTATCTTAAGTGCTAGATGTGTTGGCTGGTTTTTCTTAATGGGTTCATTATTTTTCAATAGACCTTTTAAAATCATTTTTCCAAATATACGACCTATCAACACACGTGGATAGCTACGTTTGCCCAAAAACATTTCCTCGCTCTTGGTGCAGTGTCGAATCATTTGAAAGCAATTCATTTCACCCCATTCTGCTACATTTTCAGTAGATAACGCCCTGATCCTTTCGATCAGTTCTGCATTGATATCTTTATCAAAAATACTTTTCATTACGCTAGTGGTTATCGATTTATCAACCGACATAAAGCTAGGCTATGCTTCCTTAAATCAACTTGCCATAGGACAAGAAATGAAAAAACTACTCTTTGGCTACTTCCTTTCTGATCCTACTTAAAGAGGTATCGGTAATCCCCAAATAAGTAGCGATATGTTTTAGAGATACATTTTGGATGATATGGGGCTTTTTTTGCAATAGCTGTTGATAACGTGCTTTGGCTGGATCGGCAATCACCGATATGCTATGGTTTTTAAGTGCAAAGTAGCTTCCAACAAGCGTTGTCCTCCCTTGCTCTCTAAAAGCTGTTATACTATGGAACAAGGTTTGAAAAGTATCAAAGTCCAGCTGCCAACAAACACAATCGGTTAAGGCCTGCATATTTTCACGCGTCGGATTCCTCAGGAAAAAAGAGGGCCAATCGATTGCAATATCACCTGTGGAATAAAAGTTTGTACTGATGTTTCTGCCTTCTGTATCTTGAACAAAAGAACGGATAAAACCACTTTCAACAAACCAATAATTGTTGGCAACTTTCCCTTCGCTCAGCAAAAAACTATTCTTGGAAAACACCACCTTCTTAAACTTCAAAATGATCGTTTCTAACTCTTGTGCTGTAAAATTTTCTTGGCTAAAAATATTAAGCAAAAAATGTTTATCGTCCATATAGATTGCCTTGTTGAGCGACTTGATCAGTTAAATACATATCGCAAATTAAAGCTTTATATTTTATTTCTGGTGGCATTTAGGTTTATCATCATAAAAACAGCATTACTATAGCCCTGCCAATACAGAAGAGATGAGTTAATGATATCCACCACTAACCGAGTATTATCTCCACCCTATTGGTTATTGTTCACCTTTTCATACTCCCCTTCCGTTACGGGCTGTAGCCAAACCACATTTTCTTCACCTTTATAATTGGTAATGGCAACATGCACCATTTTATCACTCGCCGATGCCCCATGCCAATGTTCCAGGTTTTCTGGAATATTGACTACATCGCCCTTTTTAATGGCTTGCGCAGCTTTGCCTTTTTCCTGATACCATCCCTTACCTTCAATAACCATGAGCACTTGGCCCCTTGGGTGCGTATGCCAGTTTGTTCTTGCGCCTGGTTCAAAAGTTACACTGCCCAGTGCAAAATCATTGTTCCTATCCCTTGCTAACAAAGGTGTTAAAAAAGCATCTCCGGTGAACCAGTTACTGGATAATTTTTCACCTTTTGGAAAAATAAAGGAATGGTTGTCTTCTATCATTTTTTTTATTTTAACGTAATGTAAACGGCTAAATATACTCAGTAAATTATGGAATAAGCACAGCTCTTCCCTTAATTTGCCCATGCCTTAGCTTATCATAAACTTCCAATGCTTGGTCAAGCTTATACTTCTCAATTTCAATATGGATCTTTTTCTGTCTAGCCAGCCCAATGACCTCCATGAGTTCGGTTCTCGACCCCCAATAGGGATTGGTAAGACGCACACCAAAAGGTAATCCATTCATATTGTACTCATATTTTCCACCACCTAAGCCAACAATGGTTAAATCGCCATCCAAGCCTACCACTTTTGTTCCCAGTTCAATGGTTGAAGAGGCTCCTACAAAATCTATCACTACTTTGGCTTTCTTTATGCCCGTGATCTGCCTTATCTGTTCTCCTGCATCTTTATCCATGGAATTAACAGTATGGCTGGCTCCTAATTTCTTGGCGAATTCCAATCTTTCCGGCGTAATATCGCAGGCAATAATGGTAGCACCACTCATTTCCGATAGGATCTGTAGCGCCACATGCCCCAATCCGCCTACACCTATTACCACTACATATTCATCGGGCATTAATTTGTGTAAAGAACGTTTAATGGCCGAATAAGGCGTTAATGCGGCATCGGTTAAGGGAGCAGCAATAACCGGGTCCAGATCATGAATGGGTACTAAAAGTCTTGACGAGGGCACTAACATATAATCCGCCATGCCACCGTTCAGTCCCAGTCCTCCTCCAAAAGCCATTTCCGACTGGTGATCACAATAATTTTCCTTTGATTGTTGACAGGGCTTGCAATGCCCACAACCCCATGGGCCATATACCAATACGGCATCACCTTTTTTAAAACCTTTTACATCTTGCCCTACTTCTTCTACCCATCCCGCATTTTCATGACCCAAAGTAAAAGTTACCCCAGATACAATGCCTTCGTCTATAATGTGTAAATCGGAATGGCATACTCCAGCACCTCCAATTTTCAACAATACTTCATCCCCTGATGGAGAAGGTTTCTCCAAATCCTTCACTACACGAACATCTTTGTGTCCATAATATCTTACTGCTTTCATTATTGTTTCTATTTATGATGAATTATTTAATCAGATCGACCAAAAGGTTAAAATTCAGGAAAGGGGAACAAACCATTCCTCCAAGGTGGCATTTTATCACTGCTTTGTGTAAATACAATCAGAACCGCGAATTTGTTTCCTTCTTTTTTTATTTTACACCACTGAGATATATCCCTGTATTACCTGGACCTCAACCTAAAAAGGCGATGCTTGGAGAACACCGCCTTTCTTTAAGTTGTATACTTGAGAACATTTTTAGTTTAAAATCCACACTCCAAGTGCTAAAGAAAATCTATATACCCCCCATTCTTCACAAAGATTCTGTGACGGCCAAGCTATTAAATTTTATTTTTCTACTTTTTTCAAGGCCTCCAAGTATTTTTTCTTTACCCCATTATCCTCTTCCTTCAAACTAAGTTGCTCCATTACAGGTAATAATTTTTTGTTATGATCCGTCTTGAGTTTCAATATTTCGGCAAGTGCATAAGCTGTTGCCCAACGAACAACGGTTCCTTTATTTTCAGCATTCTTTAACAGTTCATCAATGGCTTTCGTCAAATCTAATGGAAATAGATTGGCTATATTGCCTATTACTTTTGCACTTTCCCATTTGATCCGTGGCTCTTCTTCCTTTAAGGCCTGGACAACATAGTCGAACAAAGGAGCACTGGCAATGGCTGTCGATTTTTTCGTTGCATATTCTAATGCTTCGATACAGGTTGCTCTATTTGAAGCAGATGGTTTGTCGGCAAATGCCAATAATTCTTCCATTGGCAATTCTTTATTAACCAACCATTCGCCAATTTGGGCCACTTTTCCTTTGGCTTTTATCGACTTGTCCTGAAAGATTTCTTCTATGGTCATATTTATTCGATATGAAGTTAATTATTGGATTGGTTTTGTCCAAGTCCCTCCTTTCAGATATATATCAGGATCAGCAAACTTGTTAGATTTTGGCTGATCATCATCCTCATTGCTTTACTACTTTTCTTGTAACGCTTCCGGCTGCTCCTACCCATCTAAACAGATAAATTCCATTTGGATAAGCTTCCAAGCCTACCGTTACCTCTGTAGCCGAGGGCTGCAATAAAATCGTTTTTAACACCCTTCCCTGTAGATCAGTCACCATAAGGAAAGTGTATTTACCTGATTCAAAAAATAAGCGCACCTTATCTGTGGTTGGATTGGGATAGGTCTTGATACCATCTACAACCAGATCATAAGCCAAGCCTTTTATTCCCAGTTCAGCTTTCTTACCATCTGCATCCACTTGCAGCAGCTTATAATAATTGTTGCCATTTAATGGAGCCCTATCGGTATAACTGTAATTTTTCAGGGTAGCAGAACTTCCTGCAGCGTCCAGTCTTGTCAGCTCCCTAAAAACCTGATCATCGCCACTACGGTAGACTACAAACTGTCTGCTGTTGCTTTCTATAGACGTTTGCCATTTCAGTTTGACATTGGTTCCTTCGATTTCGGCAGTAAAAGAAACCAGCTTGACCGGCAATACATTCGCATCCCAGGCCTCTATCGCTCCCATATCGATAATTCCACCAGCAGCATAATTGAATACACGGGCATTACCCATTAGGTCTTTGGAACCTGCAACAAGCCCGGCGTATAGCCCATTGCTACCCATATTTATTACCGGGCTGGTGGCTTGCAGTGAAAAGTCCCCTCCCACAAATGGTGCCGTGGTATAGGACGGAGCAACTACAAACTGGGGATCTGTACCTGCCAGGTTATGATTAGTAGTGTTCGCAGCACCACCCTGCAACATGCTATACTGCATATTGGTGCTTCCGCTAATCACCCATACAGGTTGTGTAGTTCCGTTACCATAGATAATACTATTATAAAAAGAAGGGGTAGAACTCGATAGAACGAATGCCCCGCCCCAACCTGCCGCGTTGTTAGAGGCAATGGTTGCATTAATAAGTACTGGATTAGAGGCATAGCAGAACATCGCTCCCCCATTACCAGTGCCCGAAATATCGGCATGATTTCCATTAATCAAAATATTGGTAAATACAGGATTAGAACTGTACCCTATATACAATCCCGCCCCTGCTATAGCTTTATTTCCGCTGATTATTACATTATTGACCGCAGGCGAAGCTCCATGAAAAATAATACCTCCCCCAGCAATCCGCATTACCGAGTTCCCATTTACGGACAACGCATTTGTTTCATTTCCTGTTGTTGAACAACCTTTCATGATGGTAAATCCATCTATGAGCGCTGTGCCCATGTTACCAGAAGCCACTACTACGTGATAGGCATTGTCAGTATAATCGTTAACTATACCCAAATCGCCAGTTAGTATAGTTTTGTTAGCAGCTAACCCCAAGTTTCGGTCTGCCAATACGGTTTCTGTTCCCGCAAAACCACCGTATACTTTTACATCTTTTACCAATACGAAAGCCTTGTCCCTGTTATCAGCACTTGCAAAATCAGCGGCGAATAGCGGATAATAGGTACCACCGGCCACCCAGATTTGTTTTACCGTACCAGGGCTTGCTTCACTTGCTGCCTTTAGCGCATTGGCCAATTCGCCCAGCGCATTATTCCAAGTACTGCCATTGCCAGCACTTCCCTTTTTAACGTATAAAACACCGTTGGCATCGGGCGTTTGGGCAAATATTGTAGTGACTGAAATTTGGATCAGCAGAAAAAATAGCAGCAGTTTTATTTTCATCAATTTTTCGGATTATATGGATCTATCGCATTCATTGACCAGTAGTAACATCAATTAGGACTACCCCCGAACGAGAAATAGCCGATTTACAAGGTATCAACGCACGAAAATAAAAATAAAAATAATTATTGTCCCATAATGATTGATGTATTAAGGATCCCAAACTGAGTTTCGGACTATTGATCATCATCTTGATAATGGCGACAAAATGCCCTTTACCCGAGGATGATTCAACGGTCTATGGAGACATGATAACCAACAATATTCTTCATCATTCCTTTAAAAATAAAAGCATGAAAAGGCAAAATGGCATACCAATATAATCTACCTGTGAGACCTAAAGGACGAAAAGTAGCCGTTTGTATAAATCTATTTTCCCTATCTATTTTAAATTCAAGCCAGGCTTCACCAGGCAACTTCATTTCTGCGTACAACAATAACCGTCTATCCTTTTTATCCGCAAGAATTACTCTCCAGAAATCAATTACACTTCCAGCCAATAGTGTATTGGAATTTGTTCTTCCTCTTTGCAATCCTACTCCGCCAAATAATTTATCCAGAAAGCCCCGAATGCCCCAAAGCCAATTTGCATAATACCATCCTGTTTCGCCACCTATGGCCCAAACATTTTTCAATACAAGCTCCGGATCATCTACTTTCATTGATCGTATATCTTTAAAACAGCCTTCATGGGGAACTTCAATAAGTTTTTTAAACCGATCAGGATAAATATATCCATTCATTGCATCCCGCCAGCTTGATATAACCTGATTTTGTTCTATTTTATCAAAAGCCAATTCGATCGATTGCTCATAGGTAATGGGCTTGATGTTTAATCTTTCCTGCAGATCATTTGGCTTTGCAACTACATCAACCTTCATACTCTCTACCAAACTGCCAGCCAAAGGATAAGAAACCGAGGTTACAAAATATAGCCAATAAGAAGAAAGTCTTGGTGTCATAACCGGTATAGTAAAAATCCATCGTTTAAGCCCCCTCGCTTTAGCGAAACGCAAAAGCATCGCCTTGTAAGTAATCACTTCGGGCCCACCTATATCATATGATTTATTGAAAGCATAATCCTGCATCAGCACACCTTCGAGAAAGTGAAGTACGTCACGAATACCAATGGGCTGACAACGCGTATTGATCCACTTGGGTGCAATCATTACAGGGAGTTTCTCTACCAGGTCCCTGATAATTTCAAAACTCGCACTTCCCGACCCTACAATAATCCCCGCCCGTAAAGTAGTTAAGGCATACTTAGGCGATTGTAAGGCCTCCTCAACACTCAGACGCGAACTTAAATGTTTCGATAAATGCGCACTATTCACAATCCCACTTAAAAAAATAACTTGTTTTGTAGAAGTGCGTTCTATGATGCTTTTAAAATTATTTGCAGTCGACAGCTCAGCTTCGGAAAAATCACCCTTTTTTGCCGACATGGAATGCATGAGGTAATAGGCTACATCGATAGCTATAGGTATATGGTCAAGACTATCTTTGTTCAAGAAATCAACTTCAACAACTTCTAAATCAAACCCTGCATATTTACTTTTATCAAAACGGTTTTTATCCCGAACGCAACAAATCACCTGATGCCCATTTTCAAGCAAAATAGGGAGCAATCGCTGAGCTATGTAACCAGTAGAACCTGTTAACAATATCCTCATACTTAAATATACGTAAAAACCGGAAATAATATTCGCGTTCAATAAAAATGTAGACGGTTCAAGTGCTTCTTTATAATGATATTCGCATCCAACCCAATTGGATCTAACTATTTTACAGCAAATAGCCTACAATTATCAAAGAGATAGAATTGCAATGGATAATATCTAAAATAAAATCCATTCCGTTTCAAAACCCTGTTTTAAGTACATCTAAAAAACAACCCTAAAACATTACACAAATAGCTGTTGACCAATGGTGTATTTGGCTGGTAGCACAGAATATGCTTGAACTCAGATATGGACATTATAGCAGATCAACAGGTTTGGTTTCCAATATCATTACTTGAAATCTAAAAGTAAAATAAGGAAGATTTCCTACAAATACTAGAACTCAAGTATCACACCAAAAGAAGGGATCAGATTTCCGGATTTAGTATTTAAGATAAAGGGAATGCCATTTGAACCATTGGTTTGTAAAGGCTGCCCATCTGTCGTTAAAAAGCTGCTGTTGTCTTCAGTTCTCTTAAACGTATATTTTGGAAAACTATCATTTTCACTTTTCAGGATATTTTGGATATCAACATATAAACTCAATGCTGTTTTCCTGAAATTCATCCGTTTATCCACACGAAAATCCAACTGACTGAATGGGGATAACCTTTCAGTATTTAACCTGCTATATTCCGCTATTCCTGTTCCCAGCGTTTAATAGTTTTGCTGAGAAGCCTGTAAATCATATGGTGTATACGGTGAGCC
>NZ_JAELTN010000086.1 GCF_016428855.1 Pedobacter sp. ASV28
CGCCATCAATGATATATCCATCACATAGAGCCATGGTACTGGCCCTAGATTTAAGTTCTTTAATTTGTTTTTCATTTAGAATATTTCCTTGTTTGTCAGCAGGATATAGTTTTTGTTTTTGCTCTATGAAAGCTTCATTATTTGTGAGTTTTCCAGCCTCTTGTTTTGGAGGGTTAGTTTCCAATGGTATATTTTTATTACAACTGATAATAATGAAAAATATACATAATAACCCTAATGACAAATGTTTTTGTTTTGAAAAATGTTTCATGAAATTTATTTTAAGTGGTTAATTTATAGTTGGTTAACAAGCTAGTAAATTTTATCTTGCTATCCAAGACATAAAATAGAAAAGGAGATGTTAATAATGCAGATTTTTTCTACTTTTAACTCCGCTATGTCTGCAAATAAAAAGAAAACGGTACTGTTTCTTCCTGCTTGGTATCCAGATGTTAACAATAACATGCTGGGTATCTTTGTTAAGAGACATGCACTTGCCATTAAGGAAACATATGAGGTTAGTGTTTTGTATGTGTGTGGGGTTAAACACCTTGATGGCTTGTTGAAATTTAGCGGCGATACAGAAGAAATCAAGACATTTACGGTTTATTATAAGAAACCAAAAACCAAAAATAGAATCTCATACGCTTATGAGGGGTTACTGTATGTTTTGGCTACTTTTTATGGCTATTATCGATATTTGAAAATCAATAAAAGACCCGATGTATTTCATGTACACGTGTTGACCAGAACAGCTATTCTGCCCTTTTTGATATCTTTTGTTGGAAAAACACCTTATTACATTACAGAACATTGGTCAAGGTACTTACCGCAGGATGGTAGGTATAAAGGAGCATTAAGGAAATGGTTTACCCGTTTAGTAGTGAGGCGTTCTAGTGGAATGAGTACCGTTTCGTTGGCCATGAAAAAAGCTTTACAGCAGCATCATCTTGATGTTCCTAATTTTCCGATTATTTCAAATGTAGTGGATGACCTATTTTATCAGGCATCGTTGAAAGATAGAAAACGTTTTTTCAATTTTTTACATGTATCGTGTTTTGACGATCAAAGCAAAAATATTTCGGGGATATTAAATGTGTTTTCCGCTCTTGAAGAACTTGGTTGTCAGTTTTCATTGACCATGGTGGGAGATGGGATTGATTTTCAGATGGCCAAAGCGTTTATACGCTCAAAAAAAATCAAGAACATCGTATTGACTGGAGCGTTGGCTGGAGAAAGATTAGTTCACGAATATGAAAAGGCAGATATGTTGGTGATGTTCAGTCATTTTGAAAATCAGCCCTGTGTAATTCTTGAGGCCAAGGCCTGTGGTTTACCTGTTTTGGCCACGCATGTTGGAGGCATACCCGAATTGGTCAATGAAAAATATGGAGTTTTGGTAGAAGTGGGCAACGAAGATCAATTGGCCATGGAAGTGAGAAATATTCTAAATGGGAAATATCATTTTAATCCTACGGCCATAAGGGAATATGCCATAGCCAACTATAGTAGAGATACTGTAGCGGAACAGTTTAAATCTTTTTACGAAGCAGGTGGGGCTGTATAAAAAATAACCCGCTCTTTTGAAGCGGGGTTATTTTTATAATTTTATCTTACCTAGTATGCTTTTCTACCCATTTCCTGGCATTTACAAAAGCTTCCATCCAAGGCGAAACCTCATCTTTTCTGCCGGCAGGATAATGTGCCCAATGCCATTGGAACAATGAACGCTCAATATGGGGCATCATGACCAAATGCCTTCCGGTATCATCGCACATCATTGCCGTGTTATAATCAGAACCATTTGGACTGGCTGGATAGCTTTCATAGCCATATTTCGAAACAATTTGGTATTTATTTTCGTCATAAGGCAATTGGAATTTACCTTCGCCATGCGATACCCAAACGCCTAGAGTACTTCCAGCCAAAGATGATAACATGACCGAATTGTTCTCTTTGAGGGTTAAGGAAGTAAATACACTTTCGTGTTTATGGCTATCATTGTGTAGCATTTTTGGTTTTACTTCATGATTTTTGTTAATCAGGCCAAGCTCAATAAACAACTGACAGCCATTACATATGCCAACTGATAAGGTGTCTTCTCTATTGAAGAAATTTTCTAAAGCAAGACGGGCTTTCTCGTTATATAAGAAGGCTCCGGCCCAACCTTTTGCAGAACCTAATACATCAGAGTTTGAAAAACCACCAACGGCACCAATAAATTGGATGTCTTCTAAAGTTTCCCTTCCTGAAATCAGGTCAGTCATGTGTACATCTTTCACATCGAAGCCTGCCAGATACATGGCATTAGCTACCTCACGCTCAGAGTTACTGCCTTTTTCACGTAAGATGGCAGCTTTAGGACGTGGTTTAGTGGTGTCAATTACAGGTTTTTTACCGTCGAACTGTGTAGGGAAGTTAAATTTTAAAGGTTGGTTTTTATAGTTGTCGAAACGTTCTTTCGCTTTAACTTCACCACTTTGTTTTCTATCCAATAGGTAAGAAGTTTTGTACCAAACATCACGCAGATGGTTAATGTCGAATGAATAGCTCTTATCGTTATTAACTACATTTAAAGTGGCTGTATTACTTACTGAACCAATTTTGCTGAATGTAACACCTTTGTTTTTTAAGATGGTCCCTACACTTTCATCCGCTTGGAAAACAACACCAATGTTTTCGGCAAATAACACTTTTAAAGAATCAGTTTCGTCTAAACCAGATAGGTCGATATTTGCACCTAAATTACTGTCTGCAAAACACATTTCAAGTAGGGTAGTAATTAGGCCACCACTGCCAATATCATGTCCAGCTTTTATTTTTTCTGCTTTGATCAGTTCTTGCAGGGTGTTAAATGCAATGCTAAACTTGGCAGCATCTTTTACATCTGGGGTTTCATTTCCAATCTTATTCAGAATTTGTGCAAAAGATGAACCACCTAATTTATATTCATCGTTACTAAGGTTGATGTAATAGATCTGACCACCATCTTTTTGTAAGACAGGTTCAACTACTTGAGTAATGTCGTTACAGTTGCCAGCTGCCGAAATAATTACGGTACCTGGCGCAATGACATCGCCATCTTTGTATTTCTGCTTCATTGAAAGCGAATCTTTGCCCGTAGGGATATTGATGCCCAATTCAATGGCAAATGCAGAACAAGCTTCTACCGCTCTATATAAACGGGCATCTTCGCCTTCATTTTTACAGGCCCACATCCAGTTGGCAGAAAGTGAAACACTTTTCAAACCGTCTTTTAACGGAGCCCAAACTAGGTTAGATAAAGATTCTGCAATAGCCACCCTACTGCCGGCACCAGCGTCAATTAAGGCTGAAAGAGGGGCGTGACCTACCGAGGTTGCAATGCCCTCCTTGCCCTGAAAATCTAAGGCCATTACGCCGCAGTTGTTTAACGGCAATTGTAAAGGGCCTGTACATTGTTGTTTGGCCACCCTGCCACCTACACATCTATCCACTTTATTCGTTAACCAATCTTTACAGGCTACTGCTTCTAATTGGAGTACCTGCTCTAAATATTCGTTGATTTTATCTTGGTTGTAAGTTACGGCTTCATAATTATGGTTAACCGTTTTGTCTTCCATGATCATTTTTGGCGAACTGCCGAACATATCACTTAAAGCTAAATCCATTGGTTTAGCGCCAGTACTAGCAGATTCGAAAGTAAAACGATGGTCGCCAGTCACTTTGCCAACGGTATACATTGGCGAACGTTCGCGGTCTGCAATTTTCTGTAAAGTGGCAGTATGTTCCTCGCTAATGACCAAACCCATGCGTTCTTGAGATTCATTGCCGATAATTTCTTTAGCCGATAGGGTGGGATCGCCAACAGGTAATTTATCCAAATCTATTTTACCGCCGGTAGCTTCAACTAATTCAGAAAGACAGTTTAAATGTCCTCCGGCACCGTGGTCGTGAATAGAGACGATGGTGTTATGGTCGCTTTCTACCATGGCGCGAACGGCATTTGCAGCACGTTTTTGCATTTCAGGGTTGGAGCGTTGGATGGCATTTAGTTCAATGCCAGAACCGTGCTGGCCAGTGTCGGCAGAAGATACGGCTGCCCCGCCCATACCAATACGGTAGTTCTCACCACCTAGAACCACAATGTTGTCGCCCGTTTTAGGCTCTTGTTTTTTAGCTTGACCTAGCTTGCCATAACCAACACCACCAGCAAGCATAATAACCTTATCGAAACCTAATTTTTGGTTATGTTCTTCATGCTCGAAAGTAAGTACAGAGCCTGTAATTAGGGGTTGACCAAATTTGTTTCCAAAATCTGAAGCCCCATTAGAAGCTTTAATCAAGATGTCCATGGGAGTTTGATACAACCATTTACGCTCTTCAACGCCTTTTTCCCAAGGGCGATTTTCTTCCAAACGAGAAAGTGCAGTCATGTAAACTGCCGTTCCTGCTAATGGTAAGGAGCCTTGTCCACCCGCTAAACGGTCTCTAATTTCACCTCCAGAGCCAGTTGCTGCTCCATTAAAAGGCTCCACCGTAGTAGGGAAGTTGTGGGTCTCGGCCTTAATCGAAATTACAGAATCGAAATCTTTGGTTTCGTAAAAAGAAGGTACGTCTGGTTTTGAAGGTGCAAATTGCTGTACTTTCGGGCCTTTAACAAAAGCCACGTTATCTTTATAAGCAGAAACAATTTCGTTAGGGTGTGTTTCAGAGGTTTTCTTAATCAATTTGAACAAGGAAGTTGGCTGTTCTATGCCATCAATCACAAATGTACCATTGAAGATTTTATGACGACAGTGCTCTGAGTTTACTTGTGAAAAGCCGAAAACTTCCGAATCAGTTAATGGTCTTCCCAATTTTTCTGCCAATCCCTTTAAATAATCAACTTCCTCCTCACTTAATGACAGGCCTTCCTGTTTGTTGTAAGCGGCAATGTCTTTAATTTCTAAGATAGGTTCGGGTTTGATATTGATCGTAAAAATATCTTGGTTAAGCCCATTGTATTTTTGAGAAAGCATGGGATCAAAAGCATCAAAACCTTCATCAACTTTTTTAAACGCTTCAATTCTGATGATCCCCTCCATACTCATGTTCTGTGTAATTTCTACCGCATTAGTACTCCAGGGAGTAATCATTGCTGCTCGTGGACCTACAAAAGAACCGCTTAAAGTGTGCGCTGTGCTAAGTTTAGCTCCGCCAAAAAGCCACTCTAGTTTTTCTGTATCAGTTGGGGATAAAGTTTGACTTGTTTGTAAAACAAAAATCTCGTCAGATTGACCTAGAAAGAAATAAATCATGCTTATTTTTTGAAGATGCAAATTTAGGTTTTTTTTAGGAGAAATTTAGTTGTTTTTGGGTTTATTTGTATGCTGAATGATTGAATTTTGAATGCTGAAATTTTGAATGATTTAATGGGCATCATATCCTCGGACACCTGACTTCAGACTTTTGACTTGAAAAATGTTTAAACGTATCCACCATATCGCCATTATTTGTTCAGATTATGAGCAGTCGAAGGATTTTTATGTCAATAAATTGGGCTTTACGGTTATGGGTGAAGTCTATAGGGCAGAACGTAAATCTTGGAAATTGGATTTAGCCATAAATGGTCATTACCAGATTGAGCTTTTTTCATTTGAAAATCCGCCCATTAGGCCATCTAGGCCAGAGGCCAGGGGTTTAAGGCATTTGGCCTTCGAAGTGGATGATGTAGAAAATGCAGTAAGAAAGTTAAGTGCAAAGGGAATTTATACGGAGCCAATTAGGATTGACGAGTTTACCGGCAAACAATTTACATTTTTTACAGATCCTGATGGATTACCTTTAGAAATCTACCAACAGTAATATGAATAATCCCTTCCGTTTTAAACAATTTGAAGTAGATCAAAGTGGCTGCGCCATGAAAATCAATACAGATGGGGTATTGCTAGGTGCCATAGCGCAACATCTAAATCCGCATCGAATATTGGATATTGGTACAGGCACCGGCGTAATTGCGTTAATGTTGGCGCAGCGTTTTCCAAAAGCGGAGGTTCATGCCGTGGAAATAGATGAGCAAGCTTCGGCAACTGCCGGCAAAAACTTTCGGCGTTCTGATTTTGGTACTAGGCTTTTCAATAATAATACCGCAATTGAACAGTTTAGCGATTCAGATAAATTTGACCTGATCGTGAGCAATCCGCCATACTTTGTGAATGATTTTAAGAGTGCGGAATATAAAAAAGGAATTGCCAGGCATACAAACGAAGTCTTTTTTGACAACCTGATCAAAAAGGTAGAGGAGCTGTTGAGCAAAGAAGGTAGGTTTTGGTTTATTCTTCCTGTTAAACAAGCGCTTTTGTTGATCGAGCGTGCTAAAGATTATGGTTTGCTGGTTAATGTGCGGATAGATCTACATTCTGATAGGTCCAAGCCTGCTTTTAGATTGATGGTTGGCTTGTCAAGAATGACGTTGGAACCACAATGTCAGCATTTTTATATCTATGAAGCGGAAAAAAACTATACCCAAGCCTATAAAACCTTGCTCAAGGATTTCTTTTTAGCTTTTTAGGCTGAAATTGCAAAATAGATACTATTTTTATAGTTCGCAAACCGGCTATTTATTTACCTATCAAGATGATGCTTCTTAAGAATTTTTTGTGTGCTCTATTATTGTTTTGTTTGTATGGGGGCCACTCTTTAGCCCAGACTAAAGTTATAGATAGCTTGTCTCGGGTAATAGAAGACTCTAACAGCCCATTGAAAAAGGGCGCGTTATATTTGCAAAGAAGCAAGAGCTGGCCTGCACAGCAATATGATAAAATTATTGCCGATGGACAACAATCACTTAATTACTTTCAGCAGGTAAGTGATACACTTGGCCTTGTTGATGCGGGTTTACAATTGGCTTATACCTATAGCAAACAAAATAAATATGAGACTGCCATAGAATTTGACAGTTTTTCGCTTCAATTGGCCGAGAAAAAAGGTTATGAAAAAGGTGGTATATTGGCATTGGCCCATAGGGGACGTAATTATGCGGCTTTGGGAGATCGGGTTTTGGCCGAAAGGGATTTCTTGGCCGCCTTGGCCAGTTGTACCAAAGGTGGGCATGAAACCGAAACAATAGCCGCTTATAACGGCTTGGGTGTATTGTACCGGCAAATGGGCAAATATGAAGCTTCCCTTAAAAATCTTGATCGCTTGATAGAAATTAGTGAAAAACATAAGCAGAAGCCTGTTTTGGCTACTGCTCTTATGAATAAAGCCAATACATTGGCTATGTTGGCAAAATATGAAGACGCTATGTCTTTTCATTTAAAGAGCCTGAACATTAAAGAACAACTGAACGATAAAGTTGGACTATTGCAGTCTTATAATAATATGGGCATACTGCTCAGGTCAATGAAAGATTATGAGAAGAGTATTGAATACTATAAAAAGGCCCTGCAACTATCTGTGCCAGCTAAGGTATACGGATCTATAGGTAATAATTACTCAAATTTGGCCATTTCTTATATCGATATTAACAAAAACCTCGATTCGGTACCATATTTTTTCCAGCAAGCCATAGCAGCTTTTGAACGGGTTAAAGAACCATCAGGTTTGGCTATGAGCTTGCATAATTACGGCAATTTCCTAATGGAGAAGAAGAAAGATTACGAAGCTGCAGAAAAGCTGTTGCAAAATGCTTTGTCTATTAGAAAGAAATTATCTTCTGCATACGATGTGGCTTCTACTATGAATGCTTTGGGTACTTTAAAGCAAAGACAAGGGGCGCACAAAGAAGCGGAGCAGTTGTTGCTTTCGGCCCTAGGAATGCTAAAGACAGAGAACGGAGTTAAAAAGAAGGATGCCTATTTAAGGTTAGCCCAGTTTTATAGGGAAAATGGTGACCTGGAAAAAGCATATGAATATCAGGCAGGTTATGCCGCTATGCAAGACACCTTATTGACCGAAGGCGAGGTGGTCAGTGCCCTAAAGTTGCAGAATGGTTATGAGGTTGAAAAGAAAAATATAGCATTGAGCCTTGCCAATAAAGAAAACCAGTTGAATAAGTTGACCATTAGCAAACATCAGCAACAGTTATGGTTTTTGGGAGTGGTGGTGGTGCTACTGGTATTGCTTTCCCTATTGTTATATAGGAGCTATCTTCATAAAAAGGAACATGCTCAGGTATTAGCGCTAAAGAACGAACAAATAGAAACCCTGATCAGGGAGCAGCATCATCGGGTAAAAAATAATCTTCAGGTCATTTCCGCACTATTATCCCTGCAAAGGAATAAAATAGAAGATGAGGTGGCCAAAGATGCCCTGGAAGAGGGTAAACTTAGGGTAGATGCCATGGCCATGATCCACCAAAAACTATATATGGATGAGCATTTGACCACTATCAACATGAAGGAATATGTAAGTAATCTTGGTCATTCCCTGGCCGATAGTTATGGATATCATGGAAATGTGGTGAAAACACATATCGATCTTCCAGATAAGAATTTAGACATCGATTTGGCTATTCCTGTTGGTTTGATTATCAATGAGTTGATCTCGAACAGTTTTAAATATGCTTTTAGGCAACAAGATCAGCCAGAAATCAAGGTCAGTATGATGCAGGATGAACATAGGCAGACTGAACTGGTCATTTCAGACAATGGCAAGGAAAATTGGGATGCGGCCCAAGGTGATTTCTCTCAATCCTTTGGTCTGAAACTGATCAAGACGCTTGTTAAGCAACTTCAGGGTACCCTAAAGGTGCAAAATATAGATGGAACAAAATATACCATTGTTTTTAAAACTTCCTAAGCTAGACTGTACGTGAGTATCCTCATCATAGAAGACCAATTGATTACTGCAGAAGAAATTGCGGAGTTCCTAACAGAGGAAGGATTTGACATTATTGATACCGTACCCTCTGCCGATGCGGCCTTAAAACGGTGTGAAGCATTGTCCGTACCGCTAAAGGTAGCTATTTGCGATATTAACCTCAAAGAGGGGGCGAATGGTATAGCGTTGGCTGAAAAGCTGGTGGAATTATACAAATGTGAAATTATATTCCTTTCTGCCTATACCGATATACCTACGTTGAATGAGGCATTTAATATAAAGCCTGTAATGTATGTGTCAAAGCCCTATCTCAATAAACAGCTTTTGATTGCGGTTCATATGGCCATGCATAAGCATTATGAAAAGCAGAAAGAGCAACCTTCGATAAAAATTGAACTTTCTAAACGCGAGATTGAAATTGTAGGCCTCATTAGGGAAGGTTTGTCTTCTAAGCAGGTGGCCGATCGCCTGTTCATTGCTAAGGATACCGTGAATACCCATCGTAGAAATATCTTACAACGATATGGGTTGCACAATTTTTCTCAGCTTATCTATCTGCTCAGTAGGCAGTGAGGCTCCTTCTCGAAAAGGTATGGGTAAGGCCTATGGCCATTTTTTTTGTTGGTTCGGAAAGTTTAATTTTGAGTTTCATCTTCAAATCTCTTCGATACATTGAAAACAATAGGGCTCCTTTCCGATACACATGGCTATCTAGATGATGCCATATACAAATACTTTGACCAATGCGATGAAATATGGCATGCCGGCGATTTTGGTCCCGATGTGGCCGAGCCTTTAGCTGCTTTTAAGCCCCTGCGGGGCGTATATGGCAATATAGACGATGCGGGCATCAGGCAGCAGTTTCCTGAGCACTTGCGTTTTAAGTGCGAAAGGGTAGAGGTATGGATGACCCATATTGGTGGATATCCAGGTAGATATGCCCCGCAGGTGAAGAAAGAAATTTACACTAAGCCCCCTGGGTTGTTCATCACTGGGCATTCGCATATCTTAAAGGTAATGTACGATGAAAAAATACAATGTTTGCATATGAACCCCGGAGCGGCGGGAAAACATGGATGGCATAAGGTAAGAACTTTGATTCGTTTTTGTATTTCCGAAGAAAAAATACATACCTTAGAGGTCATAGAGTTAGGGATTAGATAACGTAAAAAATACACTAAGTAAAATCATGTTGGGTATAAAAACATTAGGTCAGTTTATTATCGAAAAGCAAGCGGATTTTCCGTATGCAAAAGGAGAGTTGTCTCGTTTGTTGAGAGACATCGGTATTGCCGCAAAAATTGTAAACCGCGAAGTAAACAAAGCGGGTTTGGTAGATATTTTAGGGGATGCCGATACCATTAATATACAGGGGGAAGGTCAAAAAAAGCTTGATGTTTATGCTAACGACCAGTTTATATCGGCACTTACTAGTGGTGGCGAGTGTTGTATTGTAGCCAGCGAGGAGGAAGATAATTTTGTACGAATTGATTCTCCTGTTTCAAAAAATGCCCGATACATAGTATGTATAGATCCTTTAGATGGTTCCTCAAATATTGATATTAACGTTACGGTTGGAACCATTTTTTCCATTTATAGAAGAAAATCTACCGAAGGTCCTGCTACCTTGGATGATGTTTTGCAAAGGGGAACGGAGCAAGTTGCTGCGGGTTATGTCATTTATGGTTCTTCTACCATGTTGGTGTATACTACCGGAAAAGGGGTAAACGGGTTTACGTTAGATCCATCGATAGGAGAGTTTTGCCTGTCTCACCCAGATATGAAAATTCCAGAGGATGGCGTAATCTATTCTATTAACGAAGGTAACTATATCCATTTTCCAGAAGGTGTGAAAAAATATATCAAATACGCCCAGGTGGAAGATCCGGTTACCAATAGGCCCTACACCTCAAGATATATTGGTGCAATGGCAGCTGATATCCACAGAAGTTTGATTAAGGGGGGTATTTATATGTACCCAACCACATCGGCTTCGCCAAAAGGCAAATTACGCCTATTGTATGAATGTAATCCAATGGCTTTTATTATTGAACAGGCTGGTGGAATAGCTTCTGATGGTTTGAATAGGATCTTGGATATTGAACCTACAGAACTTCACCAACGTGTTGCTATTTTTGTAGGCTCTCCAAAAATGGTAAGAAAAGTAGAAGAATTCATGGCAGAGTTTTCCCCTTTGGAAAAGCTGAAAGAAAAGACAATGGCAATTAAATCAGCCTGATCAGTTTAAAATTTTTTGCGGAAATTAGAATATTTTGATATTTTTAAACGATAACTTTAATGAAAGTTATACGAAACAAATTATAAAATTATGAAAGCTAGAATTAAAATAACGACTGTTCTAATGTTTGTCTCTATTTTTTGTGTGAATGTGATGGCGCAGGAGGCTAAACCTAAGGCCAGTCCGGCAGCTACCGTTACAGGTAATGTTAATGGCGCAAACATCACGATCAACTACAGTAGTCCTGCCGTTAAGGGACGTAAGATTTGGGGAGGCTTGGAAGCTTATGATAAAGTTTGGCGTGCGGGAGCGAATGATGCGACTACATTTGAAACGGATAAAGATATTAAAGTGGAAGGCAAGACTTTACCAGCCGGTAAATATAGTTTCTTTTTGATCCCTCGAGAAAATGGTAAGTGGACGGCCATTTTTAATAAGGAAGCCAAACAATGGGGCGCTTTTAAATATGAAGAAGCTAAAGATCAGTTAAGGGTAGAAGTAAAAACGAAAACTTTGCCAGAAACGCAAGAGCGATTGGTTTACAATCTCCACAAAAATGGATTTTCTTTAGACTGGGATAAGATCTCGGTACCAGTTACCATCAAGTAAAAGCATAAAATAAAATAGAAAAAAGCTGTGCCACATTGGAGCATGGCTTTTTTTGTTTGTAAGTCAGATGTCGGGAAGTCAGATGACGGAAGTTTGGAAGTTGAAAAATCGTAGGTTCGAAGTTAGGGCTAGGTAAATCAATTGATGACTTATCGCTCTGTGAATCACAATTTTTAACCTCATTTTGTGTGTATCTGTTTATTTTTGCAGTTTTTTTGAATGTTTTTGATGGAGAGAAAATAGTAAATAAGGAATAGAAAATAGGTAGGCGGTAGGCTTAAAAATCCTTAATTCGGCAGAAAGTTTAAAGCCAAAGGCATAAAGTGTCAAAAACTTAGAACTTATAACGCATCACTTATAACTCCCAACTCCCTAAGCTCGTTCTGCTTCAAAAGCTGTATCTATTTCCCAATTGGCTTTATTTTGCGAGGCAGCTACGGCCAAACGGTCGCAGCGTTCATTTTCCGGATGCTCATTATGGCCCTTGATCCAAGTAAATTTGACCTGGTGCAATTTGTGCAGGGCAAGATACTGTATCCAGAGGTCTTTGTTCTTTTTGCCCTGAAAACCTTTTTTTACCCAACCAAATACCCAGCCTTTTTCCACCGAATCGACCACGTATTTGGAATCTGAAAAGACTGTAACTTGTTGCCCCGGACTTTTTATTGCTTTTAAACCGATAATAACGGCCAACAATTCCATGCGGTTGTTGGTAGTCATTCTGAAGCCACCACTTATTTCTTTGTAATGGGCGCCCGAGCGTAAGATTACGCCATAACCTCCCGGACCTGGATTGCCACTTGCGGCACCGTCTGTATAAATTTCTATCATTAAGTTTGGTAAGCCTTATTTTTTAACCAGTTACCTTTCAAAACCATTTAATTGCGTTAAATTAGTGCAGTTTAAAGCGAGCTGAAATGTGTTCAAATATAGGAATTACGCTTAGTTTGCCTTTGAAATATTGGTAAAACGAAGCAAAATAAAAATAGTTATGGAGAAAAATGCAGTTACTTTTCGATTTTTAACTGAACCTGGCGATGTGAATTTTGGAGGGAAGGTACATGGAGGGGCCGTAATGAAATGGATTGATCAAGCGGCCTATACCTGCGCCGTAAACTGGAGCAGCAGGTATTGTGTAACGGTATATGTAGGTGGTATTCGATTCGTCAATCCTATTCTGATTGGAGAGATTGTAGAAGTAAATGCCAGAATCATTTATACTGGTCGCACGAGCATGCACATTAGCGTAGGTATAAATGCTATTAACCCTAAAACCAAGTCGGAAACTAGGGCCACTCACTGTATCATTGTATTTGCTGCTATAGATGATGAGGGTAAAACAGTGCCCGTACCAGAATGGGTGCCCAAAACGAAAGAAGATAAGCAGTTGCATCAATACGCAATCAGACTCGCCGATATGCGGAAAGAGATTAATGAGGAGATGAAGACTTATTTTGGCTAGCTAGGGGGAGAATTGTTGGGTGGTTAGAAAGTTGTAATGTTGGAAAGTTCTAGGCATAGATTATTTGATTGCTATTGTTGTTAAAATGGTTAACTGTTTAAATTGCTTTGCTGCTTATTGTAAACTTAAACCGAAAATCGTCATTGCAAAGAACAGAGTGATGAAGCAATCTTTTCATTGTTTACTTGTCATTGGGAATTGAAACCTGGCAGTTGAAAACCATCTCGATACTTTAATCTCTTGCCAATTAGCTCTTTAATTAAAATTTACAGTATTTTTTTAAAAATTTTTGCAAAAAATAATAAAAACCGTACTTTTGTGACACTAAAAAACACGGTGGCTGTAGCTCAGTTGGTTAGAGTATTGGTTTGTGGTGCCGAGGGTCGTGGGTTCGAGCCCCATCAGCCACCCAAAACCCCTTTAAGGTTATCTTAAAGGGGTTTTTTGATTTTAGGTTCTTTTTAAATCATTGATTACAGGCAATAGAGGCCGATTTTTGGTTCGAGGTCTATAAGGTTACCTTGACGGGGCAAATGCTCACTGAACCTTAAATTCATTATATAAATAACTGTAAATCAATAATTTGAGATTTCTATTTCTTTAGATTTGGTTCGATGTTCTTAAACTAAGTGCTTTTATTAATTGTCATTGCCCAATCTAAAATGTAATTATATAACTGGGATATTTTGATGTCTGGATTTTCTTTGTATTTTTCCAATAGCATGCGGTTTAACTCTTTGAATTTTACAAATCCCCTGCTGTTTTTCATCTGGTCTTCCATCATCGGCAGATATTCCAAAGTCTCCTTATTGGAATAATTGTCATTTATGTATAAGCTGTAAACTGCAAAAGTCATGTACTCATTAAATATTTTAAACTGATTACCATAAGCACTTGTTACATCACCTTTAGCCCACTTTTCTCTGTTAGAAAAAGAATTATTAATTTTATCAAGTAGGCCTTCTGAAACTGGGTTGACGTAATTGTGGTCTATTTCAGTAAATACAATTCGGCTTTCCAAGAGTTCATTTATTATTGGCGTGTATTTAGAGTCCATTTCGGCCTTGCAGATAAACATCAAGGTCTGATTGAAATCATTATCAGCTAATTTGGTGGTAGAATGAGCTCCATATACCAATGGCGAAAAATATACAGCATATGAACCATATCCAAAGCCGAATTTTTTATCCAACCAGTTCTGCATTTTTTGTATCGGATTGAGTTGATTATACGTAGTAATCAAGCTCGTATAATACGATTTGTTCTCTTTATAGAATTCCCTAAATCCTGATTTTCTTGCAAAATCCTCTATTAGAGCGGTGTCCTTCATCGGGTCGAACATATACCATCCCTTTGCCATTTCCTTCACAGCTCCATTATTTTTTATGTTTCCTTTTTTGTCAAAGCTGTAAGCACAGGCATTCATTTTTAGTGCGAAGTAATACCCATAGCTTTCTCTGGAAAACATATATAAATTTTGTTCCTCTAAGTGTTTCAGTCCGTTAATATATTTTTGGACGGTATCAATGATTGGATGGTTTTTGTATGGATTAAAATGATTTTTTACTTTTTGATAATATGCTGATTTGGTGTCAAACATATTACTCTCATTTTCGGCATCAATGTGAAGTGCCATTATGATATTTACCAGTTCGCTTACCTCCGGTATTTCTACTGTGGTTTTGCCTTTATGCACTTTGATATAGTTTTTGGAGAAGGTTACGTTCGGTGCCTTGACCTGTTGCCCAAAAGTCATTTGGGTATATAAGATAGCAATTATAAAAAAAGCAATTTTTTTCATCTGATTTCAGCCTGTCTTTGTAATACGAATTATTTCGTACTCAAATATATGAATGTTTTCTTTTAAACGAAATGAATATTATGAAAATGATTGAAATAAGCTATTTACTTATTTCAATCGTATTTGAACATCTTAATCCACTTTTTATCACTACACTATTTTTTAATAAGAAATCTTGAAACCCAGATAGACTGGATTGAGTTATATCTTTCTCAAAATGCGTATTTGGTGACAATTTCCTATCACTTTACTGGTATAGTGATCCAATATTCTTAACTCTCTATTCTTCCGAAATTTTCGAAAAACCACCTATTTCAATCAATTCGTCCACAAAATGGTTCGAATTACGCACCGCCACTGACCCGTTAGCCCTTTAAGATATCTTAAAGGGCTTTTTCTTTTTATGGTAATTTTCAAATCGCTGATTAGAGAAGGTAGAGACCGATTTTTGGTTCGAGCACCATATGGGTACCCTCACGGTACAAAAATAATTCCTTACCAATTTATTATGTTTAATTAATTAGTAATCAATAAATTATAATTTATTTTTTTTCTTTTTTTGGTTCGATGTAGATACTATTATAAATGGAATCCTTTAAATCCGCAAATTGAGTCCTTGGAAATAGGCGAAATTTGTTTTTTATTGGTTAATTGTATAAATTTTTTCAGATCATGTTCACACTAAGTCCTCATATGATATGCAAAATAGTAAAAGTATGTGGTTGTCTATTATAACTCTTGCTAAAAATCGCACTTTTTTTAAGACAAAAAATTGGAACTTGATAACAAAATGTTGCCATTCTTTTAAATTCGATGACATATTATTGTTGTATTCTCCATTCTAGTTGCCGTATCGTTATGCTGTGTGTAAATTAATACCATTACACATGTATTAAAAATGACAAGTTATGGCAAGAAATGATTTAAAAGGGAAAGTAGTTTTAATCGCTGGTGGCGGTAAAAACCTTGGTGGATTATTAAGCAGAGATTTTGCAGCAAAAGGTGCAAAACTGGCTATTCATTACAATAGTGAAAGTTCAAAGACTGAAAGTGAAAAAACGTTGGCCGAGGTACAGAAATTGGGTGCCGAAGCTTTTCTATTCCAAGGTGATTTAACTCAGGTCTGTCTCTTATACACATCTCCGAGCCCACGAGACCTGCGT
>NZ_JAELTN010000087.1 GCF_016428855.1 Pedobacter sp. ASV28
CCCCCCCCCCCCCCCCCCCCCCCCCCCCCCCCTCCCCCTCACCCCCCCCCCCCCCCCCCCCCCCCCCCCTCCCCCCCCCCCACCCCCCCCCCCCCCTCCAAAAAATTTTTTTTTGGCTCGATCGTCGGCAGCGTCAGATGTGTATAAGAGACAGCTTCAGGACAGGCGGCACCACGGGTATTGAGTATTGCCGAAACCATTTATGGCACAACTGAAGGACTTAGAATATTTGCGCCAATAGGAGGTACTACGACACAGTTGGCCAGTGCATCGCCTTTGCCAACTACCTCGGTTAATTTTGCAACTGCTCCAAATTTTCCGACCGCTACTTTACCCTTTAATGTTCATCAGGCCATAGCAATTAAGGCTTATGGTAGAACATTTGTATATCTCATAGATGATGGAAATGCGGCAGGTACTGCACCTGTAATTAGAAAGTACAGATCAAATGCAAGCGGTAGCGATTGGTTGGCTTTGGGAAGTGTAAGTGTGCCTGCAACAACTAAAAATCTGGCAGCAAAGTTTGATGCCAGTGGTGTAAAACTTTACTTCACCACATTGGGTACTCCTGGTAGTCAGAATTCATGTTTGTATACATTGAGCGACAATTTTACCAACAATAACAACGATACAAAACAATTAACAGAAACGCCAATACTCATTGCCACAGCACCAGCCAATACTACCTTTAGGGGAGTAACATTTGTTCCGGGATATAGCAAAGCTCCTTCGTCGTTGGTGGCAAACGTGATCTCTTTAACCCAAGTGAAACTAAATTGGGTAGACAATTCTACTACCGAAAGTGGTTTCGAAATAGAACGCTCTACCGATGGAACTAATTTTAGCCTGTTAACCACCGTTGCGCAAAATATTATAGAATATACAGATAATACCATTACCGCAGGAACAACCTATTATTATAGAGTTAGGGCAATTGAAGGTAGCAGTCGCTCTATTTATGCCAATACGGCAAAAGCAGAGCTGGGAGCTGGTTTAATCACTAACTTAAACTTTACTGGTGTAACGGTATATGAAAACCAACCCATAGGTACGGTTGCGGGTACTTTTTCGGTGTTGCCATTAAATACAGTTAATGTAGCTTATACATTGGTAGCCGGAACTGGGGATACAGATAATGCGAAATTTAGGATAATAGGAAATGCGCTGCAAAATAATATTATACTAGATTATGAGGCACAAGAAGTCTATCAAATAAGGGTAAGGGCAACTTCCTCTTCAAATTTCATTTACGAAGAGACTTTCCAGATTACCATACAGGATGTAAATGAAGCACCAACCATTACGGCCATTGGTAATAAGGCCGTATGTGCAGGAACTGATGAACACGTGATTGCCCTTACTGGTATTACACCTGGCCCTGAAACCGCACAGACTTTAACGGCTACGGTTACTTCCAACAATATGGCTTTGTTCCAAAGTTTGGAGGTTAACTTATTGGGCGCTGGTAATGGCGAAATTCGCTATAAGCTTAAGGCTAATGCGATAGGAACGGCAGCTATTTCCCTTACCCTTAAGGATAATGGGGGCACGGCAAATGGTGGAGTAGATACGAGTATAGAAACTTTTAACCTCCAAGTTTTCGAAATACCTGTAGCCACGATTGTATCTGATAGAGGCAATGTGGTCGATAAGGGCCTTACGGTTAGGCTTACCGCATCGGGCGGTACCCATTACCAATGGGAAACTGCCAATGGCATTATAGGTTCCACTGGCAATGCCGAACTTATCGTGAGGCCGCAGATAAATACCATTTATAAGGTTACAGTATCTAATGATGGTGCCTGTAGTTCCATAGCAGAGTTTTCCATTACCGTAAACGATAACTATAACCTGGTTACAGCTGCTAACCTGGTCTCTCCAAATGGCGATGGGGTCAACGATTATTGGATCATCAAAAATATAGACCTATATCCAGAAAGTACTGTACGTGTATTCGATAGGACAGGTCGTGTCATCTTTAGCAAAAAAGGATACAATAACGATTGGGATGGTAAAGTAGCAGGTTCCTCCTTAAAGGAAGATACCTATTACTACATTATTGATTTTGGCGCAGGTTTGCCCAAAAAGAAGGGTTCACTTACCATGATGAATAACTAATTACAGCGTAGAATGAAAAAGACAATATATCAAAAATACCTGCTCTTGCTTGGAGTGCTTATGGGTATGTATATAAATGCGGGTGCTCAACTCAGTCCCATGGGCAATATGTATTTCTATAATCAGTATTTGGGCAATCCGGCCATGGCCGGAACATTTGGCGAAATCAATTTAAATCTATTATACAGAAAACAGTTTAATGAAGTGCCCAACGCTCCCATTTACCAGGTATTTACGGGAGAATATGCCTATACGGATAAGGCTGCTATAGGTTTGAATATCGATTTATCTAAAAGCGGCCTGATCAACTTTAGCCGGATCATGGGTACCTATGCTTATCATATGCCGGTATCTAATTCGGGCAAGCTACATTTTGGGCTTTCCGTAGGGCTTTCAAGACAGTATGTAAATAGAGAAGATATCGATGCAGAAGGTTTTGATCCGGTGATTAACCGTTTTAATGACCGGGGTTATAGGTTAGATGGTGATTTTGGTGTAGCCTATACAGATAATAGCTTAACCATACAGGCCACGCTGCTCAATTTGAACAATGCACTCAATACCGATCCTAATTTTATAGAAGGGATCAACTATGCTACATTTTTTACTGCTGCCGCTTATAAAATTAAGGTAAACGATGATTTATCCGTAGAACCTAAGGTGGTATATCGTGGCATTAAGGGAATGGACAATATTGTTGAAGGTGGATTTGATTTGGCTTATGAGGAAAAATTTAATGTTTTTGGCTTATACCATAGTACGCATAATGCCACGTTCGGTATGGGCTTTAAGTATAATGATAAGTTCAAGATTACTGGGATATATAGCCTAGGACCATCTGCCATTCGTTCGTTTACAGGTGGAGATTTTGAGATAGGATTGGGATTGATGTTGAACAAGGCAAAAAAGAAATAACAAGCACCAATTATAAACTTAAATCTGAACAGTATGAAAAAAAAACTACTTATTTTAATGTTAACGACCTTGGGAACATTCCAGGCCTTTTCCCAATTTACAGCGGGTAATTTGGCTGTCTATCGTTATGGAGAAGGTACGGCCATGACCAACGGACAACGTGTAGCTGTATTTGTTGACGAATATACACCAAGCGGAACTTTTGTAAAAACCATTGCCATTCCAAGAACGGTTAATGGTGGAAATTACGGCTTCGAAGGCCTAGGCCTTAAAGCAGATGGTACCTATGAAGGAGAAGGCTATCCTGTGTTATCTAGAGATGGAAGTATTTTATCTATTATCGGCTATAATCCAGATCAGGCCGGAGAATTTGTCATTGGTACACTAAATGCAGCAGGTATATGGAGTGCCAATACCTTGGTCGCTGCGGCCGATGCCATAGGTACGCCACGTTCTGCAGTAGTAGAAGGTACTGCCGTTTATTTTAATGGCTTCCAGAATGGGGTAAGATATAAACTATTGGGTACCAACACCAGTTCAACTAGGGTGTCTGATCAGCAAAATGCACCAAGGGTGCTCACCATTGCCCAAACTTCTTATGGCGCTGGGCCAACAGTAGCTACTAAAATATTTGCACCGATTGGGAGCACATCGGTACCAAGTATCAACCTACCTACCACCTTATCCACTTTCACCGCTGTTCCAAATATACCTGGAGGAGCACCTTTAGTAAATGCGCATCAGGCTTTGGTATTCAAATCTTCATCTGGTAGAACTTTAATGTATGTACTGGATGATAATGCTGGTAGTCCTTTGCTCAAGAAATACCGATCAAACGCTGGGGGTACCGATTGGGTAGAATTTGGAAATATAGCAGTACCTTTAAACACCAAGAGCATAGCAGGCACTTATTCTAGTACATCTGGCGTACAGTTGTATTATACAACTTATGCAAACCCTGGCAGCGCGAATGCTTCGCAACTGTATACTTATACGAATAGCTTTACTACGGCAACAGAGGCAGATAACAGTGCCAGGTTAACAGGCACGGGTACATTGGTGGCTACGGCGCCTGCCAATACTACTTTTCGTGGGGTAACCATGGCGCCGGGTAGCAGTATATTGCCAGTAAAACTTACGGCTTTTAATGCGAACGAAAAAAATGGTGCCATCCGCTTAAACTGGAGCACAGCTAGCGAAAGCAATAGCTCACATTATAACATTCTACGTTCTTCAACAGCCAATAAATTTGCTAAAATAGCCGAGGTGAAAGCTACAGGTATAGCCAGTAATTATGCTTATGTAGATGAAAATCCATTGCCAGGTACAAATTACTATCAATTACAACAGGTAGATCTTGATGGACAAAATGAACTATTTGGCCCTGTTTCGGCAAATATTCCAGTGCCACAAACAGATTTTAAGGTGGTGGCCATTGCTGCAAGTGCTGTTGTAGAACTACATATCTATGCTGCCAAGAAACAAAATGCACAGATAGAATTGGTAAACATCAATGGAGCGGTAAAAGAAAAGAGTGCCATTGCATTGGAAAAGGGATATCAAAAAGTGATATTGTCGGCGGCAAAATTAGTTAAGGGTGTAAATATGGCCATTTTAAATACGCCAGAGGGAAGACAGGTGAAGAAATTTGTATGGTAATATAATTTTTGAACAACCTATTTTTAAGGGCAGGGGACTCAGAAAGAAGATCCCTTGCCTTAGTTACTTAGTCAACCAAAACCAAATATAAATCATGAAGAAAGTAACTATTGCCGCAATGCTGCTGAGCATAATGCTTGGTGCATGCAAAAAACAGGAAAAGGTCGAAACCACAACCTTGCTACAGTTGTACCCAGAAAAAATAATGGA
Source organism: Pedobacter sp. ASV28 (assembly GCF_016428855.1). GTDB lineage: Bacteria > Bacteroidota > Bacteroidia > Sphingobacteriales > Sphingobacteriaceae > Pedobacter. The sequence continues at coordinate 4,903 of NZ_JAELTN010000087.1, forward strand.
TGTTACTACAGCTACAGTTAGTACGGTACTCCAAGAGGTAAATACAGATATCATAGTGGGTGCAGCTATTAATTCGAACAGATTTAGCAATACCGATTATAAAGACTTGGCCAAATTACATTACAATAGCATCACCGCAGAAAATGATATGAAGATGAATAGCTTAAACCCCACTAAATACACTTGGGATTTTGGTATACTCGGTAATGGAATAGAAGAAAAAAACGAAAAGATACCTAACCTGGCAAAAGACTATGGTGAAAAACGTATACATGGTCATGCTTTAGTATGGCACCGGGCTTTACCACAATGGGTAAAAGATGTAGAAAGTAATACACCCGTAGGAGTCAGGGCCGATACCTTAAACGCCATCATGAAAAGACATATTGATAAGACTGTGGCATTCTATAGCAATTACTATAAGGGAGGAACACCTTTGTTACCTTTATTGAGATCGTGGGATGTGGTTAACGAAGCTTACTATGATGATGGTAGCTTAAGGGGCAACCTTAATCTCGATTCGGAAGGTAATGATATAGGTAGCATATGGAAAAGGTATATGGGCGAAATTTATATAGAAAAAGCCTTTAGGTATGCCCGTTTGGCTGCTAGGGCCAACCAGAACTGGAAACTGAAATTGTTTTATAATGATTATGGCCATGAGTATTCTACAGCTAAGCTTAATGCCATCTACAATAAGGTCATGGAACTGAAACCAATGAAGGAAGGTGGTGATCCTATTATCAATGGAGTAGGTTTGCAAATGCACATTAGGTATAACACGCCCTTAACTAGCATTAAGGCTGCTATACAGAAAATGAAGGAAACTGGACTTTTGGTCCATATCGCCGAATTGGACATTTCCCTCTTAGGCTCGGGTGAAACAGCTGTCCCTGCTGCCGATCTGACCAATCGCAGGAACCTGCAGAAATCGCTGTATTACAATGTGGCCAAGGCCTACCAGGAAATTGTACCTATTGATCAACGTTGGGGCATTACGCTTTGGAATATCGGCGATGCCGATTCGGCCTGGGGACTTAATGCTGAAGCGACTCTCTTCGATACCTCCTACCAAAAGAAACAGAATTTTTGGAACTTCAGGGATGGCCTCAATCTGCAGTTAACGCCATAACCTATAACATATCAATCATATCCATTTAATATAACCCGATGAATAGAATTTTTAGCTTCTCCCTTGTTTTAGTTGTGTCGTTTACGCTACCTGGTTATGCACAGCGTAAAACCATTGACCAACGTGTAGATTCCCTAATGAAATTAATGACACTTGCCGAAAAAGTGGGCCAGCTCAACCAATATTCGGGCAGGGAAGTGACCGGCCCGGCCAGTGATCGGAAAAATTACCTGTTAAACGATATTAAAAATGGAAAGGTGGGTTCTATGCTTAATGTAAAAGGCGTAAAAGATACCCGTGAAATTCAGTCCATTGCCTTGCAGTCGAGGTTAAAAATACCCTTGCTCTTCAGCTTGGATGTGATACACGGTTATAAGACTGTTTTTCCGATCCCCTTGGCAGAATCTGCATCATGGGACCTGGACATCATTAAACAATCGGCGCAGGTAGCGGCAACAGAGTCGGCAGCTTCGGGTATCCATTGGACTTTTGCACCTATGGTAGATATTGCCCGCGATCCGCGCTGGGGAAGGGTAATGGAAGGAGCAGGAGAAGATACCTATCTGGGCGCACAAATTGCCAAGACAAGGGTATTGGGCTTTCAGGGAGAACAATTGGGAGCGGTAGATCGAATTATGGCCTGTGCCAAACATTTTGCCGCATATGGCGCTTCTATGGCCGGCAGGGACTACAATCCGGTGGATATAAGTGAACAGCAACTGCATGAAATCTATCTGCCTCCCTTTAAGGCGGCTGCAGATGCCGGAGTGGCTACTTTCATGAATTCCTTTAATACCTTTAATGGTATACCAGCTACTGGTAATGCTTACCTGCAAAGGGATATTTTAAAGGGGCAATGGAACTATAAAGGCTTTGTGGTAAGCGATTGGGGTTCTATAAAGGAAATGACCCCTTGGGGATTTGCTAAAAACCTGAACTATGCAGCCGAAAAGGCCATATTGGCCGGAAGTGATATGGATATGGAGAGCGAGGCCTATAAGAAGGAATTGGAAAACCTGGTCAATAATGGAAAGGTAGACCTCAAATATGTAGATGAAGCCGTAAGAAGAATACTCTATAAGAAATTTGAATTGGGACTTTTCGATAATCCATACAAGTTTTCTGATGAGAAACGTGAGGCTAAAGTGATGAATGATCCTAAGTATAAGGATATTGCCAAATTGGCTGCACAAAAATCTATAGTACTGTTAAAAAACGATAACGCCACTCTTCCTTTAAGTAAAGGATTAAAAAATATAGCCTTGATAGGTCCTTTGGTAAATGCCAAAAGAGACCAGGCCGGTAGTTGGGTGGTTTATGCCGATACGGCAAATATGGTAAGCGTTTATGAAGGTCTACAGAAAAAATATGCTAAAAATGTCAAGTTATCTTATGCGCAGGGAACGGGGATAGATGATGCGTTGACTAACGGCTTTCCCGAGGCGGTGAATGCAGCTAAGAATGCCGATGTGGTAGTGATGGTGTTGGGAGAAAGCTGGGATATGAGTGGAGAGGCCAAATCTCGTACCGATATCTGTTTACCGGGCCAACAAGAAGCCTTATTTAAAGCAGTAAAAGCTACTGGGAAACCAGTGGTAGTGGTATTGATGGCGGGTAGACCATTGGTGTTTAATACCATTGCCGCACAGGCCGATGCTATTGTTTATGCTTGGTTTTTGGGCGATCAGGGTGGAAACGCCATAGCCGATGTATTGGTGGGCGACTATAATCCATCTGGAAAACTACCCATCAGCTTTCCAAGAAATGTGGGTCAAATTCCTATCTTTTATAACTATTACAATACCGGAAGACCTGTAACCAAGCCTAGCGATATTCGCTATAAGTCAGCTTATATAGATTCACCTAATGACCCCCGTTTTGCTTTTGGTCATGGTTTGAGCTATACTACATTCGCCTATAATGATTTGAAGTTGGATCAGGCTACCTTACAAAAAGGCCAGTCGCTTAAATTGAGTTTCAAGCTGACCAATACAGGAAAAGTAGTGGGAGAGGAAGTCGCCCAGCTGTATATCCACGATCAGTTTGCCTCGATAGTAAGACCCGTTAAAGAATTAAAGGACTTTGTGAAAGTAAAACTGAAACCAGGAGAAAGCAAGGTGATCAATTTTGAGCTTACGCCAGAAAAACTGGCTTTTTATCAAGAAAAAATAGGGTGGACCACAGAGCCTGGAACATTTAAGGTCATGATCGGTACGGCCTCTAATGATATTAAGCTGGAAGGAAACTTTGAATTGAAGTAGAGGAGTGGAATTTGAAGCTTGAAAAGGTCGATAAATAATGATGCCTCGATGAAAAAACAGATCGTTGGATTTATCTTGTTCTTTGGTGTAGCACTAAATCTACAGGCACAGCGTATTAGCCATAGTCTCAACAGTAATTGGCAATTCGTTAAGGGCGAAATGACCGATAAGACCCAATGGGAACAGGTCAATCTGCCGCATTCTTGGAATACAGCAGATGTTTTGGATGATGAGCCTGGCTATTATCGTGGTGAAGCTTGGTATAAAAGAGCATTGTATATTCCACCTTCATGGAAAGATAAAGAAGTGTTCTTGCACTTTGAAGGAGTGGCCCAAGTTGCCGAAGTATATGTAAATGGTAAAAAGGCCGCCCTGCACCAAGGGAGCTATAATGCTTTTGTAGTGCCGATTAAATCGTTGCTGAATTTTAATGGAAGCCATAATGAGTTGAAGGTAATGGTAAATAATAGCCATAACGAGAATATTCCACCACTTACGGCCGACTTTACTTTCTTTGGAGGGATATATAGAGATGTATATCTGGTAGCTACTCCTTTGGTGCATTTCAATATGGACAATTATGCTTCATCCTGTATTTTTGTAAGTACACCTAAAGTAAATGAGCAAAAAGCGAGCGTAAATATCAAAGGTTCTTTGGTTAATAATTCTTTGGTTAATAAAAAGATACTGCTTCAAATTAAAGTGTTAAATAAAGAAGGAAAGGTGGTTGCAAAGGATGCTCGGTATTTTCAGTCGAATAACCATAGTGCCTTAAATTTCGAGGTAGACCTTCAAGATATTGCTAAGCCAAATTTATGGTCGCCAGAAAATCCTTATCTATATCAGGTAGTGAGTACATTGGTTGATGTTGAGCGAAATGAAATATTAGATGAGCTGAGCACCCCATTAGGGCTGCGGTGGTTTAATTTCGATGCAGAAAAAGGTTTTTTTCTCAATGGGAAAAGCTACAAGCTGATAGGGGCAAGCAGGCACCAGGATGGAAAAGGTAAGGCAAACGCCTTGTCAGATGATCTACATATTAGGGATGTAACTTTGCTTAAAGAAATGGGAGCCAATTTTTTAAGGGTGGCACATTATCCACAAGATCAGGCTGTGCTACAGGCCTGTGATAGGTTGGGGCTATTGGCTGCGGTGGAAATACCGATCGTAAACCAGATTACCGAAAGTGAAGCTTTTGCCCAAAATGCTAAGCAAATGCAGGTAGAAATGATCAGGCAAAACTATAACCACCCCAGTATTATTATCTGGGCCTATATGAACGAAGTATTGCTGCGCATAAAATACAATAAGGACGATCCAAGAAGAGATGGCTATATTAGAAAAGTGGTCCAGCTAGCGCGAGAATTAGAGGGTATAACCAGAAAGGAAGATCCTTCTCGCTATACCATGATGGCCAATCATGGCGATTTTGAGCTGTACCATAAGGCAGGCTTAACGCAAATTTCACAGTTGCTAGGTTGGAACCTTTACCAAGGTTGGTACAGTGGCACACTGGATGGTTTTGCTAATTTTCTGGATAGACATCACAAAGAACTGCCTGATAAGCCTCTGCTAGTGACAGAATATGGTGCCGATGTAGATCCACGCCTACATACTTTTAGTCCTCAGCGTTTTGATAAAACAGGAGAGTATGCTGCTCAGTATCATGAAACCTATCTTAAAGTGATAATGGCACGGGCATTTGTGGCTGGAGCTGCTGTTTGGAACTTGGCAGACTTCAGTTCCGAGGGCAGGGCGGAAACCATGCCCCATATTAACAACAAAGGGTTGATGACCATTGATCGACAGCCTAAGGCAGCTTATTATTTTTATCAGGCGCATTTGCTTAAAAAACCTTTTCTTAAAATTGCCGATAGGCTATGGACAAATAGGGTTGGTATAGCGGCCAATGAAAATCAGTTATACTGTATTCAGCCTGTAGTGGTTTATACCAATCAGGGAAAGATCGTACTGGAACAGAACGGTAAACCTATAGATACATTAAGTGCTGTTTTTGGCAGGGTAATATTTAACGTACCTTTTGTTCATGGAGAGAATAAGTTAAGGGTTTATGCTCTGGATATACCTCAATTAAATGATGTGATGAGTATTTCTTTTAAGCTTATTGTCAGTAATTTAAAGAGTAAGGATTTTCCGTTTGAGAGCCTTAGGGTAAGTTTGGGGGATCAGCGCTATTATATGGACAATGAGGGAGAGGTATGGTTGCCCGAGCAAGCTTATGTGCCCGGCTCTTGGGGTTATATAGGCGGAGAGGTATTTGCCACCAAGGGGGCGAGGCAAAGTTATGGCTCGGCAAAAAATATATTCAATACCGATGATGATCCTTTATATGCTACGCAAAGGACCGGAATAGAGGCATTTCGTTTGGATGTGCCCATAGGGCAGTATGAAATCGGTTTACTATTTGCAGAATTGTTATCCAGCATCAAAAGAGAGGAATTGGTGTATAACCTCACTACACAAGCCAGTACTGAAAAGGCAGAGTTCCGAAGCTTTGATATAGAAGTGAATGGCAAAAGAATATTCGAGAATTTGGGTACAAATAACTATCTAGAGCCGGAAAAAGCTTTTGTCAGTAAATTTAAAGTAATGGTAAATGATCAAAATGGTATAAATATTAAGTTTGTTCCCAAAATGGGAACTTCTATTCTTAATGCTTTGCAAATCAGAAAAATTTACTAATTATACTAAATGATAAGTTTAGTTAATGGTAACGTTTCCGTAACTATTTTTGATCAGAGCCATCGTGGTCTTTTTTAAAATATGTAATATTGGATATCCAATATAAATTGAGAAAATGAATACCCAAAAACATAAACTATTACAAACTTGGCGTTGGTATGGCCCTGTTGATCCCGTATCTCTTCAAGATGTTAAACAGGCAGGAGCCACAGGTATTGTTACTGCATTGCACCACATTCCGCATGGCGAAATATGGCCCCTAGAAGATATCAAGGAGCGTAAGGCCATAATCGAAGCGGCAGGACTTACCTGGAGCGTGGTGGAAAGTGTACCCGTTCATGAGGCCATCAAAACACGTAGGGCAGGTGCCGAAGTGTATATTGAAAATTATAAGCAGTCTTTGAGAAACTTGGCCGCCTGTGGCCTGAAGACCATATGTTATAACTTTATGCCGGTGTTAGACTGGACACGTACACAGCTTGACCTGGAAATGGAAGATGGTTCAAAGGCTTTATATTTCAATTGGACTGATTTAGCTGTTTTTGATCTCTATATCTTTAAAAGAGTAGGTGCCGAAGCCGATTATAGCGTAAACATCATTGCTAAAGCAAAAGCCAGATTCGAGGCAATGAGCAAAGAAGAATTAGACTTATTGCGCATCAATGTGTTGATGGGGATTCCAAATGAAAAGGAAATTGAGATAGAAACATTAAGGGCTAGTATTGATGAATACAAGACCATTGGTCATGATGGCCTAAAAGCTAATCTGGCTTGGTTTTTATCGAGTATTGCCGATACCTGTACCGAATTGGGCATTAAAATGACCATTCACCCAGACGATCCGCCATATCCGATTCTGGGCCTTCCACGTATTGCCAGCACCAAGGAAGATTTGGTAGATATCTTAAGAAGTGTGGATCAGGAATTCAATGGCATTTGCTATTGTACGGGTTCTTTGGGCGCGGGACTAAAAAATAACCTGGTCGAAATTTTTGAGGCTGTAAAAGAAAGAGTGTATTTCTTGCACCTGCGTAATGTAGCCAAAGATGAGGAGGGGAATTTTTACGAGGCAGACCATTTGGGAGGCGATGTAAATATGTACGAAGTGATGAAGGTCGTTACCGCCGAAAATGCCAAAAGAAATGAACCTATTCCTTTTAGGCCAGATCATGGACACCAAATGTTGGACGACTTGGCGAAGGTAACCAATCCGGGCTATTCGGCTATTGGTCGTTTACGTGGCCTTGCCGAATTAAGAGGTTTGGAAGTAGGTGTTACAGGGAATTATTAACAGGGTTGGAAAATTGAAAGTTTAAGGGTAAAAAATTCAAAGTGATAAAATATGCCAAAAAACTAAAAACCGAAAAAACTAACTAACCAATTAAAAAGACAAGAATTTTAAAAAATATTCAAATATTGTTTTAGAAATTATATCTTTGCACCACCATAATGAAAACGGTCATTTGAACGTTTCATTACAGGAGGCCTCCATAGCTCAGCTGGATAGAGCACCGGTTTTCTAAACCGTAGGTCACAGGTTCGAATCCTGTTGGGGGTACATTGATCCGCCTTTAATTAAGTTTAAAGGCGGATTTTTAGTTTTATTTACGGATTTGATTTGTAATTGACTATTCGAGCTTAAAAAAGACGCTTGTCATTTAGCATGCTGTATTGTTTCCCATCGAAAAACTGATTAGATTCTGGATTGATTGACTTTGATTTCTGAATTTTTGACAGTTGAAAACTGAATATTTTTCAGAAATTTTGAAATTTTTTCAGCCTCTTTACCCAAAAATCTATTTGGCATTTATGTTGTAATGTTCAAGTCGAACGCAAGTTCAGAGAGTTTAATTAATTATAAGTTTTAATCATTAAATCAAATTAAGGAGGAAAAACCCATGACATTGGTTAAATTTAATCCAGAAAACAAAAGAAATTCATTAATGCCAGGCTTTAATGATGTTTTTGATTCCATTTTCAATGACACTTTTTTTGCAGACCGAATGGTTACCCGTGTGCCCGCTGCAAACATTAGTGAAAGTGCTGATCATTTTCATGTTGAATTAGCAGCTCCGGGACTTAAAAAAGAAGATTTCAAGCTAAACCTTGAAAGGAATGTATTGAGTATTGCTGTAGAGCAACGCAAAGAAGACAAGCAAGAGGAAAGGAATTACGCCAAACGTGAGTACAGCTATAGTTCTTTTGTGCGTTCGTTTACCTTGCCCGAAAGTGCTGATGAAAACGGCATTCAGGCAACTTATAACGATGGCGTTTTAGCGATTAACATTCCAAAAAGAGAAGAGGCAAAAACAGTAAGCCGTCAGATAGAAATTAAATAATTTCCTTTAAAGATTAACTCCGAGAAGCTGTCCCAAAATGGGACGGCTTCTCTTTTTTAATTTGGTGCTATGGAAACTTCTTTTGAAATTTCATTAAATATGAAAACCATTAAGGGCCTTGAAACTTATGCCAGCTTCTATTTGGGGCGAAATGAGAAATTCGCCAAAGGTCTTTTTGATTTGATGCAGGGAGAAAGAGAAATAAAGGAAAATTCTGTGATCAGTATGGATCTGACCAAAAGGCAAAATGGTATTCCCTATCCAATATCTATTCTGCATTGCAATTGGGAGCATCTGGCTTATAATACCAAGATAATCACTAAAGAAGTTTTTAAAGAGCTGAATCTAGAGCAGAATGGATCGTTATGAGTATTTTACTAGTAGTTTTTTATCAATTAAGAAGGAAATCTAATTAGCTGATCTTAACATTAATTGCATTCAAGCCTTTTTTACCTTGCTCGATGTCGTAGCTTATCGAATCATGCTCAAGAATGTTATCCATTAAACCTGATGAATGAACAGAGATTTCGCCATCTTATCTTAACCATGAGGATTACGATTCTATGGTAGTGGCAGAAATGATATATTTGCAAGCTATCTTGTTCACCTTTAAAACCATTGAAATTGACACTTAGATATCTCTTAATCATCGTAGCTTTATTGATTTGTAATCCTGTATTTTCGCAACAAACCGGATTAATAACAGGTACTGTACAGGATTTAAATACGGGGAAATTACTTTCTGGCGCTACAATTACCGTTGATGGCTTTTCCATAAGCTCTTTGAGCGATTCTACGGGTCAGTTTCGCATGAGTGTTCCAGTGGGTACTTATAAAGTTTCTGCCAGCAATATTGGTTATATAACCCAGTTGAAATATAATATTGTGGTGGGTAGTGGTAGTCCACAATTGGTTAATTTTGAACTTCAGCCTCAATTAACTAGTTTGAAAGAAGTTAATATCAGTTTTAGTAAAGGAAAGTCTGCGGTGGCCACTGATATGGTAACGCCCTTATCTGTGCAGCAATTGACAACAGAAGAAATAAAAAGCAGTCCGGGCGGCAATTTTGATGTGTCTAAAGTGGTGCAGACTCTTCCGGGTGTTGGCATCAGTAATGGCGTTGGTGAGCGGAACGATATCATTATCAGGGGTGGAGCCCCCAATGAAAATGTGTATTATCTGGATGGGATAGAGATACCGGTCTTGAATCATTTTCAAACCCAAGGTAGTTCCGGAGGTGCTCAGGGCATCCTCAATGTTTCTTTTATTGAGAGTTTAAAACTGAGTTCCTCGGCTTTTGATTCCAGATACGACAATCCGCTGGCCTCGACTTTTGTGATCAAACAAAGAGAAGGTAATGCAGAAAGATTGGCTGGTAATGCCAGGGTTAGTTTTACCGAGACGGCCCTTACTTTAGAAGGCCCTTTGTCAAAAAATACGACGTTTCTGGCCTCGGCCCGTAAATCTTACCTCAGCTTTTTATTTAGATTGATTGATTTACCCATCCGCCCTGATTTTGATGATTTTCAATATAAGGTAACGCATAAATTTAATGCTAAAACCAAGCTTACGGCTATAGGCTTGGGTGCCATTGACCGTTTTAGTTTTGCCCCAACTAAAAAATCGACTTTAGAAAATACCTATGTGCTGCGTTCTACGCCTTATATCAATCAGTGGAATTATACCGTAGGTTTTAACCTGAACCATCAGATTGAAAATGGTTATTTGAATTTTACGCTCAGTCGAAATGTATTTGACAATAGTCTGGATAAATTTGAGGACGAACTTCAGCAGGAAAGTAAAAGGAGTTTGAGTGTTCAATCTCAGGAAAACGAAAATAAGTTCCGTTTCGATATTAATAAATTTGTGAATGGCTGGAAGTTGTCTGCCGGATTGATGACTCAACTAGTTGCTTATAGAACAGCGTTGTTTAATAAGATTTCCAATGAAATTACCAATGCACAGGGTGATGTGGTTGTACCGGAAAAGGTGATCAGGTTTAATAATGATATAGATTTTTGGAAATATGGTGTGTTTTTTCAGGCTTCAAAGAACTTGTTTCGTGAAAAGTTATTACTTTCCGCCGGTATCCGTTCTGATTTGAATAGCTTCACTGATGAGGGTGATGATCCTTTAAAAACGCTTTCTCCCCGTTTGTCTTTAGCTTATCACCTGAGCTCGAAATGGGATGTCAGCGCTTCGGTGGGGACGTATTTCAAAATTCCGACGTACACCATGTTGGGCTATCTGGACAATAGTGGAGCAGCGGTGAATAAAAATATGGATTACATCCAGTCGACACATTATGTGCTTGGAACCCAGTTTTTGCCTAGAAATGATTTGAGGTTTACTTTGGAGACTTTCTATAAGCGGTACAGCAATTATCCGGTTTCTGTAACCAACGGAACTTCCCTGGCTAACCAGGGTGCAGAATATGCTTCTGTTGGTAGTGAGCAGGTGCTGAGTGTGGGAGAGGGAAAAACCTATGGTGTAGAACTGTTTGTGCAGCAGAAGCTAGTTCGTAACTTTTTTTATGTGGCCAGTTACTCTTATGTGGTCAGTAAATTTTCCGGATTGAATGAGAAACTAATCTCCTCGTCATGGGATAACAGACATTTATTGTCACTTACTTTGGGTTATAAGTTGAAGCGTAACTGGGATTTGGGTTTGAAATACCGCTATGCCGGAGGCTCACCTTATACACCTGTCTCTTAT
>NZ_JAELTN010000088.1 GCF_016428855.1 Pedobacter sp. ASV28
GAGTATGATACTATGTTTGGCGTAAACTCTAAATCTGCTTATTTCTTTTTACAGGAAGCCGGTAAAAAAATAAATGATAATGGTAAAATCTGTACGATTGTTACTTCCTTACTTGCTGCTTATACGGGATTATACTCTACCTATGCCGGCGCAAAAGCTCCGGTTGAACATTTCACAAGGGCAGCTTCTAAGGAATTTGGTGGTAGGGGCATTTCTGTAACAGCGGTTGCTCCTGGGCCAATGGATACTCCTTTCTTCTATGGGCAAGAAAGTGATGATGCGGTAGCTTATCATAAATCTGCAGCCGCTCTTGGTGGATTGACAGATATTAAGGACATTGCACCGCTGGTAGAGTTTTTGGTGACCGATGGATGGTGGATCACAGGACAAACCATTTTTGCAAACGGCGGTTATACAACGAGATAGGGACTTTAGGAGGTCAGCTTATGCTGACTTCCTATTTTTCAATGTTTAATTACATTCTTGTTCTTCTGGTTAAGCTACTTTCAAAAGAGGCTGATATTTCAATTTTACGACGCTTAGAGTTTAACTAAACTTGTAAAAATCAGTTTATTATCGCTTTACTATGACTTTAATGGTATAGATACGGTTATTTCAGTACCTTTCGAATCCGAATGTATTGTAGTTTCCCCGTTTAGGGATTGAACCCGTCGACGGATGGATTTTAAACCTATAGTTGATTTTTCATTGCTGGATTTTTTTTCATTTAACCCTATCCCGTCATCATTGATTATTAAAATGAGATTACCTTCTTCCTCATAAATTAGGATTCCTACATTGTTAGCCCTGGCATGTTTGATAATATTGGTAATCGCCTCTTGGATGATACGGAGTAATGCAATTCGCGTATCCAAATCAACACCTATTAGTGAACCATCATCTATATTAATATTTTTATTGTAGCGACTTTCGGGTAAGAAATTATCTGTAAGTAGTTTAATATGTTCCTCAAAATGTTGTTCTTGTTGGTCGTTAGAGGAGCTGAACCATTCGTGGCTTTTGTTTCGTGCTGCTTTGTAAGCATTTTCTGTTTCCCTCAAAAGCACATCCAGCTTGTTTTTAAAAATAATATCAGAAGTATCCAATGATAAGGCCTCTAATTGGTGCCTTATAGCAGCGATGGATGAGGCAAGACCATCATGGAGGTCTTGTCCAAGGCGCTGTTGCTCTTCTCTAACCGCTTGATGTTTAGCTTCCTCCATAGCTATAATTTGTATATTTGCCGCATTGTTAAGCGCATCTACCTGAGCTTTAGATTTCTTATCCTTGCGGAGCATGATTAGATAGATGATAAGCACAATGATGGTTGCGCAAGAGGAGACAATCAGTAACCACAAAGCTCGTCGTGCATTTTTAGCATTTAATAATTTGTTGTCATCCACTATAGCATTATATCGTATATAATCACTGATAAATTTTTTAGATTTTTCCCATTCTGCTGACATTGCCTTTTCCAATTGAAGATGAACATTGATAATTTCGTCTTTGTCTTCTAACTGATTTGCAACTTCTAAAGCATTATTTAGGATATAAATCTCTAAGTACTTATCTCCACTTTTTTGTGCAACTTGGTAAGCCTGATAAAAATAATCAAGCGCAATTTTAGGCTTGTCGTCGTAATATCCTGTCATTAAGAAGAGCGCATTAATTTCTAAATTCGGATCACCAATGCCCTGCGAATCTGATATTAATTGTCTTATAAGCGGTAATGCTTTCTGTTTTTGCCCACTTAAAATTAGTAAACGCCCCTGCCACAACTGATTGAAAATTAGCATTCGATCATCTTTGTACCTATTTGCAATTTCATTGGATTTGCCTAAGTAGTAATTAATACTATCCTCGGTAAGATTCGGATTTCGGTTACAGTAGCTAATATACACCTCAGCCATAATGCTGTCTTTCTCTAACTTTTTTCCAGTTTGGATGGCCTTTTGCAAAAGCGATTTAATTTTTGGTCTATCGGAAATACCCTTGTTCAGAACTTCGACCATATCTAAATACACACGAATAATTTTCTCGGGATCATTTAGCGTTTGGTAATCTGGCAATATTTCACCTAGCAATCCCAAAGATTCTGCATATAATCCTCTTTTAAAAAAAGCATAAGCAATTAATTCGTCTGCATCTGCTTGCCCTTTCTGGTAACCTAAATTTGTTGCCATACGCTTGGCCTTTACTACGTAGTAAAAGCAACTATCTACATTTCTGCTTCGGTAGAGTGCTCCTAATTGGTTTAAACTGTTAACCAGCTTAACACCATCCTTGATGAAAGCTAGTCCTTGTCGTTCTCGTTCAATTTGCTGAGTTTGGCATTTGGCAATGTTATTACTAACGCAAAACAATAGGCTTAATACTAAACAATAGATAGGTTTTATGCGTGGCATGATTGGGGTAAAAACAATAACTGCACGGTTTGTTTTATGCAAATTTTCCATTTTTTGTACCAGAATAGTTAATTTCATAGTGCCATTTTTTAATAGGCTGATTACGAGGTGTATTTTTGTAAAAGTGATCTATTCATTTAATAGTGTTCGTTAAATGGATTGCCGAATAAACACAATATTTTTCCCTTTCTTCTGAACAAATACATACCATTTCCCTTTATTTTTTTTAGATTCAGTTATTTGTCAAATAAACCGTGTATGGACTCATAGCAACCCAAAAACAAGCCTCTGGCTACCGCAACTTATGAAATTTAAAAAAATGAGATATAAGTAGCCTAGAAAGGCTTATGAATTTAACAATGACTTTTTGATTAACAAGAAGCCGAAAAAATGCAGACAATAAATAAAAAGTCTTTAGTGAGGGGGAAGATTTTGAGATCATGAATTATGTTTGGTTGTACTAAATGGAATTAGATTAGTTCCTGCTTTCGGGCATAAGATAATAGCTCTATAATGGAGTTGGCATTTACTTTAGCCATCATCTTTCTCCGGTGTGCTACAATGGTATGCTTACTTAGGTTTGTTTGTTCTGCAGTATGGGCAATAGTTAGTCCTTGTGCAAAATAATGAAGAATCTCAAGTTCTCGAGCAGTGAATGGTATCTTACTTGTTATATCTGTATTTGATACAATTTCGGTTATTGATGGAGAAATATACTGTTCACCCTGATTTATTATAGAAAGGCATTCCAGTATGGAATTAAAGCCTGATGATTTGCTTACGAAGCCATTGGGATTATAGCTCAGAATATTTGCAATTGTTATGGGACTAATTACGGAGCTGATGATAATAATGGTGATGTGCTTGTTTAAGCGTCTGGCTTCGTTAATGAGCGGTAGGGCATTTGTGTTTTTTAGATAATAATCCAAAAACAAGTAAATGGGCGACTTAAAATTCTTAAGCAGAAAATTAATTAGCTCCCTTTCTTCGCTAATAGTATGTACTGAATTGAAAAGCTCAAGCCTTTCAATAAGTGCTGAAAAAGAATCTGCAAACAGATGGTGGTCATCAAGCACAATTGCTATGGCTTCTCTTTTTTTCATAAATAGTTTGAATATAGTAAAATTAGATAGTTTGATCTGATTATGAGTGATATTTAAGGATGTTAATAGCAAATTAATGCTATATATATAATGAGTAATCGCAATTTATTGTTGCTTAGTTTCTGGAGCAATAATTTTTTATGTATGAATTACTCTCTTCTCTTCTTTATCCAAGCAGGTAAATTGTGTAATTACTTGCGTGAAGTTATATTGGTTTGTTTCAATAACAACAATTTGCTATTGTGATAAATTTCACAACATGATCTTGTTATAATGCACAAGTGCCTGTTTTTCTTGATTGTGGGAATGTTAATTTTAGAAAGTCAAGTGATCAACTTTCATCATTGACCAAACAAAAATGTTCATTATCCTATAATCTTTATGAACTTAAATTCACGATCTCTGCTGTCCACAAAAGATGGATGTGCCTATCAAAAAAAAATCCTTAGATTAATACCTCGGAACAGCCAACGGCTAATCGTAATGGATAAGCCAAATAATTTTAAAGAAATTTGTTGTCACCACATAACTAGTACCATTAAAAAAGTTATGTGTGTGGGTCTAATACTAGGATTCCATGCAGTAGCCTCAGCTCAGCAAAAGGTAAAAGATGGTTCAGTTGTAGGAAGTAATCTGCCTAATAAGGATGCAATTTTGGAACTGGAAAGTAGTAATAAAGGTCTCCTTCATGTAAGAGTGAGTTTAGCCCGCACTACAGACTCTGCACCGTTAACTTCTCATGTAGCAGGTATGATGGTTTATAATACTGCAACAGTAAACGATGTTCTTCCAGGAATTTATTACAATGATGGTACAAAATGGGTGTTTGTTAGAAGTTCGAATAATATAATCGTTGAAAACCAACCAGGAAAAACTGGAAGTCCTGGAATACCAGGTACTAATGGCGGGCCTGGTGTTGGGGTTACAATTGTTAATAATGATAGTGGTACCTGGGTTTATAATCCAACAACGAATACCTGGACAAACATCAACGGTGCTCAAGGTATTCAAGGTGTTGCGGGAACTAATGGTACAAATGGCACAAATGGAGTTGATGGAAAATCGGTAACCAGTGGTACTACTGCTCCGACAGGAACAGGAGCTACTGGTGATACTTATATCAATACAACCACAGGTGAAACTTTTGTTTACAATGGTACGACCTGGGTTTCTAGTGGCAACATTAAAGGACCACAGGG
The DNA here is from genome assembly GCF_016428855.1 of Pedobacter sp. ASV28. Classification (GTDB taxonomy): domain Bacteria; phylum Bacteroidota; class Bacteroidia; order Sphingobacteriales; family Sphingobacteriaceae; genus Pedobacter. Next base: position 4,708 of record NZ_JAELTN010000088.1, read on the forward strand.
AGATCCTGGTGTTGCAGGCCCACAAGGTGCAGTTGGTCCGCAAGGTGTTGCGGGAGCTAACGGTACAAATGGCACAAATGGAGTTGATGGAAAATCGGTAACCAGTGGTGGAGGTGCTCCAACAGGAACAGGAACTGCTGGAGATACTTACATCAATACCACTACAGGTGAAACCTACGTTTATAATGGTACGGCCTGGGTTTCAAATGGCAACATTAAAGGACCACAGGGAGATCCTGGTGTTGCAGGCCCACAAGGTGCAGTTGGTCCGCAAGGTGTTGCTGGAGCTAACGGTACAAATGGCACAAATGGAGTTGATGGAAAATCGGTAACCAGTGGTGGAGGTGCTCCAACAGGAACAGGGGTTACTGGTGATACTTACATTAATACCACTACCGGCGAAACCTATGTTTACAATGGTACGGCCTGGGTTTCAAATGGCAACATTAAAGGACCACAGGGAGATCCCGGTCCTACTGGCGCTTCTGGTGCTCCTGGTGCTGATGGTACCAACGGGACGAACGGAACCAATGGAACGAACGGTAAATCGATGCTAAGTGGAACGACAGTTCCTGGAGCAGGCACAGGTGTTGATGGCGATACCTATGTAGATACGACAACTGGTTTAACCTATATCAAAACAGGTGGTACGTGGGCATTAGACGGTGGAACATTAAAAGGTCCAGCAGGAGCTACTGGTCCTCAGGGTCCTGCAGGAACTACAGCTGCAGTAACCGCAGATAATGGTTTAACTAAAACTGCAGATAATATCCAGTTAGGTGGCGGCTTAATTAAAGCAACTGCTATAGTAGCAGATGCTACTAATACTTTAGCTGTTAAAGGCCTACAAACTGGTTCAAATAGCGATAATCTTGTTGTTACAGATCCACTTACAGGTGTGTTAAGATCAATTTCTACGTCATCTTTTGTTAATATTTACAATGCAAATGGTTCACTAACAAGTAACAGAACAGTAACTTTAGCTGGAAATAGCCTTAGGTTTACTTCACCGGAAAGAGTTATTAGGTTTGATCCAAATGGCCGTATTGGCTCTGAGGCACAAGGTACAAACGATGCAGATATATATGTGAGTTCGGGTTCTGGAGCTACTTATAATCGTTTTGATTTGCAGTCTTTTCCAAGTGGTCAGGTTAATTTAACAGCAACCGGGGCGGGAGTTCAGCAACTGTTGATAACTACCCACATGACAACAAATCCAGCACCGTTAATATTTTCAACAAGTGCAGGTGGTAATGCTTCGGGAACCGAAAAAATGCGTATTACAGGTACAGGTAATGTAGGTGTTGATACTCCCGATCCGACAGAGAGATTTGACAACAGCGGCATTACTAGACTAAGAAATCTTCCGCTTAATGGTGCTACTAATGCTATTAATACCACAGTTGCAGGAGATGAGTCCTCAAGCCAGAATCAAACCTTTACAGCAACTAGAACTGTAGTGGCAGATGCTAATGGTGTATTGGGTACGGTGGCAGGTCTACCTGCAACCCCTGTAAATATCTACAATGCAAGTGGAACATTAACTAGTGCCCGTACTGTAACGCTTGGTGGTTTTCCTTTAAATTTTGCAGGGACGGAACAAGCAGTAGCACTTAACAGCCTAGGTTGGCTGCAACTTAGTGGACAAGGCACTAATAGTTCATTTATGAGGATGACTACAACAGATGGAAATGCAAATGGCGTTAAATCGAATTTTGATATGCAGTTGTTTCCTGATAATATGATGCAGCTGTTTGCAACGGATGAAGTGAGTAAGCTTTCTATCGGAACACATGAAACCCTTAATCCGTCGCCAATAGAATTTGCCACAAGTCCTGGAGCTAGTGCGCCAGGACAAGTAAGGATGACGGTAACACCTACTGGCGAAGTAGCGATTGGTGCAACTTCGGCTCCATCATTCGTAGTAGGTGCTACAACCATTCAACCTAAATTACATGTGGCAGGTGATATCTCAACTACGGGTAAAATTTGGACTACAAATAGTGTTTATGCTGATTATGTATTTGAAGATTATTTCAATGGATTTTCAAAAATCTATAAAGACTACAAATTCAAATCTTTAAAAGAGGTTGCCGAGTTTATCAAAGCCAATAAACACTTACCAGGCATAACGCCAATTTCAGAAATCACCGTAGGAAAAAATGGTTATACCATCGATCTAACCCAACTTTCTATGCAACAATTAGAAAAATTGGAAGAGCTTTATCTGCATGTCATTGAAATGAACGATAAATTAAGTGAAAAGGATAAAGAAATCAAGGCGCTTCAAAACAAAACCAACGAATTGGAAGAACGCTTGAAAAAATTAGAGAGCTTATTAATTAAACCTTAAGCAATTCAGTTCAGAACGTATTCAATTCTTTTGCTCTTCCCCATAATTTGGGAAGAGCAACTTAAAGTGTAAATCATGAAAAGCTTTACTTCATCCATATTATTAAATTTTCGATTGCACACTTTTGAGCCTAATGGGTTGAATGGCTTCGTTCGAAAACTTATATTTAATACCTTCTTCTTTTTACTAATCTGTTTAGGGTTATCAGCAAATGCACAAAACAACTGCTCGGTAAATGCAGGTGCAAATCTTACCATTTGTGGCACAACTGTTACACTTCAGGGGAGCTCGTCCGGAACAACTTCCGGTACACCTACTTGGACCATTATTTCAAAACCTGCAGGTTCACCAGACCCAGTATTCAGTAATGTGAATGCTTATAACCCTAATGTGACAGGGCTGACATACCCTGGGAATTACACTTTTCAACTTTCACTGGCTTGTGGTATAGGGTCTGCAACCTCACAGGTAACTATTACAGCGCCAGGGGATGCCTCTACTTTCACGGCTGGGCCGGATATTACAAATATACCAGCTGCCACAGGAGTTGCAACATTAAACGGTGTAATACCTGCCGGGTACACTGCCTCCTGGACCTATTATAACCTCTACAACTATGAGGCTTTTGGTGGTATTGTGACAACCAATGCAACGATGACCAACACGATTACGGCTACTCCTACGCTTACGCTTACAAAAAAAGCCAATAATGATATAGATCCTGCTTATCGTGCGGTGCTGAGGATTACTTCTATCAACAATCCGAACTGCTGGTATGAGGATAATGCTATTGTCAGATTTATCCCGAATATCAATTTGGTATATGCTGCTATCAATAATCAATGTATTGCACAAGGTGCTACTGGTAATGTATACTATATAAATGCAACTACTACTTCTCCTTTATTTAGTTCCGGTACTGCTAACGCTGCAGGGAATCCCGCCTATGGAACGACCATTACTATGAATGTGATTAGCCAGCCATCTGGCGGAAACATCCAGTATTTAACTATTGAAAATGGAAGAGTTTATTTTTCTGGAATAAACGGAACGGGAGATTATGTCTTCACGCTTACGATTGCAAATTCTACGGGTTCTTATACTACACCTCAGATCACTTACCGCTATAATGGCGTGCAGCCAAATTTACTTAGCTTCATAGATGCAGCACACCCCAATCAGATACCAGTATCAACCAGTGGCTCTAGCGCAGGATCTGTTTATTGTAATATGGTAAATTCTACTACTCCTTTGACTGCTTATTTTAAGGTCAATTCTGCAGATTTACCATCTGTTGTTACGACAGTGACTGCAGATGGAACTATTCCTGCAGGAGGTAGTGCGACTATATCTGCTGTAAGCGGTGCAGGAACCATGGATAGGAGTGTTACCTTTACACCACCGGCAGGCGGGTGGAAGGTTGGAACATATAGATTTCTTCTCACAACTACTCCGGCAGGTGGACTGTGCGGTGTAAATCAAGGTTATAGTATTCATATATCGGATAGTGCCCGCCCTAATGTGGATGTGCAGGATATGGCTGTATGCTATCCTGGTTCAGGAATAGTATCTGCAACAATACCCTTACCAGGTTTCCAAGGTATTGTAAATGCAAGCTATTTCCAAAATTACACAGGAATATTTGATCTATCTGTAGTATCAAAACCTACCGGATCGGGCAGCCCTATATTTCAGGCAACTAATTTGAGGACACTTGGCAATGTTTCTACTGTAATCAGCAATTTGGACAAACCCGGAGAGTATGTTTTCAAAATAAAAGCAATCCCAGGTGGTAGCATTTCATCAGCATTTTTAGATGCAGAGTACGCCTGTTCGGGAACCTCATTAGAGGGTACTTTTTCCATATTTGTAACCACTCAGATCAATGCAAATGCAGGTAGTGATCAGACCGTTGTAACTACAGTTAGTACTAGCGCTACTCTTAATGGTAATAGTCCTGGGGTTGCTACTGGTATGTGGTCTTTGGTGTCAAAACCTTCTGGCGCTGCTGATCCTGTGATTGTAACACCAACAGCGTACAATAGCAATGTTACAGGGCTTAATTCACTGGGGGCTTACACTTTTAGATGGACCGTTTCTACAGGTAGCAACTGTAGCAGTTTTGATGATGTGACCGTTAATGTTAGGGATGCCTCTCCTGGTGGTGTGTTAAATGGTCTGTCTTACTGGTACAGAGCCGATAAGAATGTAAGCAATACCGGAGCGGGTACAGATGTAACCGGCTGGACGGATATGTGGAGTGGAACTACCGTTGCACAGCTAGGCAGCAATACATTACCTAAGTATGTATTGGGGACATCTAGTTATTTTAACTTCAATCCGGGGGTTAATTTTACCGCAGTGACACAAACCATAGGAAATAATACAGTCCAAACACTTACCAGCTTGAATTATGATGTCTTCACTTTGACGAAGGAAGGGATGACATCAACAGGAGCCAATCCGAGATTGTTCAGTATTGGTATGAACAATACCACTGTAGGGATCACCAATTGGGATGCTTTTGGTATTTCTCCAAACAGCAATTCTCTGGAAAGAAGGGTGTATAATGGAGGGACAAGTTTTCCAGCTGTTAATCCTGGATTTAGTACGGCCATTCCGAGCATTATGTATTTTAGAAATACAAATACCACTAGTGTTAAAGGGTTGAATGGCGATGTACTTGGTGCAACAGTAAACTATAGCGCACAAGGTGCTCAATTAGGGGGACATATTTTCGGTAATACTATTTTCTCCAGTAATGGAAGTGATAATTCAGGATTTGTAGGAAATGTTGGAGAGACTATTATTTATGGTGCGGGTACGTTATCAGATACCGAACGCAGAAAAGTGGATTCTTATCTTGCCATTAAGTACGGAATCACTTTGGGACAGGTAAGTACAGTCCCTTATCTGGATACAGATGGGTCTGTTGTGTGGGATGGAACAACGAATACCGCTTATAATAATAATATCTTCGGGGTATCGCGAGATGATGTAGAAGTGCTGGAACAGAAGGTATCTAGAAGTGTAAACGCTGCTGGAGCCAACCTCACCATTGCTACCATCAACGATTTCGTAAATCCAAACCAAACTGCGTCACGTACAGGCTTTACCAATGACAAGACCTATTTTTTATTAGGAGATAATAATATAACGACAACGACACTTTCCAGCTCTACCATTGCGGGAATACCAATGAATAGGATCCAGAGAGCATGGCTTTCTCAACGGCAGAATACACCGGGTACCATGTATCTTGAAGCCAATCTAGCTGGTTATGGAAGCAGTTTTTCACCTGGGAGAAATGTATTGATGGTTGTAGCGGATGATGCCGCATTCACAACTAATGTAAAAACTGTTGCTGGATCTTATTTGGGTACAAAATGGGTTTTTAACAATAGTTTCGATACAGATAACTTACAGCGATATATCACTTTTGCGACTTCATGTACCCAACCAGGTGCATTTGATGCTGCGGGTTTACCAAGTACCACTGGCGTTTCTGATTTAGCCGGTTTCACAGGCGGTACAACTGGCTGGCCTGCGAATGTGCCTAATGGTTTCATAGTTGTAGAATCAAAGAAAAAAGGTTTTGTTATTACCCGGGTAAGTTCTTCAGCAGCTATTACTAATCCAGTAGAGGGGATGCTCGTTTATGATATTGCTGCATCTTGCATCAAATTATATAATGGTACAACGTGGAATTGTTTAGGAAAAGATTGTCAATAATTTTCAGATGAAAAGAATTTTAAGCGTATTAATATTGGGTTTAGGATGGAATATAAGTACATCGGCTCAAACTGCGATTGAAAAACAAACAGCAGATGGTTCAGCAGTTTTAGATTTTAAAGCAGGAACTACCAAAGGAATTATTTTACCCGCAGTAGAATCTCTTCCAAGCACACCCGCTAACGGTACTTTTTTATTAGATAAAACTGATGGAAAAGTTAAGATGTATCAAAATAATTTGTGGGTAGAATTATCGGGCGCTGGTAGTATGACGGCCCTTGCACCTTACAGTGGTACCGTTGATAATGGTAAGCAAACCGTAATGGGTGCAAGATCTACCACTGTAGATGGCGTATTGGTGCTAGAGGCACCTGACAAAGCCTTAGTGTTACCGAAGATTTCCAGCCCGCATTTAAATGTGAAAAGCCCTTATCCGGGTATGATGTGTTATGACACCGATAGAAAGGCGCTGGCCGTATTTAATGGTTCAGTTTGGAATTACTGGAAGTAGCAGAATATAGATTACTATCTTTTTTTAAAAGAGAAATTATGAAAGGACATTTACAGTTATTAATATTTATCTCGTTTGCATGCACAATACAAACCAGTATTGCCCAAACAGGATCTGGAAGCATGACTGTCGATAATTCTGTTGTTACCGTTTCTGCTGGCACAACAGAGCAGCGTTTTAGCGAGGGTACTTATTTCGGACCAAACGCCAGTTGGCAAATTGATGGTACGTTGGAAATTTACAGTAAAAATATTTGGGTGGCTCCAGGCGCAACCTTTAGCGGGTCTGGTAAGATTGTGATTTATAATCCTGGGAATAATCCATTTTATACTTCAATGGCTTCTGGCCCGAGCAATATTGATGGAAATAACTCAGGCTTCATCAATCTTATCATCGAACACCGTAATGCAAGTAATATTTTGTTAAATGATGTAACTGACCCTGGTTTTGGAACAAGCAACCCAAGCGGTGCATTATCTGCTGCATTAAATATTGGCGGTACAATGGATATGGCGGTGAATGGTGCCGATATTATTCTGAATGGAAAAAACCTGGCATTTAACAGTAGTGGGAAAATAGCTAATTATAGCAAAGACCGTATGGTGGTTACTGGAAATAGTATTGTGGGGCACATGATTAAAGAGTATGCTGGTGCTGATTCATTTGTCTTTCCTGTAGGTATTGCAGAAGGCGATTATACGCCTGCAACCTTAACGCCTCAAAGCGCCAATAAACTATATGTAAGTGTGCAAGATTATGCAAGCGCGGGTAAAGCGGTTAAAAACGTGGCATTGGGAATGGATAGGGTATGGCATATTTATGGCACCCCATCCGCTACGGTATCGATGATCTTGCAACATAACAGTTTCACCAATGGAAATCTTTTTAAAGATGAAAACGCTGCGATTGCCAGATATATAAGTGCAGATAGATGGGATATTTTAAAAGGAACCAATCCGTCGGCCGGTGTGCATACCCGAGATAACATTATGCTTTCTACAGATATGGCAGCAAATGGAGGTTTCTATACCAAACTTGCTGTTTCTGGTTCATCATTATTTATTCCAAACCTTTTTACACCAAACGGCGACGGTAACAACGATACTTTTGAGATAAAAGGGTTAGAGTTATTTGCTGAAAATGATCTGATGATCGTAAATCGTTGGGGTAATCAAGTATATAAATCAGATAACTATCGAAATGACTGGACGGGAGATGGCCTAAATGAAGGAACCTACTATTATGTCCTTCGCGTTAAAGAAGCCTCTAGAAGTGAATGGCAGGTGTTTAAAGGATATATTACCCTAATTAGAGCATTTAAATAATAAACCTGCCAGGTATTCAAAGGCTTATTCTATTTAAGTTATTTGATGGATTAAATCACAATAACACAATTGAAAACATGAAAAGAATATTACAGATACTAAGCTTGCTACTTTTCTTATCCAGTATGGTCAAAGCCCAACAGGATGCACAGTTCAGTCAGTATATGTTCAATGGGATTTATATTAACCCAGCTTATGCCGGATATAAAGAGCAATTAAATGTTCATGCGTTTTACCGTAACCAGTGGACCGGGATTACTGGCGCACCAAAAACCATGTCCATAGCTGTTGATGCTATTGCAAATGACGGAAATGTTGGGCTTGCGTTACAAATCTCAAGCGATCGTTTAGGCGCCCAACGCAATGAATCTGTTTATGGAAATTACGCTTACAGAATAAGGATGAATGACGATGGTTCTGCAAGGTTGGCATTTGGTTTAGGGGTAGGAGCGGTACAGTTGGGTATTGATGGTGCAAAGTTAAATCCTAACAATCCTGAACTTTATCAGCCGGCAGGCGTACAAAGTACAATTATACCTGATGCAAGGGTTGGTGTTTACTTTTCAAATGATCGTTTTTATGCAGGTTTATCGGCAGATAATTTAATTTCTCAATATATCAACATTGATAGGTATGCCTTTATTGCGCAACCAAAACCACATTATTATTTAACAGCAGGCTTGTTAATGCCATTAAATCAAGACATTTTATTAAAACCATCTTTCTTGTTAAAGGATGACCGTGGTGGGCCAACGAGCTTAGATTTGAACGCTTTTATAATTTTCGCGAGTAAATTCTGGGTAGGTGGTTCATATCGAACAGGTGTAAAACTTTATGATAAAAATTATCTTCAAAAAGACTTAAGTCAATTGAATTCGGCAGTTGCAGCTGTACAATTTTTACCAACCGAAAACATTAGGATTGGCTATGCTTATGATTTTTCCATTGGCCCTCTTCAAGGATATAGCGGTGGTACACACGAAATTTCAATCAGTTATTTATTCAATAGAAAAAATGTGAGAATGCTTACGCCGAGATATTTTTAATCGACGATATGCATTTAAATCAATAAAGAAAGCATGAAAAAATATATAAACAGATTAATTCTTTTTGCCACCATATTATTTTCATATCAAAGTAAGGTGCTTGCACAATATGTATTGCTCGAAGCTGATAAACAATATGATCTTTATAATTTTAGTAAAGCTATTGATTTATATGAGCAGGCCTATAAAAAGAAACCAACACTTCATGCGGCAGAAAGACTTGCTCAAGCCTACAGGTATCAAAACGATTATAAACAAACAGAAAGCTGGTATGCAATAGCTGCTGGAATGGTAAAAACCGATCCTGAAAACATATTGCAATATGCTAAAGCATTGCAACAAAATTCTAAATATGCAGAAGCAAAGTCGCAGTACCAAAAGTATATTGGATTAAATAAAAATGTTGATGCAAAGCAGCAAAATCTTTGGCTGTTGAGTTGTGATTCTGCCAGATTTTGGATGAAAAACCCAACGGCAATAGCAATTGTAAATGAGAAAAAATTAAACAGCCCACAATCAGACTGGGGCGCCACTGTTTACGAAAATAACCTAATTTTCTCATCAGATCGTGGAAATACTTCAAAAGATAAAGCATCTGGAAACAGGCCATTCTTAAAATTTGATGGCGCTAAAAAACCAGATCGTTTGATTTATGGCTGGACAGGAAATCATTATCTAAAGCTCTATAGAAAAGATAAAGATCAGGATAGTATTTTTAATTTCAGTATACATTCAGATTACCATGTGGGGCCAGCAAGTTTTACCAGAGATGGAAATGAAATGTTTTTTACATTAACTAAAATACCAAAAAAGCCACTCTATGTTAAAGGAAAGCTGGCGACAGTTAATGTTGAAATTTATTCGAGTAAAAAAGATGCAGATGGTAAATGGGCATCCCCTGTTCCTTTCAAATACAACAAAGTAGACGATTATTCTGTAGGTGATCCTTTTATCTCTGCTGATGGTAATAGCATTTATTTTGTCTCAAATATGCCAAAAGGATTGGGCGGAACAGATATTTATGTAAGTCGACGTACTGAAAAAAACGATTGGGGGCTGCCTGTAAATTTAAGAGAGATTAATACAGAAGGAAATGAACGCTCGCCTGTATTTGATTCTGAGAATAATATTTATTTTAGTTCTGACGGCCGGGTAGGAATGGGTGGCTTGGATGTTTTCAAAGCCAAAATAATCAACGGGAAAATTACCGAGCCAAAAAATCTGGGTTATCCAACAAACTCTCCACAAGATGATTTTACCTATTTGAAAACTTCGCCATTAAGTGGATATTTTACTTCAAATAGAATAGATGGAGTCGGAAGTGACGATATCTATAGTTTTACAGAGGACCGAATCTTAGGTATCAGATTGATAGGCAAGGTGTTCGACAAAAAGAGTAATCAGCCATTAGTAAATGCCATTGTCACGCTTTCTAAAATTAACGGACAAACCTTGAAGGTGCAAACTGATGAAAGTGGCAGTTTCAGGTTTAACCTTGAAAGGGAGTCTGATTATAATTTAATGGGGGAGAAAACTAATTATAGGGCGACGGATGTTGAAGCATTTACAACAAACAATTTAGCGGTCTCTACTGAAATCAAAAAGAACCTTTATTTGGAGAAAATTGAACTCGAAAAAGCAATAAAGATTGAGAATATTTATTATGATTTTGATCAATCGAATATCAGGCCCGATGCTGCTATAGAATTAGATAAACTGGTTAAAATCTTAAAGGATAATCCAACAATTTGGATTGAATTAGGTTCGCATACCGATAGCAGAGGTAACGATCAATATAATCAATGGTTATCGCAAAGTAGAGCAAATTCTGCTGTTCAATATATCATTGATCGTGGCATTGATAAAAACAGGATCACAGCTAAAGGTTATGGAGAAAGTAGACTGTTGAATAAGTGCGCTAATGGTGTAAAATGTTCGGAAGCAGAGCACCAGTTGAACAGAAGAACAGAGTTTAAGATCACAAAACAATAATCAAAGACACATTTGCTAAGAGGGGCGAAATTTAATGATTCTTTTAAGCGTCAATGGTTATACATCTGTCTCTTATACACATCTCCGAGCCCACGAGACCTGCGTTACCATCTCGTATTCCGTCTTAGGCTTGAAAA
>NZ_JAELTN010000089.1 GCF_016428855.1 Pedobacter sp. ASV28
CCCCCCCCCCCCCCCCCCCCCCCCCCCCCCCCCCACTCCACCCACACCACGCCAAACGAGATGGTAACGCAGGTCTCGTGGGCTCGGAGATGTGTATAAGAGACAGCTTTTCTTGTACTTCCTTATTTTCAATTATGGTCTCATTACTGCCATATTCAATTCCTTTAATCGCACACCAACTCTTGAGCACTTCAAAATTTGGCACAACCAAGGCAGAAGGAAACTTTCTGTTTTCGCCCAATACCATAATCTGTTCAATAAGTGGGGCTTCCTTAATCTTATTTTCAACCATCTGCGGGGCAACATATTTTCCTCCTGCAGTTTTAAACATCTCTTTTTTCCTATCTGTGATTTTCAGGTAACCATCAATCAGCTCTCCAATATCTCCTGTATGGAACCATCCTTCTTTATCAATGGTTTCACTCGTTAAATCTGGCCTGTTGTAATAGCCTTTCATTAAGTTATGTCCCCTTGTCAAAATCTCTCCATCTTCAGCTATTTTCACTTCTACGCCTTCAATTGGCTTGCCTACCGTGCCAAACATAATGGCATCAAAATGATTAACAGATATGACTGGCGAGGTTTCCGTTAATCCATATCCTTCAAAAACTGGCAATCCTGCAGCCCAGAATACCCTTGCCAAACGAGGATTCAGTGCCGCTCCTCCAGAAATAATCACTTTGATCTCTCCTCCCAAAGCCTCCTGCCATTTTTTAAAAACGAGCTTTCTTGCTATCCATAATTGTATATGGTACCACCAGCTCTTGTGCACATCATATTTTTCTGCCAATGCTAAAGACCAGAAAAATATGCCCTTTTTTAGGCCAGTCAATGCCTTCCCTTTCTCCACTATTTTATCATAGACTTTTTCCAACAGCCTAGGGACCGTTGAAAAACCACTAGGTTTCACAAATTGTATATCAGCAACAATTGTATCCATACTTTCGGCATAATAAACCGATATATTCAGGTAAGCGTATAGATAAGAGATCATCCTTTCAAAAATGTGGGAAAGCGGTAGGAAACTAAGCGCACTATGCACCTCGACAGGTAATAGAACTGCCGATTTTTTAAAATTCTGTACCAGATTATCGTGTGTAAGCATCACGCCTTTGGGTGTGCCCGTAGTTCCAGAAGTATAAATAATGGTCAGCACATCTTCCGGCAGAACAGCTTTCCTGTACTCTTCCAAATCAACATTAGTCACATTTTTCCCAATAGCTACCAATTCTTGCCAATGATTTGCTCCATTCACCTGATTATAGGTATAAATTTTTACTTCATGCTGAATTTCGGCACATACTTTTCTGATTTTTTCATACAACTGTTCATCAGCAACAAATACAATGGTAATTTCTGCATTCTCTATAATAAACTTGATATCATGTTCAGCAAGTGTTGGATACAGTGGAATTTGATAAGCACCCAACTGCATGATCGCATAGTCACAGATATTCCATTCCGGTCTATTTGGAGACATCACCGCTATCCTGTCGCCCTTACCAACATTTAAAGTGGTAAGGCCTTTACTTAAATGATCCGTTAATTCGCAAAACTCTACTGTACTATATTTATACCACTTTCCATTGATTTTGCCACTAATAAATTCTGGCTTGGAAAAATTTTCGAGATTATACTTTAATAGATCGAATACTCGTGTAACTGAAGCTGACATACGATTTGATTTATATTGGCTGTAACAATGAAAAACAACCTTTTAGGTTATAATTAGTATCTAAATTAATAATTTTTAATTGAAGTTTATATTATGCAAGCATAATTATTTTCACATTGTTCCTTCTATTTTTAAAACAAAAAAACAGCTGCTTTGTTGAGACTTTGGCAGAAAAGGCACAAAAGTTGTTAGGGAGTGCTTATATAAAACATCAATTTTTATTATATGAAAAAGTTAATTTTTACAATTATTGCAGGCGTTGCATTATTTACCGTGAATCTATCTAATGCAAATGCACAAGGTTATAAGACCGCCTTAGGTTTGGGTCTTGATTTTGGAAACGGTGCCACACTAGCAGGTCCTTCTATTAAACATTTTTTTAATGCTAATGGTGCTGGTCAAGCAGAAATCTTATTTGGGGGCAACAGTACCCGAGTACAAGCTTTCTATCAATACCATAGAGCCATCAATGGAGCATCTGGCCTTAAATGGTATGTAGGTGGAGGTCCGGGTTTAAACTTTTTTAGTGCCGGAGGATATAGCCACACCAATTTCTTATTAATTCCTCAAGCAGGTTTAGACTTTAAAATCCCGGGAGCACCGATACAAGCGGGTTTTGACTGGAGACCTACTGCTTGGATAGGAGACAATTCAGATTTTGAAGCAGGAAGATTTGGATTTGGATTTAGATTCACTTTCTAAACCAGCTCTACAATCAGAACAAAAAAAGGCAGCCTAAGGCTGCCTTTTTTTGTTCCTAAATACCTAGCCATCTTTTTCTAACAGCTAGTTGCAGTGGTGTGGCCACTTCATTTATCGTTGATTTTAAGCGAATATTTGGATTTTCCTTCAAGGTCAATGAAATTTCCCTTTCCAATCCATCTCTTTTCACCTTCAACACTAACACTTCTCCTATCTGTTTTTTACCTAGGGCAGGTAGTGTTTCCAAGGTTAAAGCAGGGTTTGGCAATTTCACATTTTTCATTTCGTCACCTATACTGCTACCATCGACAGCTAAAATTTCATCATTTACATTTAGTCCTTCTACCCATGCCGGAGAATTTCTTCTTACTGAAGAAACCGTAACGCTTTTAGCTGCGGTCAATGCAGCACCAGTGTAGGGTTTATTGGGTGTAGCATTTTCGGCAAGCACATCAATACCCGCATAAGCAAAATATTTGGCATACTCAATATCATCCGTTCCATCAATATACTTGGCCCAAAACTTGGTAAAGCTAATTCCGCTGATCTTTTCAACCATTGCTTTAAATTCAGCATCTGTGTAGCCTCTCTTCAATGTTTTACCCTCTAGGTACATTGCCTTCATCACATCGTCCAAACTCTTGTTACCCTTGGTCGCATTCGCAATTTCCAAATCCATTAAAAGTCCGATCACCTCTCCCTTACTATAATAAGAGATTGCACTATTTTTTGAGTTTTCATTTGGTCTATATCCTATAATCCATGCATCGAAACTAGAAGAAGATGCCGACTGTACCTTTGCACCAGGGGTATTCATAACCGTACCTATCCCCCCGAGTAAATCGGTTATACATGCCACTTCATTGGTAACACCAGCACGAATCAAAAGCTTGTTTTCATAATAAGAAGTAAAACCTTCAGCAGTCCAAAGATTGGTAGTATAGTTTTCATTATTATAGTCAAATGGCCCTAAAGCAATTGGACGTAATCTTTTAACATTCCATAAATGAAAATATTCATGCGCTACCAATGAAAGAAAAGCTTTATATCCTTTTTCAGTTCCATAGGCATTTCTTGATGCACCCAAAACTGTTGAATTCAAGTGTTCCAATCCACCACCAGCCTGCGCATAGTTATGCACAATAAAAGTATAGTGCTTATTGGGATTTTCACCAAAAATGGCAGTAGCCTGTTCTATTATTTTGGCCATATCTACCTTTAAACGTTCTTTATCATAGTTTCCACCACCGTACATCGCCACCTCATGCTTTACACCTGCTGCTGTAAAATCAAAAATATCCTGGTTGCCAACTTCTATCGGACTATCAAACAAGATATCAAAATCTGAAGCCCTATAGGTAAATTTCTGACCAGATACCGGCTCTAGCCCTGTACTTACCTTATTCCATTTACCATAAGGAATAATTTTAACTGTACTTGGGCTTTTCAACATCCCTTCAGGATACATAAATATACCAGCAGAAGACAAAAATGCATGTGATTCATCTATAAATGCTGTTCGTACCGATATTTCAAAGGCATAAACCCTATAATTCACTTTTAGGCTGTTTGCCTTTACGTTATGCACCCTCCAGGTATTCTTATTTACTTTTTCAGTCTTAACTGGTTTTCCATTTGCAGTTGCTGAAAATGCCTCTACATTTTTAGCGAACTCACGTACCAAATAAGAACCAGGGGTCCATACGGGCATTTTCAGATCCACATAATCTTTGGCATTGATGCCAACCATATTCATTTCTACTTCTGCATAATGTGCCTGAGGCTCCTTAAAAGAAATTTCAAAATCTATTTTCACTTGTGATTTAGCCGCCATTGTAACTGTAAGCAATAATGCTACTCCTAATATTAACTTTTTCATAAAAATCTGCAATCATTTTGCACAAAAATATAATTAAAAACCACTTTCCTCAATGTTAAACTAAGCATTAGGCTGTAACATAGTTAGTACATCTAATTATTGGTGAAACAATTAGATATTTTTGTGTGTATTGATTTTTGTTATTTTCATAAACCATTTATAAAACAAACGCTGTTATTTTAATTTTTTTCATGAAAAAAAGATATATAATCTACCTTATTTTGGCCATAGGCCTCGGCTATTTAGTGTACCATAGAATAACTGAGAACAAGAAATTAGACGCAGGAGGTGCGGGCAAGGGTTCCAAAGGCAAAGGTGGATCTGCTTTAAATGTAGACGGGATCATTGTAAAAAGCTCTAATTTTTCCAGCAACCTAGAAATTACGGGCAGTATAGAGGCCAATGAATCAATTACTTTGAGAAGCGAAGTTTCCGGATTGGTAACTGGTATATTTTTTAAAGAGGGGAGCAATGTTAGCAAGGGGGCCTTATTGGTAAAGATTAACGACAGGGATATTCAAGCACAACTGAAAGAAGCAATTACCAAAGAAAATCTTTCTGCCTCCAATGAGAACAGGGCTAAACAGCTTTTACAGAAAGGGGCAATTAGCCAAGAGGAATATGATACTTCCTTAGCCGAACTTCAAACCCTAAAATCACAAGTCCAGCTTATTAGGGCACAATTAGCTAAAACTACTATTATAGCTCCATTCAGTGGCAAGGTGGGTTTACGTTCCATTTCTGTTGGAGAATATCTAACGCCTAATGCCACCATTGCAAACCTACTGAGCACCAATCCTATAAAGATCAGTTTTTCGGTACCCGAGAAATATGTTTCTCAAATTAAGCACAATAGCAGCATTTCATTCAATGTAGATGGCAGTAACAAAACCTATAAGGGCAATATATTCGCCATTGAACCAGGCATTAACCAACAAACACGAACCCTCCAGTTGAAGGCATTGGCCGAAAATGCAAGTGGAGAATTATTACCCGGATCTTTTGCCAAAATCAAGCTAGCATTAACGACTATTAATGATGCCCTTCTTA
The DNA here is from genome assembly GCF_016428855.1 of Pedobacter sp. ASV28. Taxonomy (GTDB): domain Bacteria; phylum Bacteroidota; class Bacteroidia; order Sphingobacteriales; family Sphingobacteriaceae; genus Pedobacter. Next base: position 5,307 of record NZ_JAELTN010000089.1, read on the forward strand.
TCCCTACAGAAGCCGTAATACCGGTACTAAAAGGTAAAGTGGTTTATATCTCAAAAAATGGAAAAGCCCAACAAGTACCTATAGAGACGGGAACAAGGACAGCGGAAAAAATCTTAATTCTATCTGGACTTAGTATAGGAGATACCGTACTCACTACCGGAGCCATGGCACTGAAACCCGAAGCTGAAGTTAAAGTGAAAATAGCCAAAAACTAGTATTTATGAGTATCTCGACCACTAGTATAAAAAGGCCAGTTCTGGCTATTGTAATGAACCTCGTCATTATTCTTTTTGGAATAATCGGCTATAATTTTTTGGGCGTTAGGGAATATCCTTCTATCGATCCGACCATTATATCAGTGCGCACTTCTTATCCAGGGGCAAATTCTGACATCATAGAATCGCAAATTACCGAACCTTTAGAAAAGTCTATCAATTCTATTGACGGCATTAGAAATATTACTTCTTCGAGCAATCAAGGGACAAGCAACATTACCGTAGAGTTTAATTTAGGGAAAGATATTGACGAAGCGGCCAATGATGTAAGAGATAAGGTTTCTCAAGCTGCACGTAACCTGCCTAAGGACATCGATGGTTTACCAACCGTAAGCAAGGCTGATGCCAATTCGGATGCGATTATCTCTATGACCATACAAAGTGATAAGAGGAGTGTCACCGATTTAAGTGATTTTGCCGAAAACGTTATTGCCGACAGGATACAGACTATTCCAGGGGTAAGCAGCATGCAGATACAAGGGCAAAGAAGATATGCCATGCGTATCCGTATCGACCCTACCCGGCTAGCTTCCTATGGCCTAACTTCTCAAGATATTGTATCGGCCTTAGATAAAGAAAATGTAGAACTACCTTCTGGAAAACTCACTGGTGCTACTACCGAGCTGACGGTAAAAACTTTGGGAAAGCTGACAAATGCCAATGAATTCAATAACCTGATCATCAAAAATGACAGCAACAATGTAGTTAAACTGCAGGATGTTGCCTTTGCTGAAATTGGATCGGAAAATGAAGAAACTGTACTCAGGGAATCGGGAAAACCAATGGTTGCCATTGGCATTATCCCTCAACCAGGCGCCAATTATCTTGACATCAGCAAAGAGTTCTATAAAAGATTTGACAAGCTTCAAGCCGACATGCCTAGTGATATTAAGCTCAAAGTATCGTTAGACACTACCCAATTCATTAAAAGATCGGTAACCGAGGTGGCTGAAACCATTCTAATCTCTTTGGTTTTGGTAATTCTCATCATCTATCTCTTCTTTAGGGATTGGGGAATTGCCTTTAGACCTTTGATCGATATTCCGGTATCATTGGTCGCTACTTTTTTTATCATGTACATTTTTGGCTTTTCCATTAATGTACTCACCCTATTGGCTATCGTATTGGCAACAGGCCTTGTGGTTGACGATGGTATTGTGGTTACAGAAAACATCTTTAAAAAAGTAGAAGAAGGACTATCTCCCATAGAAGCTGCCATCAAAGGTTCAAATGAAATTTTCTTTGCCGTAATTTCTATTTCAATAACCTTAGCAGCTGTATTTTTACCCGTTATATTTCTACAGGGATTTGTTGGAAGGTTATTTAGAGAATTTGGAGTAGTAATTGGAGCGGCGGTACTCATATCCGCATTTGTTTCTTTAACGCTCACTCCAATGCTTAATGCTTACCTCATGAAAAAAGGAGGGCACAAACCTTCCAAATTTTATAACTTAACAGAGCCTTATTTCGTTAAACTGAATGAAAGCTATAAGACAAATCTAAATAAGTTTTTAAACCGCAGGTGGTTGGCCGCCCCTATCATTCTGGTTTGTGCAGGCTTAATCGCTCTTTTTTGGAATATCTTGCCCAAAGAAACTGCTCCTTACGACGATAGAAGTGCCATTAACATGAGTGTAAGCACTCCTGAAGGCTCTTCTTTTGCCTATACCGATAGGTTTATTATGAAGATCAACCAAATGGTCTTAGATTCTGTACCAGAAAAAAACGTGAATATTACCATTACCTCTCCTGGATTTGGAGGTGCCGGCTCCACGAATTCTGGATTTGTAAGAATGGGGCTAATAGATCCTGACAAGCGTGAAAGAAGCCAAAAGGAGATTGCCGATAACCTTACTAAAATAACCAAAAAATATACTGAGGGAAAGGTCACCGTAACGCAACAGCCCACCATTTCTGTAGGGAGAAGAGGTGGCTTGCCCATAAGTTATATTATACAGGCACAAAATTTCGAAAAGCTTCGTGAAAAAGTACCGATCTTTATGGAAGAGGTGGCGCAAAATCCCACGTTCACTACTTCAGATGTTAACTTAAAGTTTAACAAACCTGAAATCAACCTCACCATTGACAGGGACAAAGCCAAGAACCTTGGTGTTTCTATTGTAGACATTGCCCAGACTTTACAATTGGGATTAAGTGGACAGCGCTTCTCTTATTTCTTTATGAACGGGAAGCAATATCAGGTCATTGGCCAATTTGATGTGAGCAATAGAAAAGATCCTTTAGATTTAAGCTCAGTTTATGTACGCAATAACAAAGGCCAATTGATACAATTGGATAATCTGGTCAGCACCAGGGAAGAAAGCAGCCCGCCACAACTATATCGCAACAATCGATTCATTTCTGCTACTGTTTCTGCCGGATTGGCCCCAGGAAAAAGCATAGGCGATGGTATTGAAGCAATGGACAATATTGCCAAAAAGGTATTGGATGAAAGTTTTACTACAGACTTAAGTGGAGAATCAAGAGATTTTAAAGAAAGCTCGTCCAATACGCTGTTTGCTTTTAGTCTAGCCTTGTTACTGGTTTATCTTATTCTTGCTGCACAATTTGAAAGCTTTAAGGATCCAATTATTATTATACTTACTGTTCCAATGGCGGTAGCTGGTGCATTTCTATCCTTATGGCTATGTGGCCAGAGTTGGAACATTTTTAGTCAAATTGGCACCATTATGCTAATTGGACTGGTAACCAAGAATGGAATTTTAATCGTAGAATTTGCTAATCAATTAAAAGAACAAGGACATTCTGTACACGATGCCATTAGAGAGTCGGCAGTTTCTAGGCTACGTCCTATTTTAATGACCAGTTTGGCCATTGCCATTGGTGCACTACCCATAGCCATGGCATTAGGGGCTGCTGCAAAAAGCAGAATGAGCATGGGTACGGTAATTATTGGAGGTACGCTATTTTCATTAATCTTAACACTGTTTGTTATTCCAGCTATATACTCCCTATGGTCTAAGGAATATAAAGAAAATACGGACCTAAAAAGATCATTGGAAGCGGCATTGGCCGATGAAACCGCTCAAAAAAGTTAATGGATTAACCACATGGATATCAAGCATTATATATACACCATAATTGTTGCATTTTTATTCAGTGCATCAAACTCTCATGCACAAGAGAAATTAACTTTGCAGGAAGCAATATCTATTGCGCTTAAGAACAACTATGACATTAAACTCATTAAGAACGATGTAGCAGTTGCCAAGAACAATGCAAATTTGGGTAATGCTGGCATGCTACCTGTTGTTGCCGGAAGTTTTAATACTGGCGGCAGTAGACAAAATACTGTTCAAACCCAAGCTAGTGGTACCCAACGCATAATAAATGGTGCCAGAAACAGCAACTTAGGTTATGGCATTGGCTTAGATTGGACCATTTTTGATGGGTTTAGTATGTTCGCCAATTACGAAAGACTTAAAGCCTTAGAAAAACAGGGCGAAAAAAGTGCCACTTTGCAAATTTTGACGACTATTACGGATGTGCTTACGGCCTATTATAACTTATCCAAGCAGCAACAACTTGTTGCCGCCGCAGATAGTACGATCAACATTTCAAATCTGCGTTTAAGAATCAGCGATAATAAGCTAAAGATTGGTCGTGGTTCCAAATTAGATGTGCTTGCCGCTCAGGTAGATTATAATAGCGATACTTCTACCTACCTTCAACAGAAAAGCCTCCTTAACAATTATAGGGTAGTACTCAATCAGTTATTGGCCAGGGATCTAAACCTGAATTTTTCGGTAGAAAATGATTTTGAGATTGAAAATAATCTAATTTATACAGATCTAGTCTCACAAGCAGAGCTATTAAATCCTGCCCTTCAAAATGCCATTTTAGATAAAAAAATAGCCGAGCTGACCCTCAAGCAGGTACAAGGTAATCGATATCCGCAAATTAGTGTAAACAGTGGCTATGATTTTAATAAAAGTTCCTCTCCTACGGGCTTCAATACCCAATTCAGAGCACATGGCTTCAGTTATGGCCTTACGGCAAGCATCAATATTTTCAATGGTTTTTTACAGCGTCAAAATGAGAGAAATGCAAAAATCAACATCAGCTCTGCTAATTTACAACTCGACAAAACAAAGCAAAATTTGATCGCACAGCTCACCAACGACTATCAAAATTATACCACATTCATAGAACTGGCAAAATTAGAAAGAGGAAATATCGAAATTGCCAACCAAAATTTAGATATTACCTTAGAAAAATATCGTTTGGGAAGTATTACTCCATTAGAATTAAGGGAAGCACAAAAAAATGCCATTGACGCCAATAACAGGTACCTCGAAATGAAATATCAGGCTAAATTGGCAGAAATTTATCTAAAACAGATCAGCGGGACATTAAATTTGCAATAATTTTTTATTTTAGTGCATGATTTTAGTTGCAGATAGCGGATCATCCAAAACTGATTGGATGGCACATGGTATAAACCAAACACTTTCTTTCAGTACACAAGGCATTAACCCTTATTTTGTTAATGCACAGGACGTAGTCAGAATTCTTTCTAAAAACAAAGACTTGGCAGCCCATGCTAGTGTTGTTAAGGAAGTCTACTTTTTTGGCGCAGGTTGTTCTACTCCCGATAAAAATGAGATCATTTCCAATGGCTTATCTGCCTTCTTTAAAAATGCCTATATCAGTGTAGATCATGATTTAATGGGTTCTGCTTATGCTACATGTGGCGACAAAAAAGGTCTTGCCTGCATTTTGGGTACCGGCTCAAACATTGCTTACTATGACGGTGTAAATGTATTCAGTGGTAGACATGGTCTTGGCTATATTTTGGGTGATGAGGGTTCTGGCACCTATTTTGGGCGTAAAGTATTGACCTCCTATCTATACAAGACTATGCCCACAGATTTAAGGGAGCTATTTGTCGAAACTTTTGAGGTAAATAGAGATATAGTGGTAGAAAACATCTACCAAAAACCATTTCCCAACTCTTACCTTGCCAGCTTTAGCAGATTTATGGTTCGCCATAAGCAGCATCCATTTATACAGAAAATATTAAGAGATGGTTTTCAAGAATTTATTGATACCAATGTAAAAAGTTATAAAAACTATAAAACCCTTGAATGTAACTTTGTGGGATCGATTAGTTATTACTACCAAGAAGAGCTAAGGGCAGTTTTTGCAGAAAACCAACTTAAGATAGGTAAAACACTACAGAAACCTATTGAGGGAATTTTTGAATACATCCTAAAAAGGGAAGGTATTCTAGAGGAGGCAAATTAAAAGATAAGCTTATTGAAGTTCTTCTTTTCTACTTTGCTTACGCTTATCGTGTACCTTCTTTAAGCCATAGGCCACACCTGCTGCAATAAGAATACTAGCCCCTCCATCAATAGGTAGATCAGGATCCTGGCATGGCGGCGGGCAACCTGGATCAGGATCTGGATCCTGAGCAATTACAGAAGTATTATAAAAAAATGCTAAACCAACTAAAAAAAACGTTCTATAGATTGTCTTTATTACGCTATACCTCACAAATGCCTAATTAAATTTTTTGCTTTAATAAACGAGTACCTTTTAAACCCCATTAATATATTGCAATTATACCAGTTTTTAGCGTAAAAAAGAATTTTTTTTCAGCAAATTATCTTTTACACCCCTATATTTCAATTTATTACAAACTCCATAATTAATTTTTCAGAAAGTATTTAACTCCCTTGAATTTAAAAATGAACATTAAGGTATTGATTAATATGCGGCTTTATAATTAATATTAATATCAAATCTAAATACTTCTCCTTTTTTTACCTCTACTACGGCTATTTGCCCTTCTCCATTAAAAGTATTGGCAAAATAACCTCCTTCTGGTTCTTGTGTAAAAATAGAATAAAATCCAGGTGCTAAGCTCGCTTCATAGTATCCTTTTTTATTTGAAATAATGGTCTTCACCAACTTCGTTTTAATCTCTGTAAACAATGGCGCCATACCTATTGCTTGTTTAAAACTGGTTACTTCATAGATGCTTATCTTTCTTTGTACAGTTGCCCCGCTGTTTCTTGGTTCATCAGGAGAAGGCATCTGATTCCCTGCCAACCAACGTACATTTCCATAAATTCCTTGATTGATTTTAGGCTTAGCTTCATTTTGTAATGCACAACTCATAAATAGTATAGCCAAGCATAAAAATGCTATTTTTTTAATGTAATTCATGCTAATTATGCTTAAAATTGCGCCTTAAATTAATCATTTATTTAGATTTATTAAAAATATGCTAAATAGCTTTAAAAAGTACACTTTTGTATTCAAATGCCTTATCATCTTATCTTTTTCATCTATTAAGATTTATGCTCAGGTTAACCAAACGAATGTAGCCTTTTTAAAGGAAAACGCTATTCAATTAGAAAAAACAGAGACCAATAAGCGTACAAAAGCACTTGCACTGGCTCAAGAAAAAGGTTGGGAAACATTTGGTCTTACCAAAGATGGTAAAGTATTCGCGCTATATGGCGTAGATGATTTAGGCATGCCCCTCTATAAAATTACAGAGAACAACATCATTTCTGCCGCTACGATCAATACCAACAAACTTTATACAGGAGGTTCATTAGGATTAAATCTAAATGGAAGCACTATGCCCAATGATAAGGTTGCCATTTGGGATGGAGGCGCAGTTTTAACTTCCCACGTAGAGTTCCCTAACCAAAAAGTTGAAATAAAAGATGGGGTGACCACTACCTCTACCCATGCTACCCACGTGGCAGGCACCATTGCGGCCATGGGTAATTACCAAAATGCCCGGGGGATGGCTTATGGCTTACCAAAACTGCTGTCCTTTGACTTTAACAACGACAATGCTGAAATGTCCAATTATGCGGCTTCTCTTTTATTATCCAATCACTCTTATGGTTCTATTGCTGGATGGTATGAAAATACAGGTACGACACCTAGCAGATGGGAATTTAGAGGCCAGGCAGGAGAAAATGAGGATTACAAGTTTGGCTATTATAGCAGTGATGCCCAAGAATGGGATCGGATCTGTTACAACGCACCGTACTATCTGCCTGTAAAGTCTGCGGGAAACTATAGGTCGAGTAATGGGCCTGCTGTAGGACAAACTTATTATAGGTTCAATACAAGCGGAAGTTTAGTAAATGCAGGAGCACGTCCTGAAGGGATCTCCAGCAATGATGGCTATGATATTTTAGGCACTTATTCTGTGGCAAAGAATATTATGACCGTAGCAGCAGTAAACCCATTGCCCTATGGTACCGTTACCCCAAGTGATATTACAATTTCCTCATTCAGCGCTTGGGGACCTACAGACGATGGAAGAATAAAGCCCGATATTTCTGCTGATGGGGTAGATGTAACTTCTACCAGTAATGCCGGTCCAAATGCCTACACCACCTATTCTGGAACTTCCATGTCAGCGCCCAGCGTAACGGGCTCTTTGGTACTGTTACAAGAGCTTTATTACCAAAAATATAATGCTTTTATGAGATCGTCTACCTTAAAAGCATTAACCTTAGGTACTGCAAGTGAAGCTGGGCCCTATGCTGGTCCTGACTATATTTATGGATGGGGACTAATGAATACCGAAAATGCTGCAAAGGCTATCTTAAATAAAGACCATAAAAGCATAATATCAGAACTCTCCTTAATACAGGGAGCGACCCAAACAATTAATGTAGTCGCCTCGGGAGATGGTCCTATTATTGCTACCATCTGTTGGACAGATCCAGAAATTGACGTTATTCCTGTAGCAAATGCACTAAACAATCGCACGCTTAGGTTAGTTAATGATCTAGACATAAGAGCGAGCGCTGGAAGCAGCACTTATTTCCCCTGGATCTTAAACCCATCAAATCCTGGTGCACCTGCGAGTAAAGGCGATAATTTTAGAGATAATGTTGAGCAGATCTATATAGAAGATGCAGTACCTGGCAAAACCTATACTTTTACCATTAGCCACAAAGGAACCCTACAAAGGGGAGGGCAGGCTTTTTCTATCGTTATTACAGGTGTGGGGGGAAATGCTTACTGCGCTTCAAATCCACTTTCATCCAACGATTCTAAGATCACCAATTTTAAATTGGCCAATATTGACCATAGCCCAACCAACAATTGTAGTTCGTACAATAACTTTACCTATAAAACCATTGAACTTGAAAAAGGGAAAACATATCCATTGAATATTGCTTTAGGCTCTTGCGGAGGTAATTTTAACAAAATAGCTAAAGTATATATAGATTGGAATAGTGACGGTGATTTTAACGACACAAATGAACTTGTAGCCACGAGTCAAACTATAAATGGGAATGAAATATTCGCCGCTAATATTACAGTTCCTGTCAGTATTAATACCAATAATTTTTCCCTATTAAGGGTAGTGCTTAACGAAACCAATGATCCCAATACCGTGAACTCATGCGGCACTTATCCCAAAGGGGAAACCCAAGATTACAGGATCAAATTCCTCAACCCAGCTAGTGATGTAGGTATAACATCTATTCTTGATCCATTAACCAATTGTGCAAATCCTCAACAAACTGTTAGTGTAATCATTAGAAATTTTGGCACCCAAGCCATATCTACAATCCCTGTTACAGTATCCGTTAAAGACGGAACCAATACCGTTGCCACATTTAATGGTATTTATAGCAATACCATTAAGCCATCTGAAGAAAGAGAATTTACACTTCCAGGTTATTATCATGCAGAAAGTGGGAAAGTTTATGCCATAAGTGCCAAAACTACATTAAATACAGATCCAATTGTGGCAAATGATGAAACTAAACGTAATATTCAATTTAGCCTCCCCTCAAACATTAATGGTGATGCCGCTGCTTATTATTGTGATAATAGTAAAAAATATACACTATCTGCCAGTGGTGAGGGCACTGTATTTTGGTACAAGAATGAGACCGATGCGGCTCCTATAGCTTATGGAAATGAAATTAGCACTACAGAGAAACCTACAGATAAGAATTTTTATGCAGGATTAAATGAATATAAAGGTTCTTTAGGTCCAAAAAACAAATATGAAACCAGGCTAGGCAGTGGTACATACCTTCAAACCAACATAGGCGTTAACGTACGTACTTTTGCCCCAGTTATTTTAGAAAGTGCCCGTTTATACATTGGAAATTCTGGAACTATACGATTTTATGTGGTGAACAATAATGGTATAGAAGTATCTAGTTCTACAGTGAAAGTTACGGCAACAAGATCAAACCCTGCTCCAGGCATAACCGAAGATGACCTGAGCGATCAAGGACAAATCTATGTGCTCAATTTAAAATTCCCATCAGCTGGCAATTATAGTATATATACAAGTTATGAGGATGATGCTACTATTTTCAGAAACAGTACTGCACCAAGATCTATTTATCCCCTCAGCTCTGAATTAGATATCTTTAATATTATTGGGAACAACGCAAGTACCCCTTATGCATATTATTACTATTTCTATGACATTACCGTAAAAGCATTGGGTTGTCCTTCTACGCAAAGAATAGCTGCACCTTTATCTCAAATTAATATTACCAGAAATGGCGATGAGCTTTTATCTAACATTGACACAGGAAATCAATGGTATATCAACGGTGAAAAGATAGAAGGCGCTACTTTGCAAAAATACAAACCTACCAAAGGAGGAAAGTATCGTGTAGAAGCCTCTCCTGCTTCTGGTTGTACGATGGTATCTACTGAATTCATGTTCCTCTTGTCTGATCCCACAAATGAGAATGAGATTAAATTGAAGATTTTCCCAATTCCAACCATAAAAGATATCACTATTGCCTTTGAAATAGAAAAAGAGAGCAATGTATCTATAACCATCCTAAATACGCTAGGTCAAAAGATTTATCAAGAAAACAAAGGAAAATATAAAGGTAAATACCTAAATAGTTTAAATGTGAACACTTTTACCAGCGGTGTATATATCTGTCTCTTATACACATCTCCGAGCCCACGAGACCTGCGTTACCATCTCGTATGCCGTCTTATGCTTTAAAAAAGGGGGGGGGGGGGGGGGGGGGGGGGGGGGGGGGGGGGGGGGGGGGGGGGGGGGGGGGGGGGGGGGGGGGGGGGGGGGGGGGG
>NZ_JAELTN010000008.1 GCF_016428855.1 Pedobacter sp. ASV28
GGATCCAGTTCAGGCTCGAAAGGTCCTACCATTAATAGGATCAGGTTTGGAAATTGCCGATACAGGTTGCAAAATGCGGTCACCAATTCAGCTATGCCCTTATCCCCCACCATCCTGCCTATAAAACAATAAACAAAATTATCTTCCCCAATCTGCAAAAATTGCCTATAGGTTTGTGTGGTTTCTGATCCATCAAAAAGACTAGGGTTAAAAAAACTGGTATCAATGCCCGATGTACTTCCTTCTCCAATTACTTTTAATTTGCCTTTCTTGCAAAACTTGTTTTTAAGGATGATCTGCATTATGCCCTTAGAATTTGGATACACTCCAGTAGCACAATAACAGGTAAGTTGCTCCATTTTAACCAGTATCCATTTGATTAAGCCTTTTCTTTCTAAAAGAGGCAAACCAGCTACAGTATGCAAGCGAACAGGTACACCTACAATTTTTGCCGCCATCATGCCTAAAAGACCAGCTTTTGGCGTATGTGTATGCACAATTGTGGGTTTTTCCATATGCATTAAAAATACCAGGTGGACAAGGGCCTTCAAATCTGTAAATGGCGTTATTTTCCTGGTCATGTGAACTTTACGTACATCTACAGCAGCTTCAATACCCACACGGTCCAACATATCGCCACCAGATGAAATGGCCAATACGTCAAAATGATTAGCCATAAACTTCAACTGATTTTTTAACAATACCAATAATGATATGGGGACCGTTGTGATTCTCATTAGTTTATGCTTCATTTGGCACGGTTTGCTCTGATTATAAATTTTGGCAATACATACATCAGCCCCAGTTTAAAAAAATGTATCCGGCTAATACTTGAACGGTTCTCTTTATATGCTCTGATTAAATATTTATAGGGAATTATTTTTGAAATACTCTTATTAAAATAAGCGGTATTGGCTAATGATTTCCAATAGATGGCCATAAAATTGGGTACAACTAGCTGTGGTTTGACCTGGGCAATGGCCTTCCCAATCTGGATGAGTTTCTGGTTAATTTCAGCGTCACTACAGTGATGAACGTAAATCATATGCTTAACCACATTAAAAGAGGCTTGGGCATTATATTTTTTAACCGTTTTTATAGGAAGTACCCGATATTGATAGAGTGGGTCTGCGATGGTGTGTATCTTTGCTCCATTGGCCAAAAACCTCAGCCAAAGCTCTCCATCCTGTGAATAATAGAATCGATTATCATAAAGACCGACCTCAATTAGCGTAGACTTTTTGATAAGTGCACTTCCATGATAAAATATGGCCTTTCTGTCCAATAGTGCTTGCTTGTGATCTTTAATGTCCGAAAAGCTCCTATTCTCACAAACCATATCTCCGTTCACATCAATAATGTAAGCGTTACTGCCAATAATATCTATGTCTTCATGCTTAAGTGCATAGTACAACTGGTTTTCAAAACGATCAGGCGTTGATCTATCATCTGCATCCTGCCGTGCGATATATAGGCCTTTAGCCATATGTATTCCCTTATTAAGAGACTTTGGAAGGCCAATGTTTACCATGTTTTTCAGAAAAACAATCCTGCTATCCTTATCGGCATAGTGCTGAATGATGTCAGCACTTCCATCACTTGATCCATCGTCTATAATGATAAACTCAAACGAAGAATAGGTTTGGCCCAAAATAGAATCTATAGCCTCGTTAAGATATTTTTCAGCATTATAGACTGACATTATTACAGAAATTAACATAGCCATTAGGTTTTAAATGATTAAATGAAATTTGGAGTACTATGTACATCGTCTTCATCGCCAATGAGGTGCCGATAGAAGTTATATTCGCGGGATATATTTTCATGCATATTACATTCTTTCAGCACCCATGAAAGAGCATTTTGTCCAATTATTGCTGCATAATTAGGGCTCTCCAAAATTTGGTTGATACGACTGTTCAATGCCGTTAAATCATTGTTTATCAAATTACCGGTTACCCCATCCACTATACATTCCCTTATGCCAGGTACATTTGTACCAATGCAAGGCAGGCCACAAGCCATGGCTTCCAATAAGCTTTTAGGGTTGCCTTCAAAACTTGAAATCAGAATATATACTTTGGAACGATTATAGTAGATGGGCAAGTCTTTATTATCAATCCTTTTTATCCAAGTGATGTTCCTTTTTAATGCCGAAATATCTTTTATTAAACCAGACATAGAGCCATCTCCTATAATCAATACCTTTAGTTCGGTCATTTGCAGAAAGGATATTAATAATGTTATGTTTTTAACTTTTTCCAATCTCCCCACAAATAATACATCTACATCCTTGGATATCTGCATTGGCCTAAACTGCTCCAGATCTATAGCATTACAACAGGCGTATATTTTTTCTGTTTTTATACCATAGGTATACCTAATAAAAGAACTTGCCTCTAGCGAAGTCACCAATATACAATCACAGATATGAAAGGTGACATATTCTAAAAAGCGAGAGGTCCTACTTATCTTTTTAAGGTGTGTATGATAATATCCCATTCTGATTACCAATGGAATACGAAAAATTATTTTTAACAATAAGCCAAAAAAGCCAGCTGTATATTGATTTGTTTTTGCTATCCTGCTTCTTCTAAATTTACCATAATAGAAAATGGGTGAGACTAGATTATAAAATAGATTTTGGGCCTTAAATGGAATCTTTTGCGGGATCCATTTAGGCATCTGCAACAGAATGATATCCTTATTCTTTATAAAGGCCTGTTCATTTCTGCCATAACTATAAATACACAATCTAAGACCAGTTTTGAGGCATAACTTTTTATAAATATCAAGCTCTCTAGATAGCAGTCCCGCCTTATGCCATTTTTCCAGGCTCATATTTGGTGTCATGATCAGTAGAAGTAAATCCTTCATATTTAAGTAATTTTATATCATGATAAACCTTACTCAAGATCCAAACCTGCCAATACCTCTTTCAGGTAACTTTTAGGGTTTCGTGGGGCCAAGTAATTTTCCAGCACAGTAGCGGCGCCCGTGGTTATATTGCCAAGTGCTGTTAAAAGTCCTTTATATAAATCTTGAACGTCGTTGGTTTTAACCTTAACAATAAGTGGGATCTCTGCTATCCCTCCCGCACATAAAGTACTTACAACATTGGGATTGACCGCCATCATTTGCAATAGCACATTTGGAAAACCTTCCATGATGGAGGGCACTACACAAAGTCTGGCGTATTTAAAGTAAGGATAAGGGTTTTCTTTATGTCCGAGCAACAATACGCTCTGTGCAATTCCCAACTGTTCTGCGAGCAGAATTAAATGATCATAAGATGGGCCCGAGCCTAATATCACCAACTTCATATAAGGTCTTTCAATGACCAACAGTGAAAAAGCCTCAATCAGCATTCCAAACCCCTTTATGGAAATTAACCGGCCTGCAGCACAGATATACTCATCCGTGATATGAGGTCTTTCCAAATCGGCATTATTCTTTGCCTTGACTAAATCTATTGGATTGGGTATAACCTTGACATTGGCAGACGACAAATATGAATTGTTCTTTAACAATTGTGCCGACATAAGTTCACTTTGGCAAATGATTCGACCCAAAGCTGGATACCCTAACCAATAAGCAAGCTTATAGCTTGCTCTCTTTATCCCCTTGTATCTCGTAAATATAGAGGTAGACTCTCTGGCAATTAAGGTTCCCTTTAGATAACCTATACGTCTTAAAACACCCAATACGGCATTCAAATAAGAGTGCGAACTAATAATGGTGAATTGTTTTCTGTATTTATATAAGCAAAAAGGAAGCAGTGCAAATGCACAGATCAATGGCAGAGTAGTCATATAGCTCACTTTTTTCACATCAATATCCTGTATCGAATTTGATCCGCTTCTTTTAAGAAACATCAAATGACAACCAGCCTCGGCAGCAATAAGTCTTAAACATTGCTCTGCACCCCCCATGTGATCAGAGAGCGAGATGACCAATAACCTATCTTTCATCCCAAAAAATAAACTATGAATGGACAAGTTCTTTTCTTTGTGCATAGTACATGGTGTACCAATCCACAAAATTTTTAACCCCTTCGGCAATACCAGTGCAAGGTTGGTACCCAAAGTCTTTTTTCATGGCCGTAATATCAGACCAGGTCATTTCAATATCACCATCCTGCATGGGTAAATATTCCTTCTTGGCTATAGTGCCAAGATTTTTTTCTATTTCATAAATGAACTCACTCAAAGCAATGGATAAGCCTTTGCCAATATTATAGATATGATAAGGTGGTTTGCCCTGTTGTTTATTTTCTTTCATTACAGACTTATAGGCTACTTTATTGATGATCTTCATTATTCCATTCACAATATCATCTACATAGGTAAAATCACGTTTCATTTGTCCTTGGTTAAATACCTGAATTGGTTTTCCTTCTACTATAGCCTTGGTAAAAAGAAACAAGGCCATATCTGGTCTACCCCATGGACCATATACAGTGAAAAACCTCATCCCCGTTGTACCCAAATCAAATAGATGGCTATAGGAATGTGCCATTAGTTCATTACATTTTTTTGTGGCCGCATATAGCGAAGCGGGTTGGTCCGTACTATCGATAGTAGAAAAAGGCATGTTTGTATTGAGACCATATACACTAGATGAACTTGCGTAGAACAAATGCTTTATCTTAAACTTTCGACTGGCTTCAAGCACGTTAAAAAACCCTTGCAAGTTTGCTCCAATATAAGCTTGTGGATCAGTTATGCTATATCTCACTCCGGCTTGGGCCGCCAAGTGGCAAACCCAATCGAAGCGTTTTTCATTGAACAGCGTAAAAATTTCATCTTGTGCCGTAAGATCTATTTTATAAAATTCCAGACCAGTATATTTTTGACTTTTAAGGCATCGATTTGCCATGACACTTTTCCGTTCTATACCCAATTCGGCAAGCCGATCATATTTTAGATCAACATCATAATAATCATTGATATTGTCGATACCGGTGACTTCATAATTAAAATTGAGCAATTGTCTGGTGAGGTGAAAGCCGATAAATCCGGCACAACCTGTAATTAAAATTTTCATCTGCGTATAATTTTAAAAGAATAGCTTTTGTCTTGGATGGTTTTACCACACCCTCGAAGCCAATAATGGATATTTGGTTCAGTTGAATAGAAATGCTTTCACATTTATGTAAATTGAGGCGCTTTTTCCGATGAGCTTTTTCAAGATCTTTTTTATGCCCACTGTTGAGGAAAAAAAAGATCTTTTACCATCAAATACGATCATATGATCTAGCATACTAATGTTATGCAGACCAATAGAATATGGTGCCTTGGGTTTTACTTCGAACAATACCTTGCTGGCAAAAGTGGTTTCAGAAAGCTCTATTACTTGATTGATCACTACCGATCCACCATAAACAAGCTCCATATTCTGTGTGGGCCTATAAAGCTGGTCCCCAACAATAAATAGGTTTCCGGCATTTCTGAAATTTTTATTATCCGTTTCTATGGGATTCTGTGCATGTGAAATAAACTCATTATCCAAGCTATCGGCATAATAGATGTAGAACACATTAGGTTTTCCACTTACACTTGTAAATAACCAGAATTTCTGTTTATAGAAAATAATTGAAGTATCTACATAACTTTTACCGTTTAGCAATACCCTCATTTTTTTTATTTTGCTCAGATCGTTCGCATCAATTTCATACAGGGCAACCTCTTTTGCCTGACCTGTTTCTGGTATACAATAAGTATGCTCCTGATCATCGAAAATGTAGGGATAGGAAAGGTGTATATCTTTTGGCTTAAAACCTTTTACTCTTTTTTTTGTAGAGAAGTCTAATCCACTTATTACATTGATTCTACCCTTGCTCAAAACATCCGTCAGTTCTTCATAATAAACATGAACTTCAGAACGGTGTACAAAAACAAATGGATCTGCTGCATAATCGGCTTTTGATTCTTTTAACCATACTACTTTATCATCAAGCTGCCTACGGGCAATAAAATCTTGGGCAGACTGATGTACATAGCCAATATTCCACTTATCAGTGTAAAATAATTTGTTTAAATAGTTTCTCATTTAGTTGATCTTATTTGGCATGGTTTAACCAATTGCTCAAAATGAGCATTGACCAGATTTGGCTACTGAAATTATTTCTATTTGCCAAGTGCTCATCAATCATGTATTTTACCTTTACAGGATTAATACCCGGTATATTTTTTAAGTTGGATGGGGTTAAAATATCCAGTACGTATTCTTTCAGTTCTGTTCTGAGCCATGATTTTATAGGGAGTGTAAATCCTGCTTTAGGTCTATTGAACAGCGAACTTGGCACATGGTCAAATAGCAAGTCTTTTAAAATCCTCTTTTTTCCGTGCAGGCTATCTATTTTAAATTTAGTGGGCAAGCTATTGGCAAATTCTATAATCCTGTAGTCCATTAGCGGTGCTCTTGCCTCCAGCATGAAACTCATAGTGGCCCGATCTACTTTGGTATTAATATCTTCATTAAGATAGGTCTTGATATCATAGTCGGATATTCGTTCAAGCAATGGTTTATGGTTAAGGTCCAATATAAAATTATGCTGTTGGCTTTCTTCTGGCCTTGGATCTAATAACCATGAACTATCCATTCCCGTACACAACCTAATATAAAGTTTTGCAATATCTGTTTCTATCAGGCCGTTGGCAATTAACCTGTGTTTATAATTTGGCGACAGGTTCATAAACCAAGACAATGCTTTTCTTAACACCAAAGGAAATCTATAAATCCATTGCGCCTTTTTCATCCAGCCATATCTATTATATCCCAAAAAGCCTTCATCTCCGCCATCGCCACTTAAAGCCACCGTCACATGTTCCTTTGTATATTTAGCAAGCAACATAAGGGGAATGGCACTCGGATCAGCAAAAGGTTCGTCATAGTAATGGCTATAGTTTTCGATCAGTTTTAAGCCATCCTGATAGTTACAGCTGATGGTATGATGGTCAGTTTCCAGGTATTGCGCTACTTTTTGTGCATAAGCACTTTCATCCAAACCTTTTTCTTCAAAGCTGATACAAAAAGTTTTCACATTAGACTGCTGTTTACAGGCCATGCTAGTAATCAGCGATGAATCTATACCTCCAGAAAGAAAAATTCCTAGTGGGACATCGGCATTAAGCCTAATTTTTAGCGAATCTTCGATCAGCTCGTATAAATAGCTTTTGGCCTCGCTATATGTGCCCGTAAATTTACTGGCCCAATCGTATTTTATATCCCAATACTTTTTAACTTCTAATGTTCCTGAAGGCAAATGATAACTAAAAGAATGTCCGGCATTTAATTTATGTATGTCCCTGTAAATACATAACGAATCGGGGATATAGTTCCAAAACAGATAAGCTTCAATTGCAGCTTGGTCTACCTGCATATTTTTCCCCAGTTTGATCTGTGAAGGCTGACTGGCAAACTCAAATCCATTATGATGATGGTAATAGAATGGTTTTTTGCCTAGGCGGTCCCTTGCCCCGAACAGTTTCTTTCCCTGCAAGTCATGTATCACAAAAGCAAACATTCCATTAAAATGAACAACGCATTGTTCTCCATAGGCTAAATAGGCCGCACAGATTACCTCTGTATCCGAACTTGTGGCAAACGCATATCCCAAACCTATAAGGGTATTTCTTATCGCTATATAATTGTATATCTCTCCATTGAACACAATTTTCAAATGCCTATAAGTATAAGGCTGATTAGAACGGGGATCTAGATCTATGATGGCCAATCGGTTATGTCCCAAAACCACCCCATCGTTTCTTTCGAAACCTGAAAAATCTGGTCCGCGAAATTCAACACGTTTGAGTTTAGCAGCAACGAGGGCATCATCATAATAAATAGAGGATCCATATATTCCACACATCGTTTTTATGTTGAGAAAATGAGTTAATAAAAGTGAAGTTTTATCCAATCAATGCTTGGTAGGAATTGGCTATCTTCTTTAAGGCATAACGATGCTGAATGTCTTTGATCATTGCCGTATGATCCCATTGACTCAAACATGCCTGCTGTAAACGTTTGGCAAATGCCAATTCGTTGTTCTGCTCTACCACGTACCCATTAAAACCAGATATAATCAGATCGCTAAGGCCGCCAACCTTATAGGCCACCACTGGCGTACCGTGCGATATTGCTTCCAGTAACGCATTTGGAAAGCCCTCTGTCAATGAAGTCAGCACACATACATCATGAGAGATCAAAAGCTGTTCTACATAATCTACCTCGCCCAACATCATCACCCTTGGCCCAATACCTAGTTTTTCTATTTGCTGGGTCAGTTCTTTTCTACAAGGCCCATCTCCAGCAATGGTTAAATAAAAATGCATTGGGAGCTTGGCCATAATGTCCAACAGCCGAAAATGCGCTTTTTCTGGTGCCAGTCTTGCCACGATCAAAATCTTATATATGCCATCTGTATATTTTACCCTTTTGTCTGGAAAATATTCCAGTACGGGATTAGGTATGATGATCAGTTTTCTAGCTGGCAACCTAATCTTTTTTAAAAAGGATATTTTCATCTCTACGGATTGGCATACCACGTGATCAAATACCCGATAAAAAACACTCATTAACAAACCCCATAAACCTATATGGTTTCCTTTTATATTGGCCATTTCTTCATATACATTCGACTCTCGGGCAATTTTATATGGTATATATATAATTATGGAAACCAGCGCTACCAAAATATTAATGTGTGCACCTGTGGAAAATACAGCATATGGTTTCTCCTTTTTAACTAATCTGTAGAAACTCGAAAATGATCTTGAAGCCTTTACTGTCTTTAGGTCAACTACGGTTACCTGATCTAAAACTATGGAAAAAGCAGTTTTGTCTGACCCGAGGTGCACAATAAAAACTTCATACAACTCCTTATCGAAACCTTGTGCCAACAACCAAAAAACCCGCTCTGAGCCACCAGCACCAAGTGAACTGACCACAAAGAAAACTTTCTTCTTCATCTTTACCGAAATGTCAATTGATCACCTACTTTTTCTTCCTTTTTAATGAGATCAGCTACCGCATGGGTATATAAATTGGCCCCATCGACATTCAAATGGGAAACATCTGCAAAATAGGCCGCTTTTGTAAATTCGACATTATTTGTAAAATCATTAAATTCAACCTGATAGTCTTTACATATGGCCTTGATTTTTTTAACCGACATTGTCATTGGCGCTGCTGAGAGATAACGGGGAGAAACAAATACATATAATTTAATTCCATTCTTTCTGCAAGTCGAGATGATCATTTTAAAAGCGTTTATATAATCGTCATCAAGTTTTTCTACTTCTGCATTTTTCACTTTGTTATTTAACTTACTGACATCCATTTTTTGAATGATCGGTTTAAAACCCGCAATGTCGCCACTTGATATCCCAGGCAGAAGGTTGTGTTGAATGATGGAGAATACCTGTCCATTATACCGATAAGTCTGTAGTTGACCTTTCAGCAGTTCAAACGGACTTTTTTTAAGCAGAAAACTGTCGATCAACCTTGAATCGCTCAAATAAGGCAATAGACAAGAAAGATTATCTCTTTTTCTCGCATCGAAATTGAGATCCCTATTGTTCATATCAAGAATAAGCACCTTAGGTCGATGTTGCGCTAGCGACAATTTGAACATAGCTGCATAATAAAGAATACCTTGTCCATCACGGCCACCATTGTAACAGCTTAAGCCAAGTGATTGGGCAATGAGTGCCGGGTTATAATGATGCGAGGCCCTAGAGCTTCCCAAGATCAATACATCTTCCTTTAGCTGGTAAACCAAATGGTTTGCAATGGAATATTCGCCGGTAGTTTCTCGCTTAAAGAAAGTATGCAGTAGCTTGCCTACAAGCTGATCAAGAGTTATCACGATCAGTAATAGACATATACCTTTAATAAAGAAAATCTTTATGGCCCTGTTTCGATTTACCATAACCATGATTTAAAATTGAAAATATATGAATTGGCTACCATCAAAAACACCAAAAAGCAGAATGGTAAAAATGAGCACTACATAAGTAAACATGCGCACTGAAAATCGATTAGAGTGCAGAAAAGCTATAGACGGAATCCCATATTCTTGTTTAAATTCATATAAAAACAAGGCTGTTAATACCATAATTGAATAGAGAAAATAATTAGGTTCACCAATAAAAAAGCCTGGTCTATACCAAAATATACGCTGTAAAACACCCAAGGCCTGGCTCATATTATCTGCCCGAAAAAATACCCAGGCTATAGATACCAGCACAAATGTGGTCAGCATATTCAAATAATTGGCCAAGCTAACATGCTTGGCTAAAAAAGAACCAACTGGCCCCTTCGGAAGATCTTTCTTATAAAGCCCCACCACCAGGTATAGCCCATGCAAAGCTCCCCATACTATAAATGTCCAATTTGCTCCATGCCAAAAGCCACTTAAAATAAACACCACAAACAAATTAAAGAACCATTTATGCTTAGCCACCCTATTACCGCCCAGTGGGATATAGACATAATCTCTAAACCAGGTAGACAATGAAATATGCCATTTCCCCCAAAATTCGCTAATGGTCTTTGAAAAATAGGGCCTTTTAAAATTCTCCATCAGGTTAAATCCCATTACTCTTGCTGCTCCAATGGCTATATCAGAATAACCAGAAAAATCGCAGTATATCTGCGCAGAAAAGAAAATTGTGGCCAAAATCAGGGTTAAACTGCCATGTTGTTCATAGTTGCCATAAACTGTATCTACATATACAGATAACCGATCTGCCACCACTACTTTCTTAAATAGACCCACCAAAATTCTCTTTAAGCCCTCACTTACCGCAATAGGGTCAAAAACCTGTTTCTTATAAAACTGCGGGATCATGTTCTGAGGCCGTTCTATAGGACCTGCCACCAATTGTGGAAAGAACATCACATATAATGCATAGATACCAAATCTTTTTTCGGCCTTCTGTCTTCCTCTATATACCTCTATAGTATAACTCATGGCCTGAAACGTATGGAAAGAAAGACCAATAGGTAGCAGTATCGATAAACTGGGAATATGGTTTTGGTAACCTGCCCAAGTTAGGATGCCAGACAAATTATCATTAAGAAAATTAAAGTATTTAAAAACTGCCAATACACCAATGTTGGCAACAATACTCAACCACAAGAGCCTTTTTTTTGTTTTCGGATGGGTTGTCCGTTCAATATAAATCCCTGCAAAATAATCGACAATAATGGTAACAAACAGAATGAGTATATATATCGCCTTAAAGAACATGTAGAAAAAACAGCTACATGCCAACAACCAAAACCACCTGTATTTATGTGGCAACAGAAAATAAATGGCTGTGACCACTGGAAAAAATAACAGGAAATGTATCGAATTAAATAACATCTTAAATGAATTTATAAAAGATTGTTAATGAAGGTAGGCAGCGCTAAACAGCATAATTTGTCGTTTGGCCCTTTTCATTAATGCCAAGAGCCCCAATGCCAAAAGTAAAGTGCGAGGCCAGTAATCATTTTCAAGGATCAGTTCACCTCCAAAGCCATCCTTAAAAACATTAATCCTATGTAGATCAACCTCTTTCGTTCCAAAAGCATACCCTCCCATATCGTAAGTAGCAAAACCCTGCGCTTTAAACAGCAACATATCTTCCGCATGTAATAATCTATTTGCTCTGCCCACCAATGCCCGTTTACTAGCTCCAGACACCTCATTTCTATATTGTGAGGCTGAATACAACAGCCTCACTCGTTTGTCAGATAAATCAAGAATATAAGCATGCATAACCAAATCCTCATTTTCTGCTGTTGCCTTGGTCATCATTAAGTGTTCTCCATAATGCAGTATATGATTACCTAGTTGATGAAGGCCTTTGGTTTGGGCAAAAGTGTTATAAAATTTTACGAACCTATAAATATCCAATTCTACACCGGTAACAATGCCATCTTTTCTCGCTCTTCTGATTTCGTATGCCGTATCCTTATTAAATCCTTTACATATTTCTTCTTCACTTGCCCATAAGTTGATCAACTTGGTATAAAATTCTGATCTTTTGTAACCAAATATGTTATGCTGAGCCGTACTTTGCTTATACAGAGTAGAAAAACACTTTAGCTTGCTTGGTTTTGGCTCAAACCAGATCACCTGTCTATCCAAGAAAGGAAATAATTTCTTTTTCAAAACGATCATGGCTCTTGCTTTAATTTAATTTCATTCAGCTGTAATATGCAGAAGAATAAAAATACCGTTGGGCCATTTGCATTGATCAACCATGCATTATGAAAAAGAGAGTTCATAGATAGCGCCAAGAAAGCAAAGCATAAACTGGCCGATAATGCAAAATCAATATTTCTTATATTTAAAATGGCAGTCCTAAAAACCAAGATTAAACGACGATATATCGCTATTAGGAAGAATAATCCCACTATAGGCCCTAAATAGGTAAAGAACATAAGGTAACCATTGTGAGAAGTTAAGCCACCCTGATAGGTAGGATTGTGCTGAGATACCTCAGACCATTTCCTATTATAGAATACCAAGCCAAAAGGATAATCACTATAAATTTTGATATTTTCCGTAATGAGACCAGCCCTATTTTCGCCCATCTCTGCATTTTGTTCCGCTTTGTTTAAAATATTGTATTGTGTAGAGGTATTGTAACTAGAAGTTATGCTGAAAAAAATAAAACAACAAGCTCCTATACCCACCAATATTGGTATGGCCTTTAACCTGAAGTAGATGATAATCGATAATACAACATTGATCCCAAAAACGATCAGGGCTGAGCGCTGCATACCATAAAATATGGGCACCAAACAAATCAAAAATACCATGCCTACCAACACAAAATGTTTCCTTTTAAATATCGTGTACAAAAACACAAAGGTTGAAAAAGCAGCCACCTGGTAACCGAAAGTAAATATATTGGTAGAAATTCCAGAGGGGCTTTGTACTACTTGCGAACCTATCAGTTTTTCTCTCAGCAAGACGATGGTACTTGGTGCCAAATGATCGGCACACATGACCAAAACGGACAAAGCCAGGAAGGAAAAGAAAATCATCACAGATAGGTTTAGCCTTCTTCTGCTCTGCCCAACAAAAAAATTAAAGTAAAAGGCACAACAAGCAAATATGGAAAAATTGACTACTAGAGGTTTGAGCTCACTTTGTCCTATGGCATAATAAAAGAAATTGGCCAAGAACAAAAACCACAATTCCCAACTAAAAATAAAAGTTTTACTTCGTGGTTCACGAAATACAAGCGCAAGCAAGATCCCAATAAAAACCGCGGGGAACTTAAAATACTGGTTCAAGAATATATCGAATGTTAATACATATATGTATAATAACATTAACACGAATATGATAGCTTTCCTTAACACGATAATATAGATTTAAGGTAAATAGATTAACCAGCTTTAAGGGCAACAGCTCTTCGGCTTATCAGTAAAGTATATAGCTTAAGCTGCTCTGGCAGTTTTTGTACATGCCCCAACAGAAAATAAAATACCAGACCTAATGCTACAGCTGTGATGATTATTAAATAGGAATTGACAATTATCAATTTCAAGAGTACAATCACAACGCCCATCAGTACCGCATTGAAGCAGATGGTGAGCAATCTTCCATAATTAGCAATGGGAATACTGGTAAAGTATTGGTTTATCAGGAATGAAATTATAGAATTGACCACAATACCAAACATTAGTGCAATAATACCAAACCTATAAAACACCAGAATGTTAATGAGTATCAGTAGTTTTTTGACCAGTTCTAATTTCAATATCAATTTTGTCCTGCCCTCTACTTTTAACAAACTTCCACTGGTGGTTTCCAAAATCTGGAAGATTCCAGAAAAACTCAAAATACTGAGCAGTTGTGCTGTAAAAAGCCATTTACTACCCAAAAGTACTAGCACTATATCTTTAGACAACAATGCAATCATGATAATTAACGGCGATGAGATGAATATCAATAAGGTGATAATATTACGGTAATTGGCCGCCAGCTCGCTTCTATTGTTTTGGTCGCGTACCAAGATAGGGTAGGTTACAGAATCTACCACCTGAGATATCGATAAGATTGGTATTTCATAAAGACGCTTGGCCTGATAGTAAAAGCCTGCATAAACAATAGAAAAGTACTTACCTATAAGTGGTTGATAAAGATTGGCAAAACCTATATTCAATAATGCGGTCAAGAGTAGGCTAAATCCAAATGAAAACAACTCCTTAAAGGAGGTTATTGAAAAATTTAAGCTTGGAAACCATTTAGCATAAAAGCATAAAAATATAGTATTCATTAAGCATTGTGTAAGCTGAAGTACCAATAAAGACCATATTCCATATCCATTAAATGCACAAATCATAGCAAAAACAGTACTGATAACCGAAGCTAATAATGATGATCTGGTTACATACTTAAATAATAAGGACTTGATCAATAAAACTTTTTGGACTAGCCCAAATGCATTTATAAAGATGGAAATACCCAGTATTCTAGAAAGTATAACCAATGATTGGTCCTTGTAATATCTCGCTATAAAAGGGGCAGCAAAAAAGAGCATAAGATAACAGCAAATGGCTACTGCTACATTAAAGTAGAAAAAGGTCGAACTATCCTCTTTGGTCATGTGCTGCTTTCTGATCAATCCGCCTCCCATACCGCTATCGACCAATGCCCCTGCAATGGCCAAAAAAATATAGAGAATCCCAATCAGCCCGAAATCTTTGGGACTTAAGAGCCTAGCAAGCACCAGCATATTTACAAGTAGAATAAGCTGTGCGCCAAACTTGTCCAGCAATGCCCATTTAACGGCATGAATACCTTCCAATCGTTGTGCCAAATCCATTTTAATAGTCTCTAAACCTGAACATCCTGATAGAGATTAGCCTGTTTGGCATACCATTGAATAGCTTCTTTCAATCCTTCCTTAACCGAAAATCTAGGTTCGTAATCCAAAAGTGTTTCGGCCTTTTTTATAGAGGCCAATGAGTGTGGGATATCGCCAGCCCGAACAGCGCCGAACCGCACCTGAACTTTTTCTACATCCTGATCAAGGTCTATAAGGTATTCTTTCAAATGATGCACCAACTGACCAATGGTAATACGTTTGCCACAAGCCACATTAAATACTTGATTAATGGCCGCTGGATTTTCCGTAAAAACAGACCTGATATTCATTTGAACCACATTATCAATGTAAGTAAAATCACGAGACGCCCTTCCATCGCCATTAATAACGGGGCTCTGATGCTGAATAAATGCCTTAATAAACTTGGGAATTACTGCCGCATAAGCCCCATTAGGAGCCTGTCTCTGTCCAAACACATTGAAATACCTTAAACCAATAAGCTCCATGCCATATAGCTTTGCAAATACATCGGCGTACAATTCGTTGACCAACTTGGTTACGGCATAGGGAGATAATGGCCTTCCAATCAGCTCTTCCATTTTGGGCATTGCCGTACTATCTCCGTAGGTTGACGAGGAGGCTGCGTAAATAATTCTTTTTACATTAGCTTCGCGTGCGGCAATGACCATATTCAAAAAACCTGAAATATTAACTTCATTACTGGTAAAAGGATCATTTATAGATCTTGGAACAGAACCTAATGCAGCTTGATGCAACACATAGGTTATCCCCTCTACCGCTTTTTGACATGTCTGTCGATCTCGAATATCCCCCCTGATGAGTTCAAAATTCTTATGCTTAAAAAATGGCTCAATGTTATTGCTGAAACCTGTTGAGAAATTATCTAGTACCCTCACTTTTCCAGCTTCATATTTTAATAGATACTCTACTAAATTCGAGCCGATAAAGCCTGCTCCACCTGTAACCAGAAAGCTGTGCTTAGATAAATCTGTGGGCCCATGGTAGGAAACATCATACATCATAATCTTTGCTGTTTAAATCTTTTTTCATTGTTATAACCTAGCACTTACCGCTTCATTTGGCAGTACAGATTTTATGTCATACACTATGGTATGTGGCATGCGTAGCGAGGCAAGATCAAAATCTTGGAAAGCCTGATGGGCAACAGCCAATAATATGGCATCATATTTTCTTTCCTTTGCCTCTCCGTTTTGGCACACTACCCCATACTCTTTCTTAACTTTTTCAGGATCAGCCCAAGGATCATGTATGCACACATTAATTTTAAAGCTTTCCAAACGCCTTACAATATCGATCACCTTAGTATTTCTTACATCAGGACAGTTCTCCTTGAACGTAAAGCCCAAGATCAACACCTTACTGTTTAGAATAATGATCCCTTTCATCAGCATCAGCCTGACCAATTCATCGGCTACATAAGCACCCATCCCGTCATTAAGCCTTCTGCCCGCCAAAATAATTTCTGGATGATAACCTACTTCCTGTGCCTTTTGGGCCAAATAATAGGGATCTACCCCAATACAATGTCCACCAACCAGGCCTGGCTGGAATTTCATAAAATTCCATTTTGTTCCTGCAGCCTCTAGTACATCACTGGTGTTAATTCCCAAGAGGTTAAATATTTTGGCAAGCTCGTTAACAAAGGCAATATTGATGTCCCTTTGGGAATTTTCGATCACTTTTGCAGCTTCTGCCACCCTTATAGACGAAGCCTTAAATGTTCCAGCCACAATAACAGAATGGTATAATTCGTCGATAATGGTGGCTGCTTTTGGTGTAGATCCGGAAGTAACCTTTTTGATATGGACTACTGTGTGCTCCCGATCTCCCGGGTTGATCCTCTCGGGGGAATAACCCGCAAAAAAATCGATATTGAACCTCAATCCAGATTCTATTTCCAAAATTGGTACACACTCATCTTCGGTAACACCCGGATAAACGGTCGATTCATAAATGACTATATCTCCTTTTTTAAGCACTTCGCCTACCAATTTACTCGCTTTGAGCAAAGGTGTTAGGTCTGGCCTATTGTTACGATCTACGGGTGTAGGTACCGTTATAATATAAATAGAACAGTTGGCAATATGCTGGATTTCATTGGTACAGAAAAGTCCTTTTAGGGTGGTACAATCTTTTGTAAGCACTGTCTTCAGCTCTGCCGTACTGATCTCATTGGTATGATCCACAGCTTCTTTAATCTCAGCTATACGGTCATGATTGATGTCAAATCCAAAAACCTTATATTTCTTGGAAAAGGCTACAGCGAGAGGAAGCCCAACATAACCAAGGCCAATAATGGCGATTTTTGGGAGTTCATTTATTTCAATTTTCATCATTTGATGCTTAGGTGGTAAGTATGGTATTATTGATGGCAACCTTGGTAACGATTACACAGCCAAGGTACTCTAGCAACATCATTACATTTTTTCCCTGCACCTGTAAAACCTCTCCTTTATAGTTTGTTAGTGCTCCCGATTTGATCAATACTTTATCTCCAGGTGCCAATTGGCTTACATTAAGTACTTCTATATCTTGGCAATGTTCGGTAAAGTATCTAATTCTTTCTATTTCCTCTTCTCTAATCATGGCAGGCCTGCCCTGGAAATAGACAAAATTGATCACACCTAGCGTTTGCCTAATCTGTATTTCCTCTTTTAAGTTGCAGTTAACAAATACATAAGAGTTGAACAGCGGTACTTCTACCATCTTTTTTCTATCGGCCCAAACATGATACTCTTTTTTAACCGGACAGTAAGAGTCTATTTCTCCAGTTTGTAATAATGCATCAACTTTCTTTTCCCACCTTGGGCGGGTATAAATTACTTTCCAACGGCGTTGGAGCAATTCTTTTTTAATTGACAGTTCTTTCATGTTTATTTATTTTGAGAAACATTATTTAAGCAAGCAAAGCCTGGCCAAATGCAATCGCTCTATGCCTATTATTTTTAGACCAATCACAAAGCTTCGCTATCTCAGTTACATCAACTAAGTGGGTTATTCATTAAAAATTTTTAAGAGGGTATTAAGTTGGATTAGAATGGTATTTGAACAGGTTTTAACGATGGCTATTAGGCATACACCGTACTTCCGTATCCGTAATTTTTAAGGTGATCTACCTTGCCGTCGTTAAGGATAACCATCAAGTTTTTAAGCTTATTGTTCTTTTCTATGTCTACTAATATATTCAAGTGTGATTTTTGCGTATAGTTGTATCGCATAATGTAAATTGTGGCATCACTATGCGCATCAAGGCTAAAGGCATCTGCTACCAATGCAATTGGAGAAGTATCTATGATAATATAATCAAACCTACTTCTTAATCGTTCAAACAACAAGGAAATCTTGGGCTTCATCATTTCATTACCCGGATCGGCCACCAAAGTACCGCAACCAATTACAAATAGGTTTGGTGCTATACCCGAGGGGTTAATAATATCATCTATAGAAATAAAATCGGAGTTAAGATAATCGGTAATACCTAAGCTTTTGTCCAAACCCATTTTTGAGATCAGATCTGGTTTACGTAAGTCAAATTCCAAGATAACCACCCTTTTATCAATGTTTGATAGTGTTGCCCCCAAGTTTATACTGGTAAATGTCTTGCCTTCTCCCTGTATAGAAGAAGTGATCAACAAAACCTGATTTCGATCCTCAAGGTCATGGTGGCGCAAATTGTTACGGATATACCTGAACAGCTCTGTGATGTTGTTCCTATACTTCCCGTTTATGGCCAATACCTCATTGCTTTTGGCATGGCAAAGTTCACCCAAAATCTTTACATTGGTTTGCAAGGCTATCTGTTCTGCACTATCTATCTTACTATTAAACATATCCTTAACATAGATATAGGAAACAGGAATAATCAAACCAAACAGGAAAGCATAAAGATAGATCAATTGTTTTTTAGGCTTTGCAGGCTCGCTATCATAATTTGCTGCATCTATTATCTTGGCATCGGGCACATTTGCAGATAAGGAAAGTGCTGTTTCTTCGCGTTTTTGAATGAGGTATTGAAAAAGGTTGGCTTTAACGGCTTGTTCCCTATCCCGCTCCTGTAAGCCTTTCTCTATAGCTGGCGAAGTCTTGATCCTTGATTCAAATTTTGACGAGTTCATCATCAGGTTATTCTTATTGATCAATAGATTATTTTTAATGCTGCTGAGATTCGCTGTTATATTCTGTCTGATCACATTAAGTTTATCTTTAGCATTGATCACCAATGGGTTATTAGGTTGATTTCCATTCAGCAAATGCTGATAGTTTTCCTGTACATCATTGTATTTATTGATCAATACCAAAAGTGATCCATCCTGCAAGCCTGCAGTTCCGGGCACAATTGGCAGTAGCTTTCCAGAGTTGTTGAGGTAAATATTAATAGCATTCAGTATGCCCAACTGTACGTTTATGGCTTCAAGCTGTTGTTTGTATTCTTCGGCCCTTTGCAGGTTAGATTGCGCATCGGCTGCGATGTTCGTTACCCTATTCAACTGTTTATATTGCTGTACATTACGCTCTACATTGCCCAAATCATTTGTCAGGTATTTAAGTCGTGTATCTATAAAATTAATGGTCGCAATGGCCATCTGATTTTTATTGGTGACGTCTTCGAGATTATATTCTTTCACCAATTGCGTTAAGATATTTACCCCACGTTCTGGTACATTATCATACAAGCTCAACTGTAAGACATTTGCGTCCTTCACCATCGTATTAATTTCCAGTTTACTGTCGCGATAACGCTTGGCCAATTCGTCAACATTGATAAACGAGAAGCTTATATTGTCTTGTTTTCCTTTAAAGGCGGCACCTTTGTTTATGGTAATGATGAAATAAGGCGTAATGATGCGATCACCAAAGTGATAGATATGGGCCAAGTCGCCTTTAAACGTGACCAGTTCAAATTTCGAATCATCTAATATATTGACCTTTACTTTTTCCAAATAGGCGCTTGGACTTATTTTATGTACATCAATGAACAGGGGCGACGATTTTCCATAAACTTCTTTATTGGTAAATTCACCCATCAGGTAACACCTGGTATGAATAGACAACTTATTGAGCACCTTTTTAAACAAGTTCACCGAACGCAGTACCTGCATCTCATTTTCTATACTTTTAGTAGTGTGAAACATATTCAAATCGCTAAAAGCACTTTCTTTTAATACCCCCTCGCCTTTCTTGTCGTCTTCCAAAAGCAGTGTTGTGCTTACCAGGTAATAAGGCGTTGTAAAATAAATGATGATTGGGGCAATCAAAAGACAAATAACAATACTTATCAGAAATAGATACCAGTATTTTAAATATTTATATAACAAATTCATTTTAATGGAATTAACTTAGTTAACATTGAACGATTATTTGACCAGTACACTTACCAGTACTGCAAGCACAGAAAATGATGCCGCTATGATAGGGATGAACCTATTGTTCTGATTAATCGTCTGTTCTTTAGATTTATCTGGTTCCACATAGATCACATCATTTTGCATGAGGTAATAATAGGGTGAGCTGAGTACCTGAACAGAATTAATATTAAGTCTTGTGATCTTCCTTACGCCATCAACCTGTCTGATCAATAAAATGTTATCCCTTTTACCATAAGCGGTCATATCGCCGGCCATGCCCAATGCTTCGAGCAGATTAATTTCATTGTTAACTACGTTAAAGGTTCCTGGCTTATTGACTTCTCCAATAACGGTTACCCTAAAATTCATAAAGCCAATGCTTACATTAGGATCTTTTGTCAGCTCTGCCAAGGCATTGGTCAATTTCGTTTTCGCCTCGTACAAGGTTAGCCCTCCAAGCTTAATTTCCTTTATTCCCGGGAAGTTGATATAGCCATTTTTATCGACACGATAACCAGGCTGTACCTGTCCTTGCCCGTTACCTTGTATATTACTATTGCTATTGAATAGGTTATTGGATTCGACACTCATTGTATTTACGGAAATAGAAAGTATATCATTGGGAATAATCCTCGTTTCCAAAGCATTAACCGTTCGATTTGACAATAAGCTATCTTGATTTTGAAAATCACTTAGATAAACCAGATTCCGCTTTGAACTGCATGAAGTAATTAACAAAGCTAGTCCTAGTAAAAGGAATTGAAATTGCCGAGTAGTAGTTTTAGATTGCATAACACTATTTGTTTAATTGTAAACGCTTGGTAAACTTAGATAATAAATCAGCCCAGTTTTTAAGCTTCCGGCAATTGTGTAGAAGAATGTATAATATTTACATTTTTATGCATAGATATATGAAAGGCTATCATACTTTCTGTGAAAAAAACAGCCAAACAGCACTATATTATGTACTAAATAATCAGAAAACAGGCATTAAAACATAGCAATTATGTGATATAAGTACGCGTATTACTACTAAAAGTCTCTGTTTTTATAACATAAATTCTGTTTTGAGGGGTATTCATAATAATATCATATATCCCCTCCCGTTACCTTCCAAACAAATAGAAAATAAACATGAAAAAAACAGAAAAACTTACTTTAGTATGCAGAGGACTTTTAACGGGACTGTTAATGACCGTAATTACGGTTGGATGTAAGAAAAGTGCAGAAGCTACGAATAGTGAAAATGCTATTTTTGAGGACAATCTCAAACCACAACTTTCCGTAGCGGCACTTACGTCTGTACCTAGCGGAAGTTATGATCTTACCAGTAGCCTTCCTTCGGGATATGTAAAAGACGGAAGTGTCGATTACACATCTTATGTTCAAACCGCCGTCTCTAAATACGGCAATGTATCCTTTCCAGGCTTTCCTATCATGATCAATGAAAAAGGGATCGTAGTTCCATCAGACCGTACATTAAACTTTTTGACAGGATCTAAACTTGTACTTAAACCAACAGCTAGCGGAAATTATAACCTCATCCGTATTGACCGTGCTTCGAATGTAACCTTGAACAACCCTGTAATTGTTGGGGATGTGGGTCGACACTTGGGCACTGCAGGAGAATGGGGAAATGGAATTGTTATCCTTTCTTCAAGTAATATTACCATAAACGATGGTACAATTACCAACTGTTGGGGAGATGGGGTTTACCTTTCTACTACCAGCAGTGCCGGCACAAATAAAAACATCAAGATCACTAATACAGTAATCCAATATAATAGAAGAGCTGGGATGTCTATTACCAGTGTAAATGGTCTTGTCTTAGAGTCTGTTATAGCTGGAAATAGCACAGGTGTATCTCCTATGTGCGGAATGAACTTTGAACCAGAAGCACCTACAGATGAGCTACAAAACATCAGCATACTTAACTGTAAAACTGAATATAATGGTGGTTATGGCATTCAGGTTGGTTATTCTAACCTATATGGTGGCAGCAATAAAACGACCAATATCACCATCCAAAATCATTATGATAAGAAATCACAGACCGCAATGAAAGCATCTGCCTATCTCACCAAAAGAAAAGGAAGTGAAACAATTACCGGAACATTGAACATTATTGCACCATACTGGAGACAGAATCCAGTTTCTCCAATATTAACTGGATTACTGGAAAATAATTTAAAACTGTTGATTTCAAAACCAGTTGTACAAGATGCCAGCGGAAAACAGTTATCCCAGACCGAAACCATAGCGTTGCTTACCTATAAAAGAAACATCAATACCGCAGCCAATTATTCGATTACTTTTTAGTAAAGACATAATAAATACCGTTCAAATATCGATAAACCTATTATTAGCGCCTTATCTATCATATAAATATGTTATTGAACCTAGAATGGCTTCTAAATTTTTGATTTTCCTATTTTTAATTTAAGGCAATGATCTCCTGTCTACCATATGGTAGGCAGGGATCATTAATTATAATCCATGCCCATCTATTAAAATAACAAGGTTTATCCAATGGAATAGGATTCCCAAAAGTCTATTTCATTTATTATTGATTATCTTCAATAAAAAGTAATACTAATTTCCTATCAAATACGAAATTACCGATAGCCCTTTCAGAGGCTTCTTATTTTTGTGTGAAATAACTGTGCAAATTGCACAGTTATTTCACACAAAAATAAATCCATATAATTTATCAAAAAATTAGCCTACTATTGTAATGGAGCTTTTCCTGTAATCGGACTGGCATAGCCCAATCTCTACCATGTCTATATAACCTATACGCTCCTCTAGCTCCACCATAAAAGTCACTTCAAATCTCCCAATATCATCTTATGGATTTATTTAATACAAAATCGATCTTAAGGGAACGTCGTACCTTATGGATAGACTACGACAAAGGTATCAGTATACTTTTAGTTGGTTATGGCCATAGCTTTGCCATACTACAGGGCCATGGATTAAATTTTGAGGCCTATCCCCTTTTCAATTACATTGGTGTCTTTTTATATGGTTTCAGAATGCCTCTCTTCTTTATTATCTCTGGTCTGCTTATTGGCAAGAGCCTACATAAAAAAGGATTAAGCGGCTACATCTCCAGTAGGGCAAACAATATATTACATCCCCTAATCATCTGGGGATTTATTGAAGTGAGCATTAAAATACTCACCAAAGGCTCCGGTACAGAAAATGGTTCCTATTTAATGGATTACCTAAATCTACTGATCGATCCTCGTAAAACAGGGATATTTTGGTATCTCAATGCTCTTTTTTGCATTGGCGTTATCTACTCCTTTGTAAAGTCTGTGTTTAAGATCAGTGCTTCCAAGCAAATTTTATGCGGGTTTGTACTTTATTCTATATCTGCCTATATACACCTGAATGATATTAATGGTGGCTTTTTCACCGACATCTTTCAATACTATATATTCTTTGCCATAGGTGATTTCATTTCACGCGTCATACTTTCAGATAAAAGTGCAGGTTGGTTAACTTCTGCTTGGGTTTTCTTTCCATTGCTATTCATCTTTATAATTACACAATATTATTTTACCCAAATCAACCTACAACCAAATTCAACGGGAATGACCTTTGTAGAACGAAAACTACCTTTTCTCTTCCTCATTGAAGCACTTATTGGTTGTGCCCTTTCCATGAGCGTTTCTTTTCTTTTACAGAAATATAAACTATTTACCTTTTTAAGGGTTGTAGGTTTTCATTCACTTTTTATTTATTGTATGCAGATCATTGTGATGAATTTTATCCGAATTTCAGCGTCAACCTTATTAAAAATCGATAATATTCCCTTGCTATTTTTAATTACTTGGTCATTGGGTACCATTATTCCGATGTTGATCTACAATTTATCGATGAGGTTAAATTTATGGTGGTTATATACATTTAACAAAACGGCAAAGGTGGAAGATAAAAGGTAACCATTAATTCTAACCAGCCTGAAAAACGATAAAACTCAAATATTTGATCCCAAAGAAAAAATCGCCCTGCTAATCATATCAATTTACCATATAGATCATAGCTACATTTCGGTTATTTACAAGGAACTCACATCCAAACAAAAAACTTCATTTCTTGTTTAATGTATTGATTTCCAAACGCAAGTGCTTAAACAAATATAAAATTAAGCATAAGCAATGCCAAGCTTAATATATCAATTAAGCAATTCCCTTTTAGAAGATGCTGTTTTTCAAAATTTCTAATCTAAAAAACTACAAAAAATGAATTTAATCGAAATGTTAAAGAATGAGATCAGTGGTTCGGCCATCTCATCTTTAAGCCAAAAAGTTGGCGTAAGCGAAGATCAGGTAAAAACTGGTCTATCTGCTGGTATACCTGCTATTTTAGCGGGTATTGTGAAAAATGGAATTGGAGCAGGTTCGGGTTTTCTGGACAAGATACTGCCAAGTTATGGTGCCGATAGTAAACCAGAAGATGTATTAAGCCATGGCGACGACTCTCTATTAGAAAAAGGAAAATCAATGTTGGGCAATTTATTTGGCAACGACAGTGGTGCCATAACCAATGCGGTTTCCTCTGCCAGTGGATTAAGTACAGGCAAAGCTACCGATCTACTGGCTATGGCTGTTCCCCTTATTACAGGTTCTATTTCAAAGTTGATGGCCAATAAGGGTTGGAGTACCTCCGATCTGTTAGGGAAAATTTCAGAGAGCAAGACTGACATTGCTGCTGCATTACCACATGGTTTAGGCAATTTCCTGGACACCGAACATGTCAATGTTCCTGATTTAAATATGAGTACCCCAAAGGTAGAAATACCTAAGGTTAAAGTACCTCCTATAACATATAGTTCAAGTCAAGAAACTAAATCGGGAGGAGGTTTTTTGAAGTGGTTAATAGGGTTACTTATCATTATAATAGGCGCTTGGTGGTTAATGAGCAGGTCTGGCTGTAATCACAAATCTGCCATAACAGCTAAAGTCGATTCGATGAGCCACACCATGGACTCTGCGGCCCATACCGTTAAAGAGGCCGCAGCAACAACAACTGCCGTTATTGCTGGTAAATTAAACGAAGCTGGAGATTTTGTAAGAGATCTGGGCGCTACAATGAAGAAAAAATTACCTGATGGCACAGAGATTACTATTGCTGAAAACTCTGTAGAAAACCGTCTCATCTCATTTATTGAAGACAAAAACAAAATGGTTGATAAAACCACTTGGTTCACCTTTGATCGTTTATACTTCGAAACCGGAAAAAATACCTTAAAGTTCGAATCTCAACAACAGTTGAAAAATATAGCCGCCATTTTAAAAGCTTATCCGAATGTGCACTTAAAACTGGGAGGTTATACTGACAATACTGGAGATGCTGCCATAAACAAGAAATTATCGAATGAGCGTGCAAGTACTGCCATGAAAGAGCTCATAAAATTGGGTGTAGATTCTAAACGGTTAGAAGCTGAAGGTTATGGCGCAGATTTTCCAATAGCGAGCAATGATACTGCCGAGGGCAGGGCACAAAATCGTCGAATAGATATACGCGTAACTCAAAAATAAAGCTAACATTTTAAATATAAAGAAGGTGTACATAAAATCTTAGCATTATCTCCTCAAAAACAGAGATCGCTAAAAGTAGTAAATATCATTAAATTCAACATAAACGCTATTTTAAGATACTCAATAGGGATAAGACATGAGCTTTGTACACCTTCTTATTTTACAATAGTAAAATGACTAGTTATTAATACATAAATGCCTACTTAATATAAGCAACTGTTTTTTTACCGTTGCATAAATGCCCATAGCTACCTTATATAGGCCAAGTCCTGTCGAATCATCTTTTGGGTTGGATAAAATTACAATACTGATGCGCTGAAGCGGATACATAACACAAAAACTACGAAATCCATTTTATTACGCCATCTGTCCTAATATATTGATCCCAATTCCAGTTCTTGCCAATGGCCCATTGGAACCCATAAGCTTCCTTATCAACATCACCAATAATGAGCCGGTGTATTAACCTAACTTCAGGGCTCTTCTCCATATTTTGGTAATACAGGTATTTTAGCATATCTCTTACCGAGGAACCCAATCCACCTGCTCCCGGTAAAGTCATTGGCATAGGGTTAATAGCCTCTTTATAGGTGCCATACCCTTTTAATAAGATGCTGGCACTATTTGCACCATATTCCACCTTGGTTTGTGTCATACCGAAAGGTATAGTAATATATTTACTGACGAGCTCTTCATAAGATTTATGGTAAATCTTCTCCAAGATAAACCCCAATAATTGATAACCTACATTTGAATATACATACCTAAATGAGCGGAGCGAATCCAACTTAATTCCATTCAAAAATTTAAGGAACACCTCATCGCTGACGGGAAAGCTCAACTGCTCTCCCATACTGCTTGGAAATTGTGCCGTATGTACCAATAAATAACCAATTTTTACGGGGTCTCCATTTGGATATTGAAGATTAGGAAAATTCCCTGGCAGAAATTTTCTGATATCATCGTTTAGAGCAATCCTCCCCTCAGTTATGGCATGCGCCACAAGCAGCCCTGTAAATGTTTTGGTGATCGAACCGATCTTATAAATGGATTTATCGCTAGGTGATATGCCAGATCCAGGAGCAGTTTCTCCATAGTTATATTTAAAAGATTTCCCATTAAGATCAACCCCAATGGAAATCCCCACCCTTTTCCCATCTTTCATGTAAGTTGCCATAAGTTGAAGAACTACTGTATCAAGAGTCTATTTCATAGCGTTATCACTTTTCTGCGCCAGGACATAATAGCCTGTCAACAGCATTAAGAGAAGTAGAACTATTTTTTCATCTATTTTTCAAGTCAAACACCAATATACGAAATATTTCGTACAAAATATCAACCCAGACCATTTTACAATTCCATTTTGTTTTTCATAAACTTTTCGACTTAAGAACATTTTTTTGAAAAAAAATACGACAAATTGCTTTCTTATTTGTTGTGTTACAATCGAATACAAAAAACTATCTAAATACAAAAAATATGAAAAAACTACTTTCACTACTGACCATCTTGAGCTTATGTATAAGCTTAAGTATGGCACAAAAAACTCCGGCTGCAACAAAAGGTCAAAAAGCAAAAAAAGAAACCAAGGCGACAAAAACTACCAAGAAAGCTGCCGATAAACAAAGTGCGACAAGCAATAAGCCCAAAAAAGAAACGAAACCCAAAATTGCTGCCAAGAAAGACGCTACAGTTAAAGAAGTAACAACAAGCGGTACGGCAGGTCAAAAATTAAAAAAGGATGGCACGCCAGATAAGCGCTATACGGCTACTGCACCTACTATAAAAGAGACCAAAGCATCAGCTAAAAAAAATGCTACAGTCAAAGAAGCAGCAGCAAGCAGTGCAACAGGTCAAAAGCTTAAAAAAGATGGTACGCCAGATAAGCGTTATACGGCTACTGCACCTGCCGTAAAAGAAACCAAGACCAATACGGTTCAAACAGCAGCTGCCTCACCAGCCAAAGCCTATAAACCAACAGTAGACAGAAGCATGAAAGGCCCCAATGGCGAACAAATATTAACCGGCCCACGCGGAGGAAGATATTATATTAATAAGAATGGTAATAAAACTTATGTACAAAATTAATTCCATTTCTTTAACTAAAAGAGCCTGGTTTATACAGGCTCTTTTAGTTAAAATCGATTTTAAAAAATATTAGAAAATATTAGAAGTCAAATTCTATCTAATCACTAACCTTCGACCATTATAGGTTGAACAATTATTTACCAGTTGATTTTGTTCGTATCTGTAAGAGCCAATTAATCAGAAAGAGGTAAGCTAAAGTAAAATGTTGAACCCACGCCTATTTCACTCTCTACCCATACCTTTCCATTATGCCGCTGAATGATTTCAGCAGATAAATAAAGGCCAAGGCCAAAACCTGAAATGGTTTGATTACGTACACTTTCTATCCTGTAATATCGATCAAATAGCTTTTTTTGATCTTCTGGCTTAATTCCCGCTCCCTGATCCTTTACACTTATCTGTGCTGTGCCATTTAGTTCTTTGCAGGACACTTCAATATTTCCACCTTTAAGAGAATATTTTATCGCATTGCTCAAAAAGTTATTAATAACCTGTCCGATCTTATCTCGATCTGCCTTAATGGTTAATACCGAACAGTGTTTTAATACAATCTTATGGCTTTTGGTGATCAATGCCATTTCTTCCACTATTTCATCCAATAAAGTATCCATCCGGAAAACTTGCGGGTTTAAATAGATTTTTCCTGCTTCAAAGCTTGATACATTAAGAAAGCCATTAATCAAGCCATTCATTTTCTTTACTTGAATATGCGCCTTATCGAGGCTCGTGATATTAAATTCGTCCTTTTCTTTTTTTGCTCTTGAGGATAATATCTGTATATGTGCCTGAAGTAAGGTAAGAGGAGTTCGAAGCTCATGGCTCACCATGGCAATAAAATCGTTCTTCCGAATTTCATCTTGTTTGTGTATGGTAATATCAAGCAAAACTCCAGTAAAATAAGCTGGTTTATTTTCGTGGTCATAAGAAAGATCCCCGACACCTCTTACCCAGCGTTGTTTACCATCATGAAAGCCCACCAATGGATATTCCATATCAAATTTTATTCCATTGGTGATGTTGAGTTCAACAGCGTTTGCTACTAAAGTTTGATATTCGTTATCAATTTGCGCAATAGCTGTCTCGTACGTCATTTGCTCATCTGGATAAAAACCAAATATTTGCCTAAGCCGTTGAGACGGGACAAATTCACGGGTTTTGAGTTCTATAGACCACATTCCCATTTCGGCCGAATCAATAGCAATACCAAGCATTTTATTGCTGATATTTAATTCCTGCTGTATTTTTTTTAGTTCTGTGATGTCATTAAATGTAATAATGGCCCCTGTATTTTTATGATCCGATTGCTGCACGTAGGGCATAGTCATGATCTGGTACCATTTACCATTATTCGTTTCAATTTCTTTGGTGATCACGCATCCTTCAACCAGTACTTTTTTAATATCATCAATAATGGTTTCAAATTTGATATTGGTAGAAATATTGCTCAGCGGTCTTCCAATATCTGTTTCCAACAAGTTGATCTGCTTGGTGGTACCTGGCGAAAATTTCATTAGCCGCAATTCGTTATCAATAAACAATTGCCCATTGATATTACTCCTGAAATAGTTATTCAGATCATCATTAATTTCGAGCAGTTCTTTGTTTTTTAGTTGGTAATCTGAATTAATGGTATGAAGTTCTTCATTTACAGATTGCATTTCCTCGTTGGTACTCTGCATTTCTTCATTCGAAGAAATCAGCTCTTCATTAAAGGATTGTAGATTTTCATTAGAGGCATCCAACTCTTCATTAGAAACGTGAAGTTTATTTTTGAGTTCTTTTAATTCCTCTTCCAAATTAACAACATATTGATCCAGGTATATTTTTTCATCAAATACGGTATCGCTCTGTACTGAGTTATTGGATTTATCTTCACTAAAGGTAACCATTAGCAAATTCTCTTCACCTTTTAACATAAAAACGCTTACAGAAAGATTTACCTTAACTATCATTTGCCCCTGTTTAATTTTTATGCCATTTAAGGTAACCTGTTCATTTCCTTTTAGCGCTTTTTTGCTTAATGTATTAAAAGCCACTGCAAGTGGCTTAGGTAAGAGTTGTGAAAGGTTTGAACTGAAATGTTTATGGAGTAAATATTTTGTACTGTCGCCATAGGATTTTATAACTTGGTTATTTTCATCAATACAAACTGCAAAGTAATCCAATTCTTCAGCTAGGCTTTCATGCATGGCCTCGGCCAATGTATGGTTCGTATTTTTAGATGCACCTTCCTGCAAAAAGTGGGAGGGTTTACGTTTAGTATCCAAAAATTCCGGCATTGAAAATGCATCGAAGCTTACGGCACGTTTTGTTTCCAGGTTCTTATAAATCTTCCATTTTTTATGTACTACCTCCAAATTTTTAATTATCGGCATTGGATTTTCACTAGAACCTAAAAATAAATAGCCGTCCTTTTTAAGTCCGAAGAGCATCATGCCAAATATTTTTTTTTGCAAAAAAGGTGTCATATAGATCAATAGATTACGGCAACTGATCAAATGCATATTACAATAGGGTGGATTCTTCACTAAGTCATGCTGAGAAAAGATCAGCATCTTGCGTATAACTGGTTTTATTTGGTAATTATCCCCTTCTTTTAGGAAATACTTTTCAAGTAAGTTGGCAGGTACATTTTTTGAAATGCTTTTATTATAAACCGCCTTGCCAGCATGTACTAAAGCAGCACTATCAATATCAGTAGCAAAAATTTTCACTATGGTATCCGCCAATCTACCAGTTAATTGCTCGGCTATCAGCATAGCTATGGAATAGGCTTCTTCACCTGTAGCACAACCAGCTACCCATATTTTCAGTTCTTCGCCCAGCTTGAGTTTTTTTAATATATCGGGCAGCACTTTTTTTTGAATAAAATTGAAGGCTTCCTTGTCCCTGAAAAATGAAGTAACACTGATCAGAAATTCTTTGCTTAGACTCTCTACCTCTTTCGGAGTAACTTTCAGAAATTCAAGATAATTCCCTAAGGTTGTAAAATTTCCATAAGAGGCCCTTCTTTTAGTCCTTCTTAATATTGTAGGCAATTTATAGTCAGTAAAATCAAGTGGCGAGTTTTCTTTGATCAGTTCCATAATTACCGCTAGGTTCTCTTCATCATTTGCCTGATCAACAGTTAAAGTTCCTTCGTTTTTTACATAATCTTCTATGATATCCGGCATGCCCTTGGGTTCTAGGACAAAATCCACTAAACCTGTAGCAATAGCATGGGAAGGCATGCTGCCAAACTCCGAAGTTTCAGGATTGCGTGCCATTATCATTCCACCTGCCTTTTTAATGGCCTTAATACCTTCTGTGCCATCTGAACCTAGACCAGATAGAACAACGCCAATTGCCTTTTTACCATAATCTTGTGCTAGTGAATTAAAAAAGGTATTGATCGTCAAATGGGGACTTTTAATTTTTTCTTTATCCGTTAAATATAATATATTGCCCCGTATGGTCATGAATTTATCA
The DNA here is from genome assembly GCF_016428855.1 of Pedobacter sp. ASV28. GTDB lineage: Bacteria > Bacteroidota > Bacteroidia > Sphingobacteriales > Sphingobacteriaceae > Pedobacter. The sequence goes on from NZ_JAELTN010000008.1 coordinate 31,333, forward strand.
CTTGGAATAAGATACACCTGGTTACATTGAACATTCATCCCGTCTTCGGCTTGTTCAACAACAAGTTTACTGTGTTTAGCCAGTAATTCCACCATCCTGCTTTTAAAATCTGAAGATAAATGTTGAACAATCACATAAGAAACTCCATCTAAAGGTGTATGGTCAAAAAAAGAATTGATCTCTTCCATACCGCCTGCAGAGGCGCCTATTGCAATGATATGGTGTGGTTTAATTATTGACATTGATTTATAAGGGGTAAAATTCAATCAAAAATAAAACGCTTAGGAAAGAAGATAGGAAGCTAGTACGGTTTAATTTATCTTAACGGCATGAGTTGAAATCATAATCCATATTTGCTTTTATTGGTCGAGTAGGTATTTTTTTTAAAGGTACTCATAATAAACGAACAATATCTATTTGATGAAGGGTTAAAAGCAATTACAATTACCCACTTTTCGAAAGAGTCAAAAAAGCATGATAAAATGGGACCAGAAAAATGCATTGATAGACTAACAGACTACCCTTAATAGCACTAAAGTTTAGTTATACTTAGATCTAAATTTACGTCACTTTAAGCATTCTTGATTTAGGGCAAGGGTTTCGCAGTAGAATCGTACTTGTTTGTCATTTAGGCAATAATTGAACGCAATGGAACTACAACAGAAAAAGTAAATACATTTTAAACTGTTTTGATATTATTTATTGTTCTGCACCACCGGTTCAACTTCAACCAGTGTCGAGTAATCAAGAGCCGAATGTCTCCGTTTTCAATTTTAGAGATCTTTATGCTTAGTAACACCTTACCCCAAACAAAGCAGCAGGCACATTTTCTGAAGGATGTTCTAATGTTATCGTCAAGTATTCCGTGCTAATGGCTTTGTCCAAAACAATGGTGTTGAGGGTTTGGTAATTGGCTGTCTTTTCAAAAACAACATTGCCCAAATCATCTTTAATGGTATAATTACGTACACAGAAAGGCATCACGTCTTCTGGGTGTCCCATTAAAACACTTTCCATCGGATGGTCGTAATCGGTATCAAAAAACAGTTCTATCTTTTGAATGGTTTGTGCTTCATCCCATGCTATCCTAAGGCTTGGCGCTTTGTCTTCTTGTGCTGCCACCCATGCATTTGGCTCGTTAACAGGTCTGTAAACCCCACTTTTGACGTTTTCTTTCCCAAATTTGTTTAAGGATGGATTCAGTTTAAAAGCTACGTTATGTCCTTCTGGTCTACGTTGAGGGCACCAAAATTCAAATTCATCTACACCAATGTCTTCCGTTGGAACTTGCTTACCAAAATTAGACACCGCTTTATTTACCGAGTTAAATACAGAAATCACCCCTGTAACGCGTTGTTGAGTAAGATGTAGTTTTACTTTAGGATTTTTATGGAAAACGATAAATGCATACGCCGTTTCGGTAAGCTCAGCAGAAAAATCTACGTGCAAACAATTGCGACCAGGCTGTATCGCCAAGGTTTGTTTTTCAAGGATCACATCAGGTGTATAATTTGCCGATTTTCCACTGATTCGAAGTTCAACTTCTAGTGCCGTAGCTTCGTCAGCTTCTGCATGAAAAATGACTTGAGGCACTTTACCTTCGTTTAAAGGAAGCATTTGTGCAGTAGAAATTTCTAAGCTTTTCAGTAATTCTGAAGGCAATTCCGCTAACACATATTCACTTGAAACCGATAATTTCGCTGTTTGTACCAAATCTTGTTGATCGTTTAGCGCATAGCCAGGAATATGCTGACCACTTTTCAGCAATTCATCTTGCAAATGACCAATTAAGTTTTGGTGAATGATCTCCGCTGGATTTAAGTCCTTCTCTTTAGCCACAAAAGCAGCCATACCCACCGCTTGACCCACGTGTGCCGCGGTTGCCATTACCCTTGTAGAGGCAAATGCTACGTGTGTAGCACTAATAATGCGTCCTGTAAGGAAAAGGTTTTTGATGTTTTTACTATATAAACAACGGTAAGGAATTTGGTAAATCCCTTTACTGTGCCATTGGTTACAACCAGGTTTTTCACTGAATACACCATCTGCTGGGTGAAGGTCTATGGACCATCCGCCAAATGCAACGGCATCATGATGAGTATTTTGTTCGATGATATCTTGTTGGCGCAGCATGTAATCACCCTCAAAACGGCGACTTTCTCTTTTACCAGGAATGGTCCCTACCCATTCCAAGGTCATGGTTTCTGCTTCTGGGAAATTGCCCGAATTTTTAATGTAATTCCAAGCGCCATAAACTACTTTCCAAAGCTCCATTTTAATCTTTTCGGTATCATGCACGGTATCCAATCTTCCACCATATTCTAACCACCATAATTTACAACCGTACTCTTTGGTATTAAAGTTTCTAAAGCGTGGAATTTCTTTGGTGATGTCTTGCAAGGCAAAATTGGGTACCGTAAATTTTACAGGTTTGCCTGTGTCTTTGGTATAGAAATACAAACTATGGCCAAGCAATTCGCCATACTCTTTGGATGGTGCAAATTTTTCACCAAACTCTTCCGTACTTTCGGCACCCATCCTAAAAGCAGCACCTGCTAAAAAGCCAACAATTCCATCGCCAGAGGCATCACAAAACAAAGGAGCATGGATATGATATTCGGTAGAATTCTGACTACAAAAAGCTTTTACTGATGAAATTTTTTCTGGGTCAGATTTATGTACTTCGTGAACTGCGGTGTTTAGCAAAAGCGTGATATTAGGCTCGGCCAATATTTTATCCAATAAAATGGTATCAAATATTAAGGCATTTCCTTCTTTATTTTTATAGGTATTTTCTACCAAAATTTCGTCGATAACGCCGCCTTCTCTACTCCAACGGTTATTGTTGCCCATGTGAGAGGTTGCCCCCAAAATCCATAAACGAACTTCGCTGGATGAGTTACCGCCTAAAACGGGTCTATCTTGTACTAAAACTACTTTTACACCTTTACGTGCAGCAGTAATGGCAGTACAAACCCCTGCCAGTCCACCGCCAATAACTGCAAAATCTGTAGTTAATTGATTAGATTTTAAATTACGGGAATGTGTTGCCTCTGATATGATCATATTAAAATACTCGGTTATCTTGATTATTATAAATTTTGGTATGGTTTGGTTTGGTCTGTAAATATATTAATAAATCTTATAAATTTCCATCCAACTGAAAATTATCCGAAGAAATTGTGGCTAATTACTGGTGCCGTTTACCGTTACAGACAGGTTCTTATTTACCCCATTCAGTGTCAATTGTAAGTTGAGCACCACTTGCTGGCCATAAGAGATTTTTTTCAAAGACCACTCATAGGGATAGGCCACTCGTTGCAGGGTAGCCGAATCAATATTACTGCTCAAATTAGCTGCTGCATTTTCCAATGGCGGGGTATCCAAATAGGCGTAAATGGAATCCCAACCAAACGGTGACCTTATCCTGAACACATAAAAAGTACCCCAGTTACTATCTACAATAGTGGTATACATTCCTTGTGGCAACTTGGGCGCCTTTATTTCCTTAAACGGTGTGCTTAACGGAAATGAAAGCGCCGAAACACTTTTTGCACCTAAAGTAAGCTGTGTCGTGCGACCATTCATCACCTTAGTAGTTGGTGTACAATTATCATTAGCGTAAAGTTCACTTGATGAATTAGATGCAACTTTTACGCTATCTGTAAGGGTTAAACTGACCGCAGTGGGGTTTGGAGATTCGTTTAATGCGATGACCCAAAATTTGTTTTCGGAAATGGCCGTGAGGTAATTCACTTCGGGATTATCTACCTGAACCAAATCTTTCTTCAGTAATAAAGTTGCTTCTTTATCTGTATACACTTTACCCTTTCCTCCCCCAAAAATCCGATTGTTGAACCAAACGAATCCTTCTTGCCTGCTGTATGGAAAATTGATATTTCCCTGAGAACGTTGCATGGCTTCGGTCACTAAAAAATCAACCGAAAAAGCCAATTGAGAAGGAATATGATGGTAATAAATAGAGGTCACATCAGGTCCTACATACGGATAATCTGCCTTTAAAGGGACATCGGTAAAACCTCTTGCATAATAACCTGGATAGTTGGCAAAACGGCCAATAATAGAGTTACGTGCGTAGGTTTGAAAAATATCTCGATTATTGTATTGGAATATACGCAACAAGTTGGGTGCCCAGTTAGACATGTAAACGTGCAGAATTTGAGCTTTGGGGAAGAAAAGCGTCACAGGTTGTTCGAAGCCTAAACCTACAGGAGAAACAAGGTCTTGAGCCACTTGCTTTTCCTGCACATCGCCAGCTACACGAGGATAGCCCAAACGATATTGCTGCGCACCTTTCCACCAAATGGTGGTGGTTCCACTGTAGTTATTACCTGGGTGAATGGTTTGCTGATTTGCGGCTACTTTAGGATAGGACCTGATGCCCGCAATGGTATAAAAGGCCGATTTCTCTGCCGCCGTTAAATAGCGGCTGTATTTTGTGAGCTCATAAATATCCATCAAATCCCACCAGTTAGGGTAAAATGAGGTATTATAAAAACCGTTTTCATCTAGGGCAGTGGTCTTGGTAGCATAGACGTCGTTGGTGAGAAACAAATCAGCACCCCGAATGGCATCACTTAACCATGATGCACTTTGGGTCATTCGGTAAGCCGCCAATTTTTCCGTCCAACTATTGGTGGTGGTTCGCAGTTCTCCATTGGGCAATGCCAAGTCCACCAACCAAGGGTTAGCTCCTTTGGTCAGTTTATCCAAACCTTCAAAATAGGCCACGTTAAACTCCTTACTGTATGGACTTAATTTGAGCGAGCTTTCGGTAGGCGTGTACAAAGTTCCAAGCTTGTTAGACCACCTGTAGCCACGTCGTGAGAGAGTATATTCGATAGCGGGGAGGGCTCTTTTAAGGTACATATCTTCATCTTGTCCAAGTACTGCCGCCGAAAGCAACGCTAAGGGAGAAGTATTAACCACTACTGGCGCTATGACAGGGTTTTGTTCAATGTCGTAAAATCCTTTCATGGTGGTATCCCAACCTGATGCATTGTCGTTTTTAATCAGGTCTACCATATTTAAGGCTGCATTGGTTAAGGATGTGGTGCCTTGTTTGCGATAATCTTTAACCTCGTAAACTTTATTGGACAGGTATTCTAAAGCACCATCCCAAGTACTTGGCAAAGCTCCTATCATAAATTCGCGAGTGATGGACTGACCTGAGTTCAGCTTTGAATCGGCAAAACCTAAAATGGGTCCGAAAGCTAAGGGTTGTACCTGGTTACTCTCATTTTTCAGCGAAAATCCCATTGGAGAAGTTTCGCCTGTGGCCCATTCTAACGGAAAGTTTGATAATGCACCTGCCACAAAATAACTGTACGGCGTATTGTTCACTGTAGTTTCAACAATACTTACGGGTTGTGGCGTGAGCGCACTTGGAACCATCAACGGTTGGTCGGGCAAACGCTGGTATTGAAACATGGGTGGCAACTGCACATTTTTTACAGCATTTGCGGCAATTGGCTGTAAAGCCGCCACGGCAAAACTGTAATAGCCTGTTGCGGTTGCCTGGTAATTAAGCGTTAAACTCAAGTGATTGGTTCCTGCTGCTAATTTCCATGTTCCTGTTAGGGTATATCCACTATCCGTAGCATATGTAACGTGTATTTCCTCGTCCGATATTTTGGTAACTGCAGTAGCCCTGCACAATAGCAGTTCGCCAGCACTAAACGGATTTTTACCGTTGGCTTGGTCAAATACCGAAAAGGTTTGCCCCATGCTTTGAAACGTACTCATTCCTGCAGCATTTTCCCAAGCGGGATTAACCCCAATAAAGTTGACATCAGGCGTAGCTTCATGTAGCAAAAAAATCCTGTTGGATTCCACTCCTGTATTCACGGCAGTCCATTGGCCACCATTATACAAACTGGTGGTACTGACGATACGAGGTGAATTAGTGGCCGCATCTAGTACCGTAACAAACTGCAATTTTAAATGACCGTTGTTCATTTCGGCATTGGTTGTTGCGGAACTGGTTATGGGTAGATACGGCGCTGCCACTAAAGCTGAGGGCGGAATTGATTCCAGTTTTTTAGGACTTATTTTAAAACCCTGCAATGCGGCTAAACTTTGCAGGTTAGGGTTAAAAGAGGTAACGGTAGTTAATAACAAGGCATCGCAACGTCCAAAATAACCTCTGGTGTCCTTGATGCGTAAAAGCGTTTCACCAGTATCAAGTGTAGCGGTGCCCACCTTTTCCCAGTAATAGCCATCTTGTCCGTGTATGCCAGATTCCTGGCTCATGGCCACCTCATTCACGTAAATTAAAAATCGTCGTGTACCAGGTCTATTATCGGGATAATCCCGAGAACGGGTCCATATATCGTAGGTGCCAGCGGTTTTAACGCTAATGGAGGTATAGGCATTGGCGTTTGGTGTAGTGGTTTGCCCCACACTTAAAATGGCACCGCCCGAAACGCCAATTTCATTACCGCTCACCCACCTGTCGGGAAACTGAAACTCTTCGGCTTCTACCAAAAGGGTATTGGTAGTGGTTTGTGCTTTAATTTGAATCAGACAGCTGATGAAAAAAAGAAAGCCTGTGAACAATACTTTAGGTTGTTTCATACCTCAAACATTATTGTTTAATAAATTTTGTACTTATCTCTCCTTGTCTAGTGCTTATGGCAGCAATATAGGTCCCCTGAATAAGGTTAACCCGTGGTTTTATCTTGGTAAAGCCTACATCTACCTTGAGCAGTTCTGTGCCTATTACTTTTCCGCTCATATCAATGATCCTTAAGGTGGTTAAACCGGCTTCGGGCATGTTAATGAGCATTTCCAGCACTTTATCATTGGGATAGATGGCTTGGATAGTCGTTGCAGCTGTATTGGTGAATTGCATGAAACGAACATCGGATAAACTGAACTGTCCATTAGTGTCTACCGATTTTAAGCGATAATAGTTTAACCCTTTGAACGGATTGGCATCTACATATCTATAATGAATGGTTTTATCGGAATAACCATTGGCTAAAACCTTCCCAATTTCCTTAAATTGTCCATCGTCCTGCGCCCGTTGTATTTCAAAATAAGCACTTTCTTTTTCTGAAGATGAAGACCAGTTAAGCGTGGTAGTAAGGTTGCTTTTTTGCACTGAAAATGCCTGCAATGAAATAGGCAGCACCTCATCTGGAGGAATGGGAGTAAACGAATAACATACTCCCCTGAAAACCGTATTTGTGGCAGCGGTTGCTAAAACTATTGGTGTGGCCGAAAATGTTCCATTTAATCCACTGTTATCTGTAATGCTCACCAACTCTCCACCGCCTGCGTCGCCTGTACCACTTTTACGAGTAGCATACATCATCACACTACCATTACTTGCATTGCCTGTTATTCCCACATATTGGTCATTAGCCACGCCTATTTTTCCATTGCTTACCCACGTTCCATTAACCAGGGAGTATTTAAAAACTCCAGCGGTATTATCAGCCACATACAGCACATCTGGCCCAGGTACGGTATTGCATACATCAGCCAAAAAAAACTGGCAAGGGCTACCTGTTGCGGGATAACCAGGTAAATTGGCCACTGCCTGCCCTGTAATAGGCAACACGCCTGGTCCAACGGTAGCAATTCTGGTATCGCCACTGGTAGAAGACATGTACAATTGTCCATCGAAAACATTGATGGCACGTCCCGTCACGGTGGTTAATGCTGTAGAGGTGGTAGCCCCTAATGGTGCGTAGCGAACTCCCGTTGTTCCACCCGTCATCCAAATACCGTTATTTCCATCAAATACGGCGCAACGGGCATTTACGGCCGAAAAGGCATCGGTAACACTGGTAGCAGTATTGATGGTATTGTTGGCGTAAATAATACCCGCAGTTCTGTTGATAGTACTGCTTACGGAAGTACCGATAGAAGCTGTTCCAAGAGCAGCATCATAACCAAATAAACAAACGGATTGCCCATCGGGAGACAGTACCGGATAACCTTCATAAGCATATTTGCCAGATAGGGTTAGCTTTTTATTGCTCCCTGAATTGACAATAGGCATGGCAATGGTCCTGATTAAAGTTCCAGAGGTATTGTACTCATCCAGATAAACAGGTGTTGCAGCAGTGGTAAGCGAGGCACTTCCATCACCGATTCTTACCACAAAAATGTTTCTGTTGGATAAATTTTGAGCATGCAGCTCCAGTACTGTGCAGCAGATGAGCAGCAGTAAATAGCCATATCGTTTCATACCACAGTTTTGGTTAGTTTAACTTATTGTATTAGCAACAGTCATTTGATACCACTGAAATCAACTTAGCAGCAGTTCTTTTTATAGAAATGGAAAAGGATGGTATTTGAATACCATCCTTCCCTATTTATTTCGCAATTTTTGTTTTGGTGATTTCATTACCAATTTTAGAAGCAACGATATATATGCCTGTGCTAGCGGTAAATGGCACTTCAACGGTATTCCATCCGCTGGTTAAGGTTGCGGTTACTTTTGCCAAGGCATTTCCTGAAATATTGTAGACCTTAATTTCGGAAGTTGAGTTTGTCGAAGCAAATACGGAAACCTGTAGGCTATTATCTTTCACCTGAACTTTTAAGTCGTTTTTCTGAAGGCTCGATTTTACTGGAATTGGGCCATAGTCTGTAAAACGATTATCAAAATCTACCTGACGTAATTTATAATAAACCGTACCCGATAATGGTGATAAATCAGTAAACGAATAATTTAATGTTTCGTTGGCCGTTCCCGCTCCTCTAACACTGCCCAGTTTGATGAAGTGCTGTCCATCGGCAGATCTGTAAATTTCGTAATGTGAATTATTCTGTTCGGAAGCCGTTGACCAGTTTAAGCGAACACTATTGCCGGCTTCTTTGCCTGTAAACGAAATGAGAGATACCGGATTTGTGGTTACCGTTGGAGATAAGGATAAACCACGAAATACCGTGTTAGTTGCTGCAGTAGCAATATCTGTAGCTGTAGCAGTCATTGCAACGTTGTAACCAGTTGCATCCGTAATTTTAAATATTTTATTGGCTGAGGCGGCAAATCTTACGCCATAGAGCGTAACCTCATTTCCAGAAATCACTCCGGTTAAACCTGTATATTGCCCAGCAATCACATTATTCAACACCCAATTGCCACCGACCAACGAATATTTAGCGATTCCATCTGTATTCGCCGAATTGGCAATGTATAAAACATCATATCCCGCTATCGTAGGATCAACATCAGCAAAGAAAAACTCTCGTCCTGATGGTGCCGTGGTTGGCATACCGGGCAATCCAGTAACAGTCTGACCAGCGGTTACCGGTAAGCCTGTACCAACGGTAACTATCGGACCAGATGATCCTGATATTTGTGAGGCATATAGCTGATTATTAAAAATCCGCATAGATCTTCCTGTACGTCCAGCTATGGATGTTGCCGTAGTAGCACCAACTGTAGTATAATAAATGTTTGCAGTTCCCCCTGATATCCATAAATTGTTTCCGTCTGCTACTGCTGAGGAAATCAATTGTACGTTAAAAATATCTAGTGCAGTGCTTGTATTTACATTACCAGTTCCATCTATTACACCTACCACCCTGTTGTAGGTTGCACTAGCCGAGGTTGCTATCGTAGCCGTACCGGCAGGCGCATCATAGCCCGTTAAGGTGAGCTTTTTTCCGTCTTGTGAAAGCGATAAAAGTCCTTCAGATGAAGAAACACTTGCGGTATTTCCATCTAATGTTAGTCTTCGGTTAGCACCGACCACTGTCGTAGGTAAAGCAATACTTCGAATCAATGTCCCACTGGTGGAGTATTCATCAATAAATACAGCCGTAGCACTTGTTCCCAAGGCTGCTGACCCATCGCCAACCCGCAATACAGATAAACTGCCCGCCGTGAATGCAGTTTGTGAAAAAGATGTATAGGCTGTTACAGCAAACAAACAACTTAATAGTAGTTTTCTTTTCATTATAGTTTGGTTTATTAATCAATAAATGGTTAAGGTTTTTGAGGCGATAATGAAAGTCCACGGAAGACCATATTGGCTCCAGTTTTGGCAAGAACTGAACGGGTTAATGCAGCAATAGATCCATTGTGACCTGTATTGTCTGTAATTTTAAATAGCTCCGATGAAGTAGCACCATACTTAACTCCGTAAACGGTTACTTCGTTACCAGATACGGTAGCGGTAAGACCAGTGTATTGTCCTTTTACGGTACCATTTGAAACCCAAGAACCATCTACGAGAGAATATTTAGTGATGCCGTCAGTAATTCCAGTATTTGCGATATATAGCACATCATAACCAGGGATATTTGGATTAATATCTGCAAAGAAAAATTCTCTGCCAGTTGGGCTACTTCCGTTAATGGTGAGACCAGGAACTGCAACTGCTGTTTGAGGAGCTGTGGTTGGCAAACCTATTCCAATAGTCACTAAAGGACCTACCAAACCAGAGGATTGAGCAGCATATAGTTGGTTTTTAAAGATGCGAATAGACCTTCCAGAACGTGCAATGATGGAGGTCGCATTGGTTGAACCGATTGTAGTCGTATAAATATTAGCGTTTCCACCAGCAATCCACACGTTATTTCCATCGGTTACTGCCGAACTGATATAAACTTTAGTATAAATATTTAAGGAGGTGGAGGTATTTACATTACCTGCCCCATCTATCACGCCAATAACTCTGTTAGCTTGATCACTTTCTGAAGCAACTACTGCATCTGTACCCACAGCAGCATCGTAACCTGCTAGGGAAAGTTTTTTAGCATCTTGAGAAAGCGACAAAAGTCCTTCGAAGGAAGAAACGCCAGGCGTATTGCCATCTAAGGTTAGTCGTTTGTTTTTTCCAGCCGATGCGGTTGGTAAAGCGATACTTCTGATCAGCTTTCCGCTGGTTGAATACTCATCAATAAATACTGGAAGAGCTGCTGTTCCTAAGGTTGTTGTTCCATCTCCAACCCTTAACACCGACAAACTGCCTGGCGTAAATGCGGTTTGAGAAAAAGCAGTACGTACAACGATTGCAAATAAACAGGTTAGTAAAAGTTTTCTATTCATATCCATTTTTTTAAGCATACGGGTTGGTTAAGAAGCAGCTGACACTGTGATGAATGAAGCAAACTTATTTCAAGTGGCACATTCGATAACTAGCCTATGCAAAACCCGTAAGTGATTTTTAAATTAAAAAGATTTATATTGGTTTGGTTTGGTTTGGTTTATATTTTAACCAAAAGTATTAGTTATTTTCGTAAATGCAATTTTTTTTGAAAAAACTTTTTATTCTAATGGGATGATAAGGAAAAACACCACAGTCTTTCGTCACCCCGACTACGTAGTAGCCGCAAAACAAATTTATTTCGTGATCGTAAAGCTATAGTAGATTTTATGACGTTTAAGGTTCCCGTTTTCACTGAAATGACGTTCTGATGAAAGGTTTTGTGCTTCAAAGCCTGGTTATTCAAAAATAATCAGGCTTTGAAGCTATTTCAGTAACAGCTTATATTATCTCACCGCTGTTTTTCTGGAAGCGCTAAATGGAATTAATGCGCTCAACAAAATGATTGTTGCAATGACTGCCACCATACCTGTTGCTTTTGCTGTAAAAGCACAGAGTACAAACAGCAACAACGCAATAAATGCCAACGAAAACGAGATGACCTGTAAACCAAATTTATTCTGCTTTCTAGTCTCAGCAAGTTCTTCTTCGTCGACTTGTACAACCGTTGCTTTACGCAGGGCTTTACGCTCCTGCAATAGCAAGTATTCTTTGCTGATCCATCCCTTTGATGCGGCATATGTCTCGTAAATGATCAATAAAATAAATGGTAGTAATACCCCTAGTAGCATCTCATTTGCACGACTTAATTTATAATCAAGCACCAATGGTAGTACTATTTTAAATAACAGGTTCACGGTTAAGCTAATCATGGTCACCAAAATAGTTGCCTTTCCAGTAATTCGCTTGGAGAACAAAGCCCATATTGGTGGCGCTAATAATGGACCGCCAGTAATCGCACCAACACTTAACGTAAATTCTACAATACCACCAATATAGGGGACAATTAAGGCGATGGCAATCATCCCGAAACCAAAGCACCAAGAAGAAGTACGGGCTACTTTCATTAACTGTTTATCGCTTGCACCAGGGTTAATGTTGCCTTTATAAATATCATTGGTAAATACTGCAGAAACTACATTTAATGCGGTATTTGCAGATGCCGAAGTAGAAAAATACATACCGGTTAAAATCAAACCCATCAAACCTGCAGGCAGTACTTGTTTACAAACCATAAGGTAGGCATTTTCGGTTTCGATCCCTGATAAACCAGGATTAATGGTTTGGTAAATCATGGGTGGCAACATCCACAATACTGGACTTAAGATATACAAGCCCGCAAAAAGAAACGCTACTTTAGAAGCCGATTTTGGTGTATCTACACTGGTGTAACGTTGCACAAAAGTCCAATTACCGCCAATATAAAAAATGTGATACAAGGCAAAAGCACCAATAAATCCCCAAGTGTATTCGCCGTTAACAGGCTGGAAAAAATCATCGGGAACTTTGGTTAAGAAATTCTGTACACCACCCGCTTCCGTAAAAGCTAGAGGGATAATCAACAGCACCGCTGCCGTTAAAATCACAAACTGCAAAATGTCGGTGACCATTACCGCCCACAAACCACCTACCGCGGTGTAAGCAATCATCAAGATACCCAATACCACGGTTACAGGCACTAATGGGAATTCGAGAGAGGAGCCCACTAATTTAGAAACTGAATATAACACCGAGCCTTTGATGAACAGTGACACCAACATAAAGATGTAGATGAAGCTTTTTTGAACTTTCTCGCCAAGTCTTTCTTTGATAAATTCTGCTGCCGTTAAGCTTCCAGTGGCTTTCCATTTGGGCGCTAGGTACAAACCTGTCACCAAGCCACCAATACACATGGTCCACTGAATGGTAACGGCAACCCAACCATACTTATAAGCAATGGAACCCCATGCCACAAAGGTACCTGCTGAGAAAAAGCTCATGAACAGCGATAAACCTCCGATGAACCAAGGCACTGCTTCGCCGCCCGCGAAAAACGACTTGAGGTTACGGCCAGTCCGCGAGAACAGCAGACCAATTACCATGATAAATACGGAGAAAACAACGATGACGGAGGTATCTATTAGCGAGTTCATTCTTAATTAAGTATTGATATTTAAAAGTTAGGGGTATTAAACGTCATTGCGAGGTACGAAGCAATCTCAGTTTTATTGATTAGCGATTGTTGTAAGATTGCTTCGTACCTCGCAATGACGGGGTTTAAAAAGTTCATCTCTAATACATCCCCAATTCACCTAAACTATTTTTTATTTGAGTTCTTAATGGTTTGTGCAGCTACTTTTCTCAAATACTTTGCAAAATCTGCAGGAACTTTATTTGGTACAAATTGGATGTTTTCAGGAGAGTCTTTAAATAGAAAAGCATACCAAATCAATCCGCCTAAGTACCTTCCTGCTTCGTTAGCGTGGTTGGCGTCAAAAGTAAATTCCTTATTGTTTTTCCAAGAATAACCCATGTTCAACGAATTGATCTGATTTGGAAGATTAGGATAGGTTGGATTGGCAAAGTCGAATGCAGTATCTTTTTTATAAGCATATTCTGCGCCAGTAGCCACCTCTTCAAAAGCATCTCCTACTGGAATTATTCTTACTTTCAGTTGCTTGGCCGCAGCATGATAGGCCTCTCTAGATTTTTGCCACATTTCCATCTGATTTTGCGCCAACTGTCCAGTAGCTACCCTACCAAAAGTTTTTGCATCAGAGCGATAGGCCCAAGTTTGGTGTAGTACCACCTCTGCTTTTGGCTGAATGGACTTAACGAAGTCGTAAAGCTTTTGGGCATAAGGTGTATAGCTTTCTTTATCTGCAGAAAGATAAGAAGCTTGTTGTAAAGTAACAATATCCCACTTCCCTTCTGACAGGAGCGTACGTAAAGATTTTCCTTTATACGGTCTGCCTTCTGCACTTTCCGGATTGGTCTCTGCTGCCTCCACGTATTTCCAGTGCTGCTCCAATGAATGACCACCTAATTCGGCCCTACCAATGATCAAATGCTTTCCTTTTTCTTTAGCCATTTCGGGCAAGTAGGCAGATGCATTTTGAGAAAAGCTATTGCCAATCAAAAATATGCGAAGGGTATCGTTTTTGGTTTGCCCATAGGTAAAATTGCTTAACAGCATGAGGGCAATTGCCCAAAAGAAAATCTTTTTGGCATGTTCGATCTTTTGTACGATCATTTTAGTGTAGTTCATTTGTGTAATAATTTTTGAATTCAATACGTAGCTTGTCAATTAAAGTCCTCAACGAAAAGCAAACTGGTTTGGTCTGGTATGGTTAAAAATCAAATTTATGAATTATTTCTAATTTTCAAAATCAATTCAGAGGAAGTAGCTCACCTTTGATCAAAATTTTTCCAATGTAGGCCACCGTTTTATTATATTTAGCTGGATTAGCAGTAATATCCGCCGATTGGCTTTCTCCCAAAATCTGCTTTTTGTCGGGAATAATATCAGACACGGTAAACTTCACCGTATGTATGCCATCTGGTAACTCAAAAAATTCTGCCTGTCCCCTATACCTGTTATTGCAATAGAAGTTAAATCTGTTGATCAGGTCTTCGGTATTGTTTGCTGTTTGGGTTTTTAACACCAGTGTTCCTGCCTGTTTATGGATGGTTGTTTTCTTTCCATCAATTTCTAAAGTGAGCTGCCCCACTTCTGGCCCACCAATGTCAAAAAAGCCGATCATGTTGCCCTTAAATTTAAACGTGAAGTATTCTCCAGATTTTTCGGCCTTCATTACATAAGGGAACCAGCCTGCAAACTGCTTAAAATCTGCCAATCCATTGGGATCAAACTTAGTCCAGCCCTTGCTAAACTGAGCGACAGATGGAGCGAGCATTTTCGCCTCTTCCCAATTATCTGCCAATAAGGGCTTTGGCAATTCGTGCTTTTTATTTTCGGCGTAGTTCTGCATTTTAAGGAACGAACGTGCAATTGCCTGTGCGTATAGGTTCCCTCCTGCTTCCACAGGATGTGTACCGTCGTTAGAGAAAACGATCTTGTCTGTTTTGGTTCCCGCTGGTGCCTTCCAAAGGAGCTTATCTTCTTTTTCGAGCATACTTGCTTCAAGGCCCATATGTACCGAAGGTATTTGGTAATGATCCGCTAATTTTTCCAGTCCGAGAATATTTGGAGGAATTTTTCCGCTGGAGTAGGTTTTGGTCTGTCCACTGTAAATGGTGTATAGCAAACAAATATCCGTTAAAGGGTTGGCTTTCCATATTTGGCGAATGATGCCTTCCATTCCTTCTGCAAAAGCATTGTTAACAGCAAACTCCACAAAAACCAAATCAGGTTTGTACTGCAGCACTTGCTCCTGAATCCTACAGGCACCCAAATCAGTTCCTGTACCTGATATCCCTGCATTAATAAACTGCATTTTGGTATTAGGATACATCTCTTGGATAAACTTGGCCGATTGCATTCTGTACAAGTTAATGCCACGGGTAATGCTTCCGCCTATGTACCCTATCACTAAGGGTTGTTTCTTTTTTGCCTTGTTAAAAAAATTGGGAAGCCCTTTTCGTACAAAAAAATCATTGGGATCATTAAAAGTGCCAGGTGTAATTGCAGGTGTTCCTGATACTAAAGGATCAAAAAATAACGGCAATGCCCCCGCTTGACTGGCCGCAATAAGCCGCTCCCTTTCTTGAGTTTCTTTACTCACAGTTGTGTTTTTTTGCGCATAACCAGCTAAAGAGAGCATCAATCCGAAGATTAAACAAGCTTTTTTATAAAACATCGTCAAGTTTATTTATGGTGTTATGGTTTTACGCCTTCTAAGGTGAGGTGAACCTGGCGTACTTCGTTCTTATCTTTGCTTTTTAGGTTTACACTAATGCTCACAGGTTGATGTGGATCGATTTTATTAAAGGACCATTCATAAGGATAAGCCAAACATTTAACCCCAGTAGACGCATCATCATTGATGACCAACTCTGCCTCCGCACCTGTTATTGGTGAAGTACTCAAATAGGTATAAATAGAATCCCAACCAAATGGAGAGCGAATTCTGAAAGCGTACAAGGTGCCCCAAGGCGCTCCTAAATTAATTTCTTTCATTCCCTCCTTTACTGGCAAAAGTTCTTTTTCTACCTTGTTTGTTTGAAGTGGGAAAGAATAAGCGACCATACCTTTCCCAGCTACTGTTGCTTTTATTTTATGCTCAGCAGACAGTGCACCTATTGGTTCAGAAGTTTGACCTTGATAAAGTTTAATCCCCGTGTTTTTAATCCCTATTTCGTTGACATTAAGCGTAAGGTTAAACTGTTGTTGCTTGCTGGATTCGTTTAATAAGATGACCCAAAAACGGTCCTTTGATTTAGCCGTAAGGTAATTGATTTCGGGGATGTCAATGCTGACCAAGCCTTTTTTCAACCAGATACTGGCATCGGCATCGTCGTAAATGGTTCCTTTTCCACCACCATAAATTCGGTTGTTAAACCAAACAAAACCTTCTTGCTTGCCCCAAGGAAAACTGATATGTCCATGCGATCTTTGTACGGCTTCGGTCACTAAAAAATCTAAGGTAAAAGCAAGATGCGGAGCAATATGATGATAGTAAATTGAATTGATATCTGGTCCTTTGTAAGGATATTCGGCACGGTAAGTAAGGTCAGTAAAACCTGTGGCATAATAACCAGGGTAGCCAGAAAAACGTCCAATAATAGAGTTACGAGCGTATATTTCGAAAATATCACGTTTATTATATTCAGCCATCCGCAGCAAATGCGGTGCCCAGGTTGACATGAAAATATGGCGAACGTTTTTATTCGGCAAAAAGAAGGTGCTCGGTTGCTCTAAACCAAGTCCTACAGGAGAAATTAAAGATTGTGGAACTTCCTTCTCTTTCACATCTCCAGCACGACGGGGAAAGCCCAAACGAAATTTATCGCCATTTTTCCACCATAAATTGGTATTCCCTTCATACTGATTGCCTTCGTGGATTAATTGCATTTTATCTTCAACCGTTGGATATGAAAGGATGCCCGCAATGGTGAAAAATGAAGCATACTCTGCTGCCTTTGCAAACGAAGCATCTTTAGTCACTTCATAAAGATCCATCAAGTCCCACCAATAGGGATAAAACGAGGTGTTATAAAATGGTTGAGCGGTAAGCAGATTACTTTTGGCGCCATACACCTCATTTTGTACAAACTCTTTGGCATGCGAAACGGCCTCATTAAGCCATTTCTTATCTTTTGTAAGCCGGTATGCGGCTAATTCCTGCGTCCATGCAGGGATGTTTACCGAGTAGCCCGAAAGTTTGCGAGGTAGCTGGTCTGGCATGGCAACTTGCAGCAACCAAGGGTTTTTCTGTCCTAACAGTTGGTTAAGCGATTCGAAATAAGCCGTGTTAAATTGTACGTTTTTGTAAGGATTTAATTCGAGCGACTGCTTTGTAGGATTATACGGTGCGCCTACACCAGTTGCCCATCTGAATGCACTACGCGAAAGGGTGTATTCTATGGTTGGCAAGGCACGGGTCAGGTACAAATCTTCATCTTTACCAAGTACCGAGGCTGAAATAATGGCCAAAGGCGATGATTGTGCTACGGTTGGCGCAATTTTAGGATCAGCCTCTATATCATAAAAGCCTTTCAGCTTTGGGTTCCATCCCGAAGCATCCTCATTTTTGATAAGATCGATGATGTTAAAGGCAGCATTGGTTAAAGAGGTCGAATCTTGTAGGCGATAATCTTTTACCTGATAAATATGGTTAGAGATATAGACCAAAGCCTCATTCCAATTGCCAGCAACTGCTCCAATGTTGAATTTTCTTTTTAAAGTGGCTCCTTTCAACAATTTCGAATCGCTTAAACCGAGCACTGGCGCAAAAGCCACGGGCTGTACTTCGTTAAACTCATTTTTAAGTGAAAAACCCATGCGTGAGCTCACATCTTTTGCCCAATCTAAAGGAAATTCATCGGCTACGCCCGACACAAATAAGCTTAGGGGTTTACCTGTATTGACTACCTCTACAATGGCCAAAGGTTGGGGTGTCATGGCACTAGGCACCAATAGCGGTTCCTGCGGAATGCGGGTATAGTTGAACATGGGAGGCAACTGCACATTTTTTACGCTATTGGCCGCAACAGCTTGAAAAGCCGAAACTACAAAACTGTAAAAACCTTCCTCTGTGGCTGCGTACTCCAAACTCAATTCGTAATTGGCCGACTCGGGTTTTAGTTTCCAAGTGCTTTTTACCTCATTTCCTTCTTCGGTTAAATAGATAATTTTAATTTCTTCGGACGATATTTGTGTAATGGATGTTGGTTTGCACAAAAGCAAATCGCCAGAGAAAAATGGATTTTTAGCGCCATTTGGATCCATTACCTGATAAGTTTTTCCGTTGGAAGAAAAGGTGGTGATGCTCGATGCATTTTTCCAAGAGGCATAATAGGGCCCAAATTCGATTTTAGGTTTCTTAGCTCTTAACAGGAAAATCCTATTTTCTTCTGTATTTTGGCTAAGGCTTACCCATTTGTTATCCTGAAAAACTTCGGAGAGGGTAACAATCTGTTTTTTGTTTGTCTTAGCATCCAAAACTTCTTGTATGGTCAGTTTTAGCTTGCCATTGGTTAATGTACCAAGTACTTTTTCTTTTTTAGTGAAGCGAATTGGCGTAGTGATATTTACCTGCGCTTGGCTTTGAGCAACCTGTACAGGTTTTAAATAATAGCTATTGAGCGATTGCTCTTTTTGGTTAGGGTCAAAAGATTCATCGGTGGTAAAAAAAATAGCATCGCAGCGGGCAAAACTTAACTTGGTATTTTTTAGCCTTAGCAGATTTTCGCCGGCATTTAAAGTCACTTTGCCTACTTTTTCCCAATAATATCCTTCTTTTAAATGAGCTCCAGATTCTGTACTCACTGGCTCATCATTACAGATCAAAAGATATTTTCTTGTTCCTGGTTTATTTTCAGCGTAGTCTCTTGATTTGGTCCACACAAAGTAAATGCCCTTATTGGCTATTTTAACCATGGTAAATGCGTCAGCAGTGGGTTCAGCAGCAGCAGATCCAATGAGCGCTCCTTTTCCAGAAACATTTGTTCCTGCTTCTTTACCAAAAGCCCATCCGCCTGGAAATTGAAAATCTTCTGCTTCTATCAGGTAATTTATTGGTGCTTGTCCGTGAGTATTTACAGCAAAAAAGCAAGCAAACAATATCGTAAAACCTATTTTCAAATACTTTGTATCAGCATTAACCCCTTGTTTCATCATCAATAATTTAAGGCAATCACTTTTAAACCATAAGCTTCAATTTCGATATTCCATATTTGATCAGTAGCGGCTAATTTTTGCTTTTTTGAAGCAGGGTCCATAAACACCGCACTTTTTATTTTGCTTACCGAAGCCCCCTGAATTTTCTCGGGGTTAATATGGATTTGTGTGTTTAGCAGTTTGTTGCTGTTATTGAGCAAAACCAAAAAGCATTTTTTCTGATCTGTGTTGATGGCTTCGATATAATCCAAGTAAGGGCTGTCTGCTTTGAGCAAACCATCACTAAGCATTAACGAAGCAGGCATGTTATATATTTTCCCTTGTGCAAAGCCATAACTTTGATGCGGCCCTACTTTTGGCGTAATAAATCCTCTTGGAAAGGAAACTTCACCATAAGAACGTAGTTTTGCCTCAGACAAAAGATAGTCGGTGATCCAACCAATTTGCCACCAAGCGTGATGCGGAAATGAGCCTGGCCCAGCATTCATAGCCGTCCAATAATAAGAAGCTACACTTGTTTTTTTGTCCACAAAAGCATCGCGGCCCCATGCAGCTGCTCTTGCCATATCTAAATAAATAGGATCTTTGGTGAGCTCGTAAATACGCACAAATAAGCCTGCATGACTGGCCAGTAAAATTGGTCCAAGGGAGTTGGCAGAGCCTATGCTTCCGCCATGTTCGAAGCTTAAGCCTACTTGGCTAATTTCCCAATCTTGTCGACTAATGCCTTTTACCGTTTTCACCTCTTTAGTAGGAATGGGATGCGTATAAATAGAGGTGGTATAAAATTTAGCTGCTTTAATGGCCGATTTTAGATAAAGGTCCTTTTTGGTCAGTTCGTAAAGATCCAATAATGCTTGGATACTTTGTCCCGTGGCAAAATCTTGCACAAATCTGGTATCACCGCAAACGCCTAAAAAATGACCGCTATCCACCGCTTGTTTGATATACCAATCTGCACCTTTACAAGCTGCTGTCAAATATTTTTGATCTCCCAAAACTCGATAGGCAATTAACAATCCGTAAAACGTTGGTCGTAAATCTTGAAGTTCTGTAAAGAGTTGCTTCTCGGAGGCATGGTCGTAAGCTACCGCCCATTCGCCCTGCTGCCCTTGCCAAGCCAACAATCGCTCTGCACCTTTCCTTAGTTTATCTTTTAATTCGGCATCGCCTGGTTCAAACAACAAGATGTTGCCGATATCCATCATGGTATAATAGGTTACGCCAATAGGTTCAACATATGGCCCCCACTCTTCTGTAAACTTTTTGCTTTTAGATAAGTAATATTGCCCCGCAGCAGAGCCTTCAAAAAAACCTGGCTTCTCCTCTTGTTGAAGCAATTTGAAATTACGGGCAAACGGTAAACGTTGTTGCTGTAAAACGGAGTCTTTCATGATACTTGAAAGCATCCACATTGCTCCGTAATCGGAATTTTTCATCGCATCTTTATCTGACCCCAACACGCCGCCTAGATAGGCCTGCGCACCAATCGTTAAATTTTTATACTGTTCGGTACGCCACATAGAGGTCTTGTCGTCGACCACGTATTTATGCATGGCCAAAATGCGGTCTGTTAGCGATTGCGAAGTTTGCTTTAAGTCCAAAAAGTCCTTAAAACGATAAATATCATAAACGGCGTGTTTAAATACCGTATACCAATCTGCGGCTTGAAGCGAGTACCTAAAAGTAAAGCTTGTAGTTTCTCCTTTTTTAAGGAAGGATCCTTTTTGTCCTAATACTGGATGATAAGCCGTTGGAGAAAGTTTTGCCTCCCTATTCATGAGCGAAAGCCCCAACAACCATTCATTATGGGTATTTTTATCTTTGCTCCAAGGGTTTCTTCCTGTGCCTGGCTCTGGAATAACAGCCATGGTTACCCCATTTTTTGAACTGATCAATGGCGAAAGTGTACTTGCGGTACGTTCTCTTACCACAATTGGTCTATCTGGGATGCCTTGACCATAGGCATAAGCTTTTACCAAGTCTTTTTCCACCGCTGCTCCCTGAAAGTATCCAGGCATTAAACCCCAAGAGAGTTGGTCATTTGAAACCGTTGACAAGGTTGGGCTTGCGATAGAATAATAGCCGTCTTTATTGGCTTTCAAGGTTATTTTAACCGTAATATCTGTAGGAAATTTTGGATCAATTTGCCATAAAGCATTGACGCTTGCCGTTCCTGTTTCTTTAGAGAAGCTGAGGGATTGATCCTTATTTTTGGTGATCTGATCTGGATAGAAATGAATAGCCTCCCCCGCAGTATTTAACTGCACCGATTGCGTGACCTGACTCCAATGAGAAGTAATGTACTTGTAAATAGGTTCAGGGAAATTTGACTTTTTGCCATTTTTATCAAACAAGGGAGCCTCCACCGTATCTGGTTTAACGGCCGTATAAAGCAATGTATAATTCCCCTCTGGATTAGGCACCTGTATCCAATTTTGTTGGCCTTTAACTGCAATATTGGTAATGCGCCACCCTTTCTCTCCTTTTTTCCATCGAAAGTCCAGTTTTGATCCTTTCAGCATTACCTCCTCACTACTTCGCCAAGCAATATTACTGAAGGCGATGAGGATAAGGCAGCTCAAAAGGCCAATATAAAACGCATTTTTTTTCTTAAAAGTCATGGCTAAGCAATGGGTATTTTTGTTTTAACGTGAGTGATGTATTTTAAGGCGTCATTGTATGTTACTGAACAATATTTAATGTCAATTCTTTTACGGTTTCTTTAACAGACGAACCCAACCTGTTTGAAACCAAGAAGGAAACTTTATATACACCTGCTTTATCATATTTGTAAATAAAATCCGAAGGCTGTGTGCTGATATTTTTAAGCACATAACCTACGTCTGACTTGATGAAATTTGGATCTAATTGTTTAGACACCACCCAATCTTCATTATCGTCTGAACCTACTGCACCACCATACATCAATAACTGTGCGCTGGTAATGGTCCATACTGCTGCTGGGTTCTTATAGTTAATCCCCACCCAACCTGCATCTGCCATCACGGCCAATGGCGTAATCGAAGTACCACGAACCGAATTGGCATTAAAAGTACGGATGACCCAACGGTTTTGTTGGGCGGCGGTTTTCACATCTGTGTATTTAAATGCCACAGAAATTGGTTTTCCGAGATCTGAAAAATCAGATAAATCGATGGCCCCAGAAGGCGTATTATCCGCACCAGTAGAAAATACTGCACGACTGGAAACATCGGTCCATTTTGCTTCACTAACGGTAGTGGCATTAATGGCTCCGGTAATGTCTGAAGTAACCATTAACGAAAGGTTTTGTCTCACCCCCCTATCTACCAAAGAGGTAAATTGAACTTGCAACTTACCAGGCAATGAGGTACGGTTACGGAACTCATATTTCTTTCCATCTTCTCCAGAAAAGAAGGTAATGTTATCTGGATTTCCTGAAAATTTAAAGGTTATTTCTTCACCAACTTTATAGGTTAAGGCGGTAGTGTTCACCTCAAATTCAGGCGTTTCTACTGTATCTTTTGCACATCCCGATAAGACAACCAATAAAGTACTTATCGCAAAAATCAAGTGTTTCATTTTTTTAATTTTTATGGTCATCAAATTTTACCAGCCAGGATTTTGATCATGAACGCCAATCCCTGGATTAAGCACCAATTCTGAATTTGGAATTGGGAAAAGGAGATTTCTGGCCGAGGTGTTTTTACCTGCCGAGCTTGCATATCTCCAGTTAGATGGTGCGCTTGCGGTAATCTCCGTTGCCAAGGTATTCATTTTGGTCACGTAAATGCCCCAACGTTTTAAGTCATGTTGTCTCATCCCCTCAAAAGCAAACTCTCTGGCTCTTTCATTTTGAATTTCTTCCAAAAATTTAGCTGGAGCTAAGCCTGTGGCCACATCCACCGTAGGGTCTGCGACGTTTACGGGTTTGTTGTGGCCTCTTCTTCTTACTTGGTTCAGATAGTTTTCTGCTAAAGCATTAGGTCCATTATTAATGGCGTTGGCCGCTTCGGCATACATCAACAACACATCTGAATAGCGCAATACAGGAAAATTAACGGCATTAAAATCTTTTGTTTTAGGCATTAAACTTTCATAAGTTCTACGCCATTTACCAATGTTACGGTCGTAAATTTGTGCGGTAGTCCAAGCCGTTTGGGTAGTCACGTTATTGGTAGTAGTGTACCTAAATGGCGCTATACACCAGTCACGTCGTACATCTGTGGCATCGTATAAATTATACAAACGGGCAGTAGTGTTGATACTTCCCGTAGAATATCCTGGATCAACCAAATCTGTACTGGTAATGCCATTGCTAATTCCCAGGGTACCACCTTGCATAAAGCTACCCGTATTATTTCCATAAAAACCAACTTCCCAAATACACTCCTTAGGATCCTGTAAGTCTTTGGCAGCGTTAATGAAAATCTGTTTGTAGTCGGTATTTAAAGCATGTCGGCCTGAGTTGATTACTTTTTCAGACCATTGCAGGGCTTCAGTATATTTCGACTGGTCATTTAAGGGCTGTCCTGCCATGGTTAAACAAACTTTAGCCAATATGCCCGCTACCGCAGATTTTGTTATTCTCTCACTGTATTCAATACCTGTATCTGTTTTATCAGCAGGGTCTTTTTTAATATCCAGCACCAAAGGGTATGCTTCCGTCATATCTTTTAAAATCTGTGCGTACACGTCTTTAAGTGGTGATCTAGGCAGTGGAACTTCTGTTGGAATTTTAGTAGAAGTCAATTTCAATGGCACACCACCAAAATTATCTGCCAATAAAAAATAGTAATACGCTCTTAAAAATAATGCTTCTCCACGCACATTGTTTCGTCTCTGCTCGTCCATCACTGGTTTATTGATGTTTTCAAGCACTGCATTGGCACGGTCAATGCCTTGGTAAAGCGCTTCCCAAAACCTGCCGATATCCACATGTGCCGCGTCAAAATCTAATACATAAATGGAAGCCGTGGAAACATTGCGGTAAAAAAACTCATCGCTAATGGCCAAGTAGGTAAACAAACCTCTACGGTAAGTTCTTTCATCGGCCAATTTATTATATACGCCTACCAAAGCGGTATTCAGTTCGCTTTCGGTATTAAAATGATTTTCTGGCGTTTTGAAATCAGTAGGTTCTGTTTCTAAAAATTTCTTGCAGGAAGTAAACGGCAAGATCAGTAAGATGCACATCAAATAAATAATCCTTTTCATGTTCAATTTTTTAAGTGATTATGATTTATAATGTAAGGTTAATTCCAAAAATGATGGTTCTTGCTTTTGGGTAGGCCGACCAATCAAAGCCAGGGGTAAGCGCCGAAGCATAAGTAGAAACCTCTGGATCGAGCCCTGAATAATTGGTCCAGGTCAGTAAATTCTGACCAGAAGCATAAACCCTAAAGTTTTTAATCTTTAACTTTTTAAGCAGCGACTGGCTTAGCGTATAGCCCAAAGAAACCGTTTTTAACCTTAGGTACGAGCCGTCTTCAATGGTTCTGGACGAATAAACCAATGGCCCTTGTCCGTACACTTTATAAAGTTCGTTGGTTTGGTTCTCTGGTGTCCAGCGGTTAGCATAAGAAGCAAACATGTTTAATGAGTTTCTATTTTCGCCACCTTCAAATTCAATCCGATTGGCATTCAGTAAT
The DNA here is from genome assembly GCF_016428855.1 of Pedobacter sp. ASV28. Lineage (GTDB taxonomy): Bacteria > Bacteroidota > Bacteroidia > Sphingobacteriales > Sphingobacteriaceae > Pedobacter. Next base: position 56,280 of record NZ_JAELTN010000008.1, read on the forward strand.
TCATTGCCATACGACCATTGAAAGAAGATATTAAGGTCAAATCCTTTATAGGTGAAATTATTAGAAAAACCACCCGTATGGATTGGATTAGGATCGCCAATAATGGTTTGATCATAGCCGTTTACTTGTCCATCGCCATTAATGTCTTTGTATTTGATAAAACCAGGCTGTACGGTTGCTCTGGACTGACCGTTGTTAGGCACATTATCTTTTAGCACATAACTGCCATTGGCCAACTGGTTAAAATCACTGTACTGATACACGCCATCCCAAACGTAACCATAAAATTGTCCTATTGGGCGCCCTGGAATAGCAATGTAAGGATAGGCATTGTTGAAGTTGCCCCAGTTGATTCTAGATAAGATGGATGGGTCTTCCTCCGTTAATTCTAATACTTTATTTCGGTTAAAGGAAATGTTAAAGCTACTGTTCCACGAGAAAGTTTTATTCTTTATATTGGTGGTGTTCAAAGTAAATTCAAAACCTTTGTTGCCTACTTTACCAATGTTGCGCATCCCATTTAAAAAGCCTTGCGAAGGAGCTAACGATGAATTGATCAGCAAATCGTAGGTTCTTTTATCATAGTAGTCTGCCGTTACAGAAATGCGATTTTTCAATAAACTCAAATCTAAGCCAATATCAGCTTGAGCGGTAGTTTCCCACTTTAAGTTTTTGTTTCCTAAAAGATTTGGAATGGATCCGTTCACTGGACTGTTGTTAAAGTTATAGCCAGAGTTGGAAATAATTTGGTATGATGATAAATAAGCAAAATCAGTCACTCTGTTGTTTCCAGTTAAACCGTAGCTGGCCCTTAATTTAGCACTTGTAATGGGCTTGATTCTTTTCATAAAAGATTCGTCGCTCACTACCCAAGCGAAAGAGCCCGAAGGGAAATAAGCCCATTTGTTCCCAGGAGCAAATTTAGAAGAACCATCTGCCCTGAATGAAGCCGTGAACAAATACCTAGATTTATAACTATAGTTCAACCTTGTTAGGAATGACATTAACGCCGATTTTGAACTGGTAGAATATATACGACTAGGAATTCCTTCTTCCAATCCGCTAATGCCTAAGGATTCATTAGGTACTTGCGTAGCCGCAAAACCAGAGCTGAAACTTGATATTTGTTGAAGGGTAAAACCTGCAAGCGCATTGATGTTATGAACCTTCCTAATATTTCGCTTAAAAGTGATGGTATTTTCACTCAAATAATTATTCACATCGTAATTCATAATCGAGCCATTTACCCCGTTACTACTTGAAAGTGGATTACCCGATCTGGTGTTTGAATTGTTAAATATTTCTTTCCTCGTATCCCTTTTGGTAATTCCACCAGATGCCTTAAAGGTGAAATAGTTCAGGAACTTATATTCGGCATAAGCATTGGCCAATATCGCATTCACAAAAGAAGGATTATATTCATTTCGGGTAGATATGGCTGGGTTGATGCGATATTCTGCCGTAGGGTTCACATCTGGATCAAAAGGTTGCTCTACCAATTGTTCATCGGTCAAGGCATCGCCAGTAATAGGCCTGTAGCCCCAAACACTGTACATTAAGCTGGCGGTGGCACTACCATTTTGCTCTGTAGCAATGGTACCATAGGTTTTTGTATTAGAATAATTAAGATTTACGCCGACTTTAAGCTTAGGGTTAATGGTCTGATCCAATACAATTCGACCCTGATATCGGTTAAAGCCACTGTTAACGATAATCCCATCCTGATTTAAAACAGAACCCGAAATGGAATATCTGGTTTTATCGGTACCGCCATTAATGGATAAGAAATGGTTTTGCATCGGTGCGGTTCTGAATACTTTATCTTGCCAGTTGATTCCTGGTACATTTCTATAGTATTCTAAATCCCTTCCATCTTTAAGATAGATGGGGGTGTAAACGGCCGAATTAAATTCCAGTTGATATTTAACAAACTCATAAGGACTTAATAACTCCTGCTGTTTAAGGTTTTGCTGAAATCCAAAATAGTTCTGATAAGAAATGGTAGGATCGCCTATCTTTCCCTTTTTGGTGGTGATGATAATAACACCATTAGCCCCCCTAGCACCATAAATAGCAGTTGCAGAAGCATCTTTCAAGATATCGATCGATTCTACCTCGGCTGGGTTAATGATGTTGTTGGTTGGATCTTCAATGGGAAAGCCGTCAATGACATACAAAGGTGAATTGCTTTGTGTGATGGAGTTATTTCCCCTGATGGAAATTTGCATAGGTGCTCCTGGTTGACCGTCTGATGCCGTCACCTGAACCCCTGCAACCCTACCTGCTAAAGCATCTTCTAACGAGGCTACGGGCGCTTTTTGCAAATCCTCTATGCTCACCTGACTTACGGCTCCTGTTAAATCTCTTTTCGTAGTAGTACCATAGCCGATCACTACAATCTCGTCCAAAACTTTTAAATCCTTGGTCAATTTTATACGGTAAACGGTAGCAGCGGTAATGATTACTTCTTTAGTGATAAAGCCCGTGTAAGAGAACACCAAGGTACCTTTTGGCTCTGGAATAGCAAACTTAAAAGTACCATCGCTATTAGTTTGTGTTGTGCTGTTGGTTCCTTTTAATTTAACGTTGACACCTGGTAATAGTTCACCCATATCATCGGTTACCGTACCAGTAATGTACACTGGTGCGGGTGTAGTATTAGATTTGAGGCGCTTTAGTGCATTCACATTTTGAAAACTCAAAACGGCACAGATTAAAACAACATAAAACTTCATTACATATTTGGTTAGTACAACATATTTGGTTAAAACTTCGCCCTATTAGCTTAAGGCAGTCTATTTTAGAGCAATTGCTTTCTTTAAATGAATATTTGCGGAAGATGACCCGATCAGGATTTCAAATGCACCTGGATCATATCCAAATTTTTTAAGCTTGGTTTTGTAGTAAGCAAAAGCCAATTCATCCAGTTTAAGGGTAATGGTTTTTGTTTCGCCCTTTTTCAAAAACACCTTCGAGAAGCCTTTAAGCTCTTTAAAAGGTCGTGGTACTGGACTTACTACATCTCTCACATAAAGCTGCGCCACTTCTGCACCATCGCTATTTCCTGTATTGCTAAGCTTAAAGCTCACTATGGCTTGGGGCGATTTCCCTTTGCTACTTACCGTAACTTTCAGATCACTGTATTTAAAAGAGGTGTAAGACAATCCAAAACCGAAAGGAAACTGAGGTGCTACATGCTTTGAGTCGTAATAACGATAGCCCATAAATATACCTTCTTTGTAACTCACCCTTTTACTATTAGCCTCGTCGTAATAATAGTTAAAAGCAGGGTTATCTTCCCATTTTTTCTCAAAACTGATCGGAAGTTTTCCACTTGGATTGGTTTTCCCAAAAAGTATTTCTGCAATGGCTGTTCCGCCCTCTTGTCCAGGATACCAGGCAAACAACAATCCTGGCACTTTGGAAATCCATTTTTCCATGTCCACATTGCCACCCGCATTTAAAACTACAATCGTTTTAGGGTTAAGACCTGCAATCACATTGATCAAGCTATCTTGGTAATCAGGCAATTCAAACGGACGGTCATTTCCTTCACGCTCACTACTTTCATTAAAGCCCACACAAACAATGGTTGCATCTGCACTTTTTGCAGCACTGATGGCTTCAGAGAAATCCAGTACATCTGGAGCCCAAGCAAAATTGATATCTACTGGATGTGGACCAGCATAATATTCAAGTTTTACGGCATATTCCTTACCAGCTTCTAATTGCAAGCTTACACTTTTAGTGGTAATGCCTTGGTCTTTCCAAAGATCAATCACTTTCTCGTTTGCTACTTCAAGCCTAAAACCATCAAAACCTTTTACGGTAAACTTATATTTTCCGCTCTTTTCTGGTTTAACAAAACCTGTCCAGCGCATAGAGCAGTGATCAAAAGGGAATCCTCTTCCCTCGGCCGCAATGTGCCAGCCATTATTGATACTTACAATGGTATCTATAGCTGTTTTAAAAGGCGTTCCAGACAATTTGGTGTTGTTAAAATATTCTGCTTTTAAGCCGCGTACTGGAGCACTTGGATTATGGTAAAACACCGACTTGGCTACCTGATCAGAAAGGACAGGTAAACCAGTAGATGCTATGACCTTAATGTCTTTTGAATACTCTTGGATGCCTTTAAGCACCGAAACAGAATGAAATGGAAAAGTATAGGAACTACCACCACCTGATACATAAGCATCGGCATTGGGACCAATTACCGCTAACGTTTTAATGTTTGTAGATAATGGCAATACTTGTTTCCTATTCTTTAATAGCACGATGCCGCCTCTAGCCAAATCAAGGGCTACTTTTGCGCCATCAGGATTATCTTTTGGGATGGAGGCATCAAGTTGTGGCTTGTCGTAAAAACCAAATCTGAAAATAATACGCAAAATCCTTCTCACCTTATCATTGAGCACTTCTTCATTGAGCACGCCATTTTTAATGGCCAAATCAAGATCTTTTTTATTCATTCGCACTGCTCTGGGCATTTCCAAGTCTAAACCACCTTTAGCAGCTTCTACCCCATTATAGGTTGATGACCAGTCTGACATGACAAAGCCATCAAAGCCCCAAAGCCCTTTTAAAATCTCATTATTCAGATAATCGCTTTGGGTAGCATGAACACCATTTACTAAATTATAGCTGTTCATTACCGATCCGGCTTTCGCTTCTTGAACCGCTGCTTTAAAAGCAGGAAAATAAATTTCGTGAAGGGTACGCTCATCAATATCTGAACTTACATTGTTACGATCCCACTCCTGATTATTGGCTGCATAGTGTTTTACCGTGGCCACTACTCCTTCTCCTTGCAGCCCTTTAATGTAACTCACCCCTATTCTCGAATTCAGGAATGGATCTTCACTAAAATATTCAAAGTTCCTTCCGCTCATAGGTGCCCTCACAATATTCACCCCTGGCGCAAGCAAGATGTGTACGCCACGTGCTTTTGAGTCTCTACCCAACTCCTTGCCCAACCTTGTAATCAATCGGGTGTCCCAAGTAGCTGCCGATAAAATACTGGCTGGATAAGCTACTGCTCTTCCATCTTTATGCGTACCTACTGGACCATCGGTAAGTTTAATTTCGGGCAAACCCAATCGTTGGATGGGTCTAATGTAAAAACCTTTGTATCCACCAATATAATCTAGTTTTTCTTCCAACGTCATTTGGACCAAAATGGCTTTCACTCGATCTTCTACAGGAGCTTTACTGTTGGCATACACTTGTGCATAGGTATTTGTAGCACAGCAAATTACAAAAAAGAACAGGGATATGCGCTTAAAAGAAATTGATCTAGTCATTGATAAAGTAATTTATATTTTTTTTATAGTGATCTTACTATCGCTAACAGCACCATTTGGTTACACTGACAGCATCATGGCTTAATCATTATATTTGGCTACATCCAGTCGAGAAACTGGTTTGGTTTGGTTTGGTTTAATTAGTTAAACAAAAGTATAAAATATTCTTAATTATCAAACATTTTATTTTTTTTGTTTTTAAAGCTAAAATTTGCGATAAAACCTAGCTACAGGCGCTTTATGATTAGTTTGGTATGGTATGGACTTTTTTTCATAAATATCCCTTAGCTTTGCATGGAAAAACCTATAAAAGTGGACCATACTAAAAAGACAGCAAAAGCTACCCCGAACGTTTCTACGCACAGAATGAAATATCTTCAGCTTGCTGAGCATATTAACCACCTGATTGAAACCAACAAATTGAAAATTAATGATCGTTTGCCTTCATTAAATCAATTGACCGAGCAACTGAAAATCAGTAAGGAAACTGCCTTAAAAGGTTTAAACTACCTTTTGGAAAAAGGGATTATCGAGGCTGAATATCGAAAAGGATATTATGTAAAAAAGAAAAAACAGTACCATCCTTATCGCATCTGTTTAATTCTTGATAAGATGAACGTTTTGAGGGATCGAATCTATCATTCCTTTTTAGAAACCATTAAGGATAAAGCTGATATTGACGTTTATTTTCACCACCATAACTTCAAGGTTTTTGAGAAATTAATCGACGAAAATCTTCCCAATTACACCCACTTTGTCATCACTACTTTTTTGCATGGAAACACAAAGGAAGTCTTAAATCGCATTCCACCTCAAAAAAGAATCATCATTGATTATCAGGAGAAAAATCTGGATGGCGACTATACCTGCATTTACCAAGACTATAAAACCGACATCCAAGAATCACTTACAGCATTACTTCCACAGTTAGAAAAGTATTCAAGGTTGGTGCTGGTTGCTCCCCTGGAAGCTTTCCATGCCAAGGAAGTGATTGATGGTTTTGAATTATTCTCGAAACTTAATTCGAAAAAACACACCATCGTCAATACCATAGATGATTCGTTTGCTAAAAAGGGAGATGCCTACATCACTTTTAGTAGATATGACCAGGATGATGTGACCCTGATCAAAATAGCTCGCAAAAAAGACTGGAAACTAGGTAAGGACATTGGTTTGCTTTCCTACAACGATACTGCAGTTAAGGAAGTTTTAGAAGATGGCATTACCGTAATCAGTACCGATTTTAATAAAATGGGCGAAGAAGCGGCCAAAGCCATATTGAAAAAGGAAGTGGTTAAAATGCGTGACCCTGCCAAGGTTATTTTAAGAAACTCGCTTTAGGTTATTGCTGACTGCCATACTGTTTCAATATCATTATACCTACATCTAAATCAATTTTTAAGATATATTGTAAATTTACTTCCCATTCCCAGAGCACTTTCAACAATAATTTTTCCGTCTGCAGCATTTACTATTTTTTTCGCCAGGTACAAGCCTATGCCTTGCCCTTCAATTTCTTTCTGTAGCCGGCCATACATATCAAAAATCTTGTCAAGCTGATTTTCAGGCATGCCCGCACCATTATCCTCCACTGAAAGTATAATCTCGTCACCGTAATTGACAGTCTTGATATGGACAACTGGTAATTCTTCACGTCTAAATTTAATCGCATTGGACACTAAATTATAAAGGATACTACGAAGACTCTTTTTAGAAAAAAGAATGTGTTTCACTTCAAGTTCACATTTTATAACTGCACCGGCTGAGCGAATTCTATCTTCTAAGCTCCATTCGATATTTTTAATTAGCTCTTCCATATCTACCTGTTCCCGCAAATCGTTTTCTATTTTGCTAATAGTAGACAGGCTTTTTATCAACTCGCGGAACTTTTTAACAGATTCACCGATCATATTTATAAATACTCCTATATCAGGGTCACTAGCATCCAGAGTATTGATAATACCAATGCTACCTTCTATATTACCTAAAGGTGATAAGAGATCATGGGAGGCGGTTAATACAAAACGATCCAGGTCCGCATTAATGCGCAACAGGCTTTCATTTTTCCTGTCCAATTCTAATTGTATCCTTTTTAGTTCTGTAATATCATTAAATGTGATGATAGCACCAACGGTCTTGTGATCCGACTGCTGCACATAGGGCATAATCATAATCTGGTACCAACGATTATTAGTCGTTTCGATTTCCTTGGTGATTGCATCGTTGTCAATGAGTATCTTTTTTACATCTTCAATAATGGGTTCCAGTCTAATATTAGTCGTAATTTGACTTAGCGGACGTCCTATATCTGTTTCCATAAGGTTAATCTGATTGGCTGCACTGGGAGAAAAACGCATTAACAGCAGTTCTTTATTCACAAACAACTGACCATTAAGGTTACTCCTGAAATAGTTGTTAAGGTCATCATTGACTTCAGAAAGTTCTTTATTCTTTAGCTGGTAATCCGAATTGATAGTATTCAACTCTTCATTAACAGATTGCATTTCCTCATTTGTACTTTGCATCTCTTCGTTAGCAGATATAAGTTCCTCGCTAAAAGACTGCATGTTTTCATTCGATGCATCTAGTTTTTCGTAGGCCGAATTAAGTCCAATTCTGACTTCCTTCAGCTCTTCCTCCAAATTCAGCGTATATTTGTTATAGTAGACCTTTTCATCAAATACCTTGTCCTCGCTTGATGGAACACCATCAGTTTTGCCCTCGCTGAACGTAACTAGCAATAATACCTGGCCATCCTTATTTAATATCAATGGGCTAACACACAAGTTGACATCGAGCTGTTTTTGATCGAGCTTGACTTTGATACCGATAACACTAACCGGCGACTTAGTTTTCAAGACCTTTACTCTCAAAGTAATAAATGCTATCGCTAGCGCTTTAGGTAAAAGGGCCACCAAGTCGGAATTGAAATTTTGTTTGATTAAGTATTTATTGGTATCGCCGATTGATTTCAAGACTTGATTATTTTCGTCAACACAAATTGCTAAATATGATTGTTCGGCTGCTAAGGCATTACTCATGGCTTCAGCAAGCGTGTGATTAGTCATGTTAGCAAATGTCATTGGCCGTGACAACTCTGTCCGTTTTATGCTCAATAATTCAGGCATTGAAAATGTGCTAAAGCTAATATCCTGCTTAACTTTAAGGTTTTTATACAAACGCCATTTTTTATCAACCACCTCTAAACTATTCATGATTGAAGAGGGATTTTCGCTGGTGCCTAAAAATAGGTAACCGCCCATTTTTAAACCGAATAGTAACATACTGAATATTTTTTTCTGCAATACTGGCGTCATATAGATCAATAGATTCCGACAACTGATTAGATGCATATTGCAATAGGGCGGGTTCCTAGCTATGTCATGCTGGGCAAAAATAACCATCTGCCTGATCCTTGGTGAGATTCGATAATTTTCACCTTCTTTAATAAAATATTTTCCTATTTGCTCAGCACTTATGTCCTTAGTAATCCCTGCCTGATAGATCCCTTGACCCGCTTGTTTCAGGGCTAAACTGTCAATATCTGTAGCAAAGATCTTCACTGTAAGACCTTCATATGGCCCAGTCAACTGTTCGGCAATCATTATGGCAAAGGAATAGGCCTCTTCTCCTGTTGCACAGCCAGCTATCCAGATCTTTAATTCCTCCCCGGGTAAAAGTTGAGTTAGCAGGTTTGGCAAAACCTTAGCATTGATAACATCAAATGCCTGCCGGTCACGGAAGAAAGAGGTAACACTGATTAAAAAATCCCTTGCAAGTGCCTCTATTTCATCGGGTGTTACTTTTAAAAATTCAAGATAGTTGTTCAATGTGAGTTTGAGGTAGGCTGCTCTTCTTTTTGTCCTGCGGAGCAGGGTACTTAATTTATAATCCGAAAAGTCCATCGGCAATTGCTCCTTTATCAGATCAATAATCCCTTTGAAGTATTTTTCAACATTCTCCTGATCTTCCTGTTCCGCACCAGCTTCACTGGTATATTTAACATACTCTTCTATAGTTCCCGGCATGAGTTCCGGTTCCAATAGAAAATCGACAAAACCAGTGTTTACGGCGCTGGTAGGCATGCTTCCAAATTCTGTCGTTTCCGGATTTCGGGCAATCACCAGCCCTCCAGCCATTTTTATGACGCGAATCCCTTCTGCACCATCCGAACCCATACCAGATAGGATAACACCAATGGCCTTTTTCCCACTATGCATAGCAAGAGAACTAAAAAAGGTATTGATGGTTAGATGAGGCCCTTTATCACTTTTCTTATTAGTTAGGTATAAACAATGATCATGGATAGTCATAAACTTATTGTTAGGAATCAGGTAGACCTGATTAGCACGGACAGTCATCCCATTTTTAGCTTCTTGAACGACCAATTTGCTATGCCGGGAAAGTAGTTCAACCATGTGGCTTTTATAAGCCGCTGACAGATGCTGTATAACTACATAAGAAACTCCGTCTAATGGCGTATAATCAAAAAAAGCATTGATATCTTCCATGCCGCCGGCAGATGCACCAATGGCAATGATATAACTCGGGTGATCTGAAAGCATAAATTTTATTTTTAAGAGCTTGACCGTATCAGAAAATCTGTTTCAGCTTGACCGTATAAATATACAAATTATTGACGATGAGGAACTTATTTTAAACAACATTTTAATCCCTTAACATTCTTTGCATCGATCTATCAAATGTGATTTCGAATATTTTCGGGATCTTGAAAGTTGTTATTGGTGGTACTTTTTCATGACCTTGTAATAAAATTCAATGTCAAATTTGAGTTGTCACTACCTAAACATTCGACAACGTCTTACCCAAAGTTTTCCATGATGCGAATAAACTGAACAGATCGGCTTGAATTAAAAGACTTTATAAAAAAAATAGCTAACAATAAATATGTTAGCTATTTTAAATGTACCCAGCGCCGGAATCGAACCGGCACAGTTTCCTATCGGTGTTTGAGACCGACGCGTCTACCAGTTCCGCCAGCTGGGCATTTGTTTGAATTGCGGAGCGCAAATGTATCAATTAGGTTCTAAATAAGCAAATTTATTTCTTCTTTTTATTCAAATTTTGAATAGTTCACTGCTAGTGTTTCTACATATATCTAGCAACAATTGATTTAGCGCCCTAACTTCACTTTCTTTCATACCCAGATTCATAGGTAAATAAACTAAATTCTCTAATTTTAGTTCATTTGTTAAGCCCATTCCTGATCTACAAATATCTAATTTGACTAAACTAGAGGCCTTAGCAGTCGCATCGAAACCTTTATCTTTTAATTGTCTAATCAATAAAGCGGGGGTTTCTGTTTCAATTGGGATCACCCAGTGCGTATGCTTCGAATTATGTGCACCAATCTTCACTTTTCCATTTAACTGTTGTAATAATTGGCTGGCCAATGTTTGTCTTTTATAGATAACTGCACGATCAAAGTTTTCTATTTTATTTTTCAACACACGCAGATTGGGATAAGATGGTCTATAGCTGATCTTCTTCATCACATCTGTTCCTGGAAAACCTCTGGTAAAGCCAGAAATCAGGGTATCAAAATCCTTATTGGCCAGTTTGCACAATTGATAAGCAATGGTATATGGCAATTGCTTGGTTATCAAGTTAATTAACATAGCATTGATTATCTTTTTAAGATAGCGCGAAGTTGGCTGTTCTGGCAGCTGCTCGTTTAGCCATTTTATCTTAGCAAAAAGTATTTCACTATTAATCTGAAGCACTGCCCCAGTTAAGGCTGTATTGGTTTTTATGAGCCCAAAACTGAACATGACTACATCCGATTGCGGATGACCAACATAGTCTCCATCAAAAGCTTGTGCACAATCTTCTATTACGACTAGATTATTTGCTTGGGCTATCTGCAGCAACACTTCTGTATCCATCACCGCACCAAATAGATGCGTAATTAACAACAGTTTTGTTTGAGGGGTTATGGCAGCTTTTAGTTCTGCCGGAGATAGGCCCAATGTATGTTTATCCACAGCCAATGGTATCGCTTTTAATCCATGGACCTCCATAATGGTAAACATATCGGGAATATTAATATCAGCGACCAAAATTTCAGCACCACGTTCAAGATTCAATGCCTGCAGTACAAGGTCAAAACCTGTTCTGACCGAAAGACAGGGTAATTGCTTTTTGTGAAACTGGATTTCTTTTTTCTTAAAGCCAAAACAATAGGCCATACAGAACAAAGCTCCCTTAAAAAGGGTTGTAAAACGGATATCAAGCTTGCCTCTTGCAACCATTTTCAAGCAACAAACTCAAGCACACATGCTAAGGGTATCATCTTGGGCTTTCCTCTTCTTTTAGCTTTTTATCGACCCAAAAAGGCGCAAACGGAAGTAATGAGGCTACAAACAACACAATTACTTTCCCTATGCCCCATTTTTTTTCTTGCCAGGCCATGATCAAACAAACTACATACAATACAAACAACATTCCATGCGCCCAACCTACATATTTAACAGCTAGGGGCATTTTCCAGACATATTTAAGTGGCATAGCCATAAACAAAAGGACGAGATAGGAAATACCTTCGGTAAGCGCTACCTTTCTGAACAGATTTAACGATGACATCATGCAGTGTAATTTGCCCAAAAGTAACCATTAAAAAATCGCCTAATAGGTTAATTTTCCTTTTTGACAATCCCCTAACCTACTTAAAAATCGAAATTATCCAAATATTTATAACCAGAGCCAGTATTAAGGAGCAATATCTTTTCATAGGGCTGTACCTGTCCGCTTTTAAGGAGCTTCTTTAAGGCAGCCAATAACGCGGCTCCTTCTGGTGCAATTAAAAGACCTTCTGCGGTAGATATTTCTTTAAGGTTATCTATGATTTCAGCTTCTGCAATGGCCAATGCACTTCCATTTGATTCGGCCAATACCTCCAACATCATCCTTTCTGCAAAAGGACGAGGCACGGCCAGACCATTAGCTACCGTTGCCTTGCCCTGATAGTTACTACAATTTGGCTGTAAGCCCTTAAAAGTAGCCACTAAGGGCTGGCAGTTTTCAGCTTGTACCGCAATCATCCTGGTAGGAATATGAGTGATCCAGCCCATGCGCTTCATTTCCTGAAAAGCCTTCCATATCCCAATGAGCCCAGTTCCACCTCCTGCCGGATACAAAATCACATCTGGCAAGTTCCAGTTCAATTGTTCTGCCAATTCGTAGCCCAGTGTTTTTTTACCTTCTAAGCGATAGGGCTCTTTCATGGTCGACATGTCAAAACAGTTTCTCTCCTTTTTAATGGAAGCCACCTTTTGGGCACAGTCGTTAATCAGACCATCTACCAAGATCAGTTCTGCTCCAAAAGCCAAGCATTCTTTTTTAAAAGCTTCTGGTGTATGTTTAGGCATCACTACGGTAGACTGGATACCAGCCTTGGCACAATAGGCACTCAGGGCTCCACCTGCATTCCCTGCTGTAGGCACAATACAGGCTTCCACACCAAGTTCTTTTGCCTTTGAAACAGCCATACTTAATCCACGTGCTTTAAAAGATCCTGTAGGATTAAACGATTCGTCCTTTAACCACAGCTTATCCAACCCCAATATATTGCCCAAGGTAGACAGTTCTAAAATAGGGGTCAATCCTTCGCCCAAGCTCACCCTATGCTTCCTTGATAATAAGGGTAAAAATTTGGCATAACGCCACATTGACCTCTCTGCCACATCGATCACTTCAAAGGGCGAGGCAGGGGCAAGTTCAAATGCGGTTATTATGGGCGACTGACAGCTTGTACAAAAAGTCTGTAATTGCGTACTATCGTAAACAGCTTGGCAAGAACTACATTTTAGTTGATAAAGACTGGTTATAACCGTTGGCTCCATTAGGGAAGAATTCGTTTTCATTGAGCTAAAATAGCTTCAAAATAAACGAATAGCCAATACTCTTTTTGCATAACCTATAACTAAAAGTTATAGCATTGTTTAGCAAACTTAATAAAGGCCTTGTTCATTCCATTATTTTCATCGCCAAGGCGCTGGATAAAATAAAAATGTCTTTCTATGGTTAGTCCATCTATATTCAATTGTATAAGCTCTCCTCTTTCCAATTCTTTAGCTACAGCTTTTAAGGGCAGAAAACCTAGGCTATCATCAGCCAAAATAAAGTTTTTTAAGGCCTCTGTTCCACCCAATCGCATACATACATTCAGGTCACCGATTTTCATTCCATGTTCGGCAAGAGCCTGACCTATGGCCAACAAAGTTCCCGAACCGCGCTCACGCAAAGAGAGTGGAATATTTTTAAGTTCCATGAGGCTATAGGTTTGTTGCTTGGCCAAATAGCTTTTGCTTGCACAAACCGCCACAACCCTCTCTGCCAGAAAATACTGGCTATTTACATTGGCCATTTTATCTTTTCCTTCGATAATGGCTAGATCAATTTCATGGTTCAACAGGGCCGTCATCACATTTTCTGAATTCCGGTTCAACAAACTGATCTTTACCGCTTCATTCTGTTTTCTGAAAGCCGAAAGCACGGCCGGAATAACATAAAGTGCAATAGTAGTACTAGCACCCAATTTCAATTCGCCCTTAAGCAATTGTTGATTATACACACTGCCAATATCGAATTCTATTTGCTGGGCCAAGGAAACCGCTACTTGTAAATGTTGTTGTAAAATCTTGCCAGCATGGGTAAGTGTTACCGTCCCTTTCTTACGCTCGAACAAAGGTGTTTTGTAATACTGCTCCAGATTATGGATATGTTTGCTGATAGCGGGTTGACTAATAAATAACACTTCGCTAGCGCGTGTAAAGCTCAAGTATTTGGCTACTTCTATAAAGACCAGATGATTAAAAGATAGCATTCAATCAAAAATACCAATAAAATAATTAAGCCAATGGAATATTTTATTTACCAAATTTAGCTAGGCTTTCTGTTATACGACGAAGGTATTTATTACGATAATAAAGATCTTTTATAGCTTTAAGGATATTTTCCCGATTATCTCCTTCGTAGTGAAAACCTTTGGTCAGTATCTCCAATTCTTGATTAAGAGCTTGTTCTATTTGTGCAATTTGTTTTTTTAAGATGTCCAGTTTACCTTGATCTTCATCAAATTCCAACTCCATTAAAGTCTCGTTCACCTCCATCATGTCCATTAAGAAAGATTGGGGCAAAACATAATGTTCTCCTTCTGTTATTACACCTTTAAGCTCCAGCACATATTGGAGTACTCTTGCAGGATCTTTTAACACCTGAAAAGCCTTATTATTAAGTGTTGAACGCTCTAAAACCTCCTCTTGCTTTTCTTGGCTCTCCTTAATATAAAAATCGGGATGATACTTTTTGCTCAATGCATAGAATTGCTGTTTCACCACATTTTGGTCTGGATGAAAAGTAATTGGCAAGCCGTAAAGTTCAAAGTAGTTCATACATAAATTGTTAGAAGCTGAAGGCAGAAAGTTTATGGAACTTAACTTTCTGCTTTTAGCTATTTCCCAAATATCTTCAATATATCATTGCCAAAGGCAAATACCATTAGGCTCAGCAAAATTACAAATCCTACAATTTGGGCCTTTTCCATAAACTTATCGCTTAGTGGACGACCTTTTATCATCTCGATGATCAGGAAAACAACATGTCCACCATCTAAAGCCGGAATTGGCAATAGGTTCATAAAGGCCAAAGCCATCGAAATGAGTCCTGTTAGGCGCCAAAATTTCTCCCACTCAAATTCCGAACCATAAACCTTGGCAATACCAATTGGGCTGCTGATGTTACGGGCACTTACCTTACCGGTAATCATTTTCCAGATTCCCTTTGCGTTATCGGCAAAAGTGGTCCATCCTTTGTCTACCCCAACAGAGAAGGATTCGAACAAACCATAATTGATGGTTTTGGTAGGCAATCTTAAACGACCTATAGCAATGCCAATGGTTCCATCTGCCGCTATTTTAGGTTTTAAGTCTAGTTCCTTACCATTCCTTAATACTTTAAAGCTAATGGTTTTTCCGGCATTCTTTTCTATTTCGGTAGTTACGTCATCTAAAAAGCGTACTGGCTTCTGGTTAACTGACAAAATACTATCATTTACCTTAATGCCTGCATTAAAAGCTGGAACAGGCACTTTAGCCGGGGCTTCCTTGCCCAATAACTTGGCTAGAAAACTTTGTTTTACCGCTACGTCTTCTGGTGTATTTACCTTAATAATTTTCTGGGCCACCATTCTTGGTGCTACAAATTCTTCAATACCGTGTTTACTGATACTGTTAAGGACTGATTCTGGCACTTTTAGGTCCATCGCCTTACCCTCTCTAGAAATGGTCAACCTTGTGTCGCCCAACAATACCTTAGAACTTAGCAACTCATCGAAATAAATCAACTTTTGTCCGTTTATGGCCAATATCTTATCTCCATCCTTCAATCCAATTTCCTGCCCTATAATACCCGGATGAACACCGTAGGCCAATTGGTTGTTAGGGATAAAAGTTTCGCCGTATTTGAAAGTAAGCATCCAAAAAATAAAGATCCCTACGACCACATTCACAATAATACCACCCAACATTACGATTAAACGTTGCCAAGCTGGTTTAGAACGGAATTCCCAAGGTTGTGCTGGTAGCGCTAGTTGTTCGGTATCCATCGACTCGTCGATCATTCCCGCTATTTTCACATAGCCTCCCAATGGTAACCAGCCTACCCCATATTCTGTATCGCCAACTTTGAAACTGAAAAGCTTAAATCCCCAGGCATCAAAGAAAAGATAAAATTTTTCTACTTTAATTCCAAAAGCACGTGCTGCTAAAAAATGTCCTAATTCGTGTAAAATTACTAGTATCGATAATCCCAGCAACAGCTGGCCCGCCATAATCAATCCGTCCATATTCTATTTTAGTGTATTTCTATTTTAGATTTGTTAATACTTGTTTTGTTACTAATTCGCCTGCAAATATACGCGTAAGCCTATCGGTTTCTAAATAATCGTCTAATGTTGGATGCGTTATAAAGTCAACTGCATTCATACATTCTCCTATAACATCGCTCATTTCTAAAAATCCTATTTTGTCTTTCAAAAACGCATCGACCACCACTTCATTTGCCGCATTGATGATGCAGGGCATATTTCCTCCCACCTCCATCGCCTTGTAAGCAAGGTCAAGGTTACGAAAACTTTTTGTATCTGCCTTAGAAAATGTTAATTCAGGATAGTTGACAAAGCTAAATCGCTCAAAATTAGCCACTAATCTATCTGGATAGGCAAAAGCATAATGGATAGGCAATTTCATATCTGGCAGCCCCATTTGCGCCTTAATAGATCCATCATTAAATTGCACCATAGAATGAATAATAGACTGTGGGTGTACTACTACCTCAATCTGGTCTGCCTGCAGGCCAAACAACCATTTGGCTTCAATAGCTTCCAAACCTTTGTTCATTAGCGAGGCCGAGTCGATGGTAATTTTAGCGCCCATTACCCAATTAGGATGCTTTAGGGCTTCCTCTTTAGTTACCGTAGCCAAAAATGACCGATCTTTTCCCCTAAATGGACCTCCAGAGGCAGTCAATAAAATTTTTTCTATGGTCTCTTCCTTCTCGCCCACCAAACACTGGAAAATAGCCGAATGTTCCGAATCAACCGGAATAATTTTAACCCTATGTTGTTTGGCCAGCATCATGATTAGTTCCCCTGCTACCACCAAGGTTTCTTTATTGGCCAGGCCTATATCTTTTTTGGCTTCAATAGCCGCGATGGTTGGCGTAAGCCCGGCTGCGCCCATAATGGCCGTCAGCACAATTTTAGTTTGGGGCAATTGCACTGCAGCAAGTAATCCTTCTTCTCCAACCATTACCTTGATATGCGGCAGGGCCGATTTCACCTTTTGGTAAAATGCTTCATTGCCAATCACCACCAAGTCTGGCTTAAACTCCAGAGCCTGCTGTATCAACAATTCTGCATTATGTTGAGCGGTAAGCGCATCCACTTTGTATAAATTGGGATTTGCGCGAACCACCTCCAAGGCCTGCGTGCCAATGGAACCTGTTGAACCTAATATGGATATGTTTTTCAAAATTTTATCTCTTCTTATCGTCACCCTGAATGCATTTCAGGATCATTTTATTTTAGCCTACTGATGCTGAAATAAATTCAGCATGACGGTACAATCAAACAATATATTTTTCTAACCCTTCTGCAATCTTCCTATCGTTACTTAACCTTGGCACTTTATTTTGCCCACCCAATTTACCCTGGGTCTTCATGTAATTGACAAAAGAATCTTTTTGCAAAGACCTTACCTTTAATTGCTGCAATATATTTCCCTCAATTAGATCGAAATAGTAGATATTTTTTTGCTGTAAAACTTCATCTACTTTTTTACCAAAAGCATTTAAGTCTTTCGGTTCTTTTCCAAATTCCACAAACCATTCGTGATACGGTAATTCACCTAAAGGTGGATTTACCTGTGGCGCTACTGTAAATTCGGTGATTTCTACACCTTCTTCATTTGCTATGGATAGCAGGGCATGCTCTACTTCTTCGCCAATCACATGTTCTCCAAAAGCAGAAATAAAGTGCTTAATCCGTCCGGTTACTACGATCTTGTAAGGGTTTAAGGAAACAAACTTTACTGTATCGCCAATGCTATAGCCCCATAGTCCGGCATTGGTACTTAAGATCAATGCATAGTTCTGATCTAACTTTACTTCTCCTAAGCTTAAACGTGTAGGATGGTCATTATAATATTCTTCTGACGGAATAAACTCGTAAAAAATACCCGCATCTGCCAACAACAACAGCCCCTTCTCTTGCTGGCTATCTTGATAGGCAATGAAGCCTTCAGAAGCCGGATAAGTTTCAATAGCATCTATTTTTTTGCCAATGCTTGTTTCTATCTTTGCCCTATAGGGTTCATAATTTACCCCACCATATACAAACAACTGAAAATTCCTGAATATATCCTTGATCTTTTTTCCATTGCTCTTCTCGGTGAGTTTATCGAAGTACATCTGCACCCAAGGTGGGATGCCCGAGATCAGTGTCATGTCTTCGTGAATGGTTTCCTCTACAATGGCTTCTACTTTTTCCTCCCAATCTTCTATACAATTGGTCTTATAACTGGGCATCCTATTTTTTTGCAGATAGCCGGGTACCAAATGGGCCACAATTCCCGAGAGTCTACCTACGTTGATACCATTCTTCTTTGTCAATATAGGACTACCCTGTAGAAAGATCATCTTACCCTTCACAAATTCGGCCCTACCTGTTTCGTGGATATAGGTCAACAATGCATTACGGGCCGCTTTGATATGCTCTGGCATGGATTCCTTAGAAATGGGAATATATTTTACCCCAGAAGTGGTACCCGAAGTTTTGGCAAAATACTGAGGTTTGGCTTTCCACAAAATATCTGCTTCTCCTCCTACTACCCTTTCTATATAAGGCCTTATCTCTTCATAATCGCTAATCGGTACTCGGGCCTTAAAATCTTCGTAGGTATGGATGCTTTCAAATTGATGATCGGCCCCAAATACCGTATGTTTGGCCTCTTTTACAAGATAGCGTAATGTTTTATGTTGCGCTTCTACGGCATTATATTTCCATTTGTTGATCTTTTTTACCACAAATGATGCAAAAACCTTACTTAAAGCCGATTTCAATCCCATTTTTCTTATCAATTACTAGTTTTAAGTTACATTCTTTTCAATTCGCATGAAATTTCTTGGTAAGTTTTTCCATCACAAATTACAACATCTGATTATACGATATTATGAATGATATCGGGATGTTCGTCTCCTTTATAATCGTTCATGATCTTACGATAGGCTACGGCAAAAAAGGCAGTTGAAAATGGTACAATAACAAATGAACTGAAAACCACTACGATCAAAGAGCTGTATTGGGTAATGTCATAATCAAAGAATAGGTTGACCAACCTAAACCCCATTAGTATGACAATATAGAAGAAACCAAAAACAATTGCCTGCACCACAACCAAGCCCAAGAGGATGAATAAAAGTTTGATAAAGTTGCCTTTCGTAGTAGCTAAGCTTAATTTAATGGATTCAAATGGCGAACTATGTTTATCAATGATGAAGAACGGAAAAAAGATAATTCTAATAAAAGTGAAGAAGATACTCAATATGGCAATTCCAACCGCTATATTCACTATAATTGCACCCGTAGCTGCATAGCTCTCTATAATTCCCTGACTGAGCAATAATTTCAGAAATAGGTCAATCACATATAGAACAGGCATCAACAATATGCCCACAAGAAAAATACTGACCCCAAAATATACCGTAGCAATAAGGAATTTGATCACCTCTACCCGAGTGGGCAAGGTTTCGATGATCTGGATATCGGCATTTTCTTCATCGAGCAAACGAAACATATACTTGATCATACATAGTTCGACCACACAATAGCTCATAATAAAGATCAATAACATCACTATCCTAATGCCAAGGTTCACATCTTCCATAAAAAAAGCCATGAAGGTAGAAGTAGAGGCGGTCAAAAAAATCAGGAAGCATAGTGTGGCAATGGAGAAATAATTCTCTTTGGTTACCTTCCATGCCTGCATGATAACATCCTTAACGGCGAAAGTACTTTCTTTTAAATAGTTAATCATAGTTACTTATTGGTTAACTGTATAATTGTTTAACTGGTTAATCTTACCTTGTAAATTTTTATTTCTTCAGTATCACACGCTTTGTAAAATCTTGTATAAAGCCCAGTCCATACGCGGTAAGTTGGATAAATGAAGCTATCACACTCAAAAATGCGATTTTTATTGATTTATTAACCTGTAAAGCATGAAAAAATATCAACAAAAAATACAACCCTAAAAAGAAATTGCCTACATAGGCCAACGGACGGTACAGTATGTTACAGAGCAGGGTAAAACCCAAGCCCAAGGTAAAGATCGCGGGAAAGAAATGCACCGCTTTTAGTTCTGAAGGAAAATGTTTGTAAATATTGATCCTTGCCCTACCAAAAAAATGCAGCTGCTTATAAAATTGTTTAAAACTTGTCCTACGTTTATGATAAACCTTAGCTGCAGGAATCAATCCTATCTTAAAGCCTTTTTCATGTATACGGATACTATATTCAATATCCTCGCCCAATCTTGTTAGGATAAAACCACCTACCTGCTCATAAACCTCACGCGAAATCCCCATGTTAAAACTACGTGGATGAAATTGTCCGATGTGTTTTTTATTTCCACGAATGCCTCCTGTGGTAAAAGGCGAGGTCATGGCATAACTAATGGCTTTCTGTACTGGTGTAAAGCTATCATGGGCCGCATCTGGACCTCCAAAAGCATCTAGCTGATGCTCAAAAAGATAATTATATACGATCTCCAGATAATCTGAAGGAACCAATATATCTGAATCGAAAATAATGAAATAATCACCTTTAGCACGTTCAAAACCATAATTTCTGGAAAATCCCTGACCAGAATTTTCTTTATAGAAATACCTCACATCCAATTCGTTTTCAAACGAAGCAACGATGTCTTTGGCATCATTTACAGAACCATCCTCTATCACCAGCACTTCAAACTGTGTATAAGTTTGCCTGCACAAGGTAGATAAAAGTTCTTTGATCTCTTGAGGACGATTATATAAGGGAATAATGATGGAGAAAAACATGTCTTGAGACTAAAAGCCGAAAGACTAAAAACTAAAGCACTTTGAGCTTTAAGCTTTGGTCTTTAAGCTCAATTAAATTTCTTTTTCTATTAAATACTGGTTTCTTTCTGGTGCATTTCTACCAACCAATTCTGCTACAAAACCCGCCAAAAACATCTGTGAACCTACTATGATGGCTACCAACGCCAAATAAAACAAAGGCTGGTCAGTTGAATTACGATAAGGCAGATTATTCCATATCAAAACTTTCTTTTCCACCATAATATAGATGGCCATGATTATGCCCAAGAAAAAACTAAGTACGCCCAAAGAACCAAAAAAGTGCATAGGTCTTTTACCAAACTTACCCACAAAGAAGATAGACATCAGGTCTAAAAAACCGTTGATAAATCTGCTCAAACCAAACTTGGTTATGCCATATTTACGTGCCCGATGTTCAACTACCTGCTCTCCTATTCTAGTAAAACCAGCCCATTTAGCTAAAACGGGAATATAACGATGCATCTCCCCATACACCTCAATGGTTTTCACGACATCCTTGCGGTAGGCTTTTAGGCCACAGTTAAAATCGTTCAACTCTATACCGCTCATTTTACGGGTAGCGGCATTAAATAATTTGGTAGGTATGGTTTTGGTAATGGGATCGTAGCGTTTCTTCTTCCAACCCGAGATCACATCATAACGTTCTTCCTTAATACGACGATACAACCCAGGAATTTCATCTGGGCTATCCTGTAAATCAGCATCCATGGTAATAATCACTTCTCCCTGTGCAGCTTCAAAGCCCACATTTAAGGCTGCAGACTTGCCATAGTTTCTTCTAAACTTAATGGCCTTGAGGCTACCGTACTTTTCCTTAAGTTCGGTAATTACCTGCCATGAGGTGTCCGTACTACCGTCATCCACAAAAATAGCTTCATAAGAGAAGCTATTTTCCTCCATCACCTTATTTATCCAAGCCATCAGCTCGGGCAATGATTCTTCTTCGTTATATAACGGAATTACTATTGATATGTCCATTTTTAGCATCAAGTATTGAGTATGAGGATCAAGACACAAATAGTCCAAAAACCTTACTCTAAAAAACAACGTGCAAATTTCATCAATTAAATTGAGATATCTGCACGTTTGAAAAACTAATATTAAGCTTCCTTAATTTGTACCAAAATGCTCGTCCTTTTGATCGGAGAAAGGATTAGGATCATTCTTTTTAAAGATCAGTGCAAAAATAACGGCACCGATAAAATACATTATGGCCGATATACCAAATCCCATAACGGCCTGACCAAAAGAAGGGGTGAATTGTTTATCCAAATTTTCTTGTGTTTTAGCTAAAGCTTTTGCCGTTTCTTCGTCACCCAAGCCAAATGATTTCATGGTAGCCTCAGACTTTGTCATTACCAATTCTTTCATTTTCACCGGGTACGACTGATCTATATATTTACCAAATACAATATTGAACACAAAAACCAATGCCATGGCCAGTACAAAAGTGACAAATATTGGCCACAAAGCCTGACCAAAAGTCCAATATCCCCCAACTTTCTTACGCATGTCTATCGTAAAGAAAACAGCTAGGGCAATGCCTATCAGTATAGTAATACCGGCATACACATAGGAACTCATCAAGCTTGGCATCAAATACCATGTAATCAGAAAAATTACAATGTTTATTACGCCCCAAATCAGGCCATTTTTTAAGGCTTCAGTTTTTATGTTCACTGTGTTTTGTGTGGTTTCCATCATCATTTGTTTATCTGTTTTGGTTAAAATTAGCAATTAAACTGTATACTGCAACATCAAAAGCGGTATTGTTACTGTATCCTTCCAATTCTTTTAAGGTTTGTTCATTCGCATTTGGCTGCAAGAAGAAAACCATAAAAGGTACGAATAATTCTTCCATTTCCTCTCCCAAATCCATCAATTTAGCATTATTACAGATATCTTCCACGCTGCTTTCGGCCAATTGCTGGTTACTGATCAGGTCTTCGTAAATATTGAACTCATCCTGAAATTCATCTTCATCTACCAAAAGAAATTCTTTAAGGAAATCTTCCAAACCAGGTTTGATCTGTTCATCATGGCATTCGTTGATGTACAGTAAAAGATTAAGTAATTCTGTACCTCGATCTATCGTCTGGTCTTCAATATCCTCCCATTCTTTCGAATCAAGATAATCAGCTTCCAATTTGTTTACATCGCTGGTAAAGAAATTGATCATCAACAGGTCGAAATAAACCTCCCTTAATTCATCAAATTTTGGGTATTCATTGAAAACCTCATCAAATTTGGCGACTTTGGCCATAAAATGATCGTCGGCCTCAAAAACGCCAACTAATTTATCCAATAGTTCTTCACTGCCTATTTTGGTAATTTCAGCAAACTTTGCCAAAGATTCCGTTAATGTCTTTTTTACGATGCTATTCATTATATTTTTGTTTGTCTGTCATTCAGAGCGAAGTGAAGAAACCATTATTTTAATAGCTTCCTCTTATCGTTGGAACGACAGGAAGTATATTTAATATATTCTGTATTGACTATTATTATAAACCAGCTCTACCTTCCCTTTTAAAACCGTATTTAACAAAGGAGAATTCGCCGATTTCGATTGATTGGATGAGGCGTCAAACTTCCATTCTTTAGTTGGATGGAACACCGTAAAATTAGCTTCATTTCCTACATGGATATGGGGTACGGCAAGCCTTAACACCTTACGTGGTCCGACAGACAGTTTATCTACAATCAGATTGGGATCCAGGCCTGCCTGTAATAATAAGGGCAGAACGGTCTGCCATGCAATGATGCCATAGGCTGCAATTTCGAACTCTACATTTTTAAATTCTATTTCATGTGGCCGATGTTGAGAGGAAACGGCGTCGATGGTCCCATCTTTTAATCCTGCGATCAGTGCCTTATTATCGGCCTTGCTACGCAATGGAGGTTTTACCTTATAATTACTATCAAAGTCGTTGAGCAATTCTTCGGTAAACACCAACTGGTGTGCGGCAACATCGCAGGTGATCTTTACGCCATCCTTTTTGGCTCGCTTAATTAATGCCACAGCTCCGGCTGTAGAAATATTGCTAATGTGTATAGGCGCCTTATGATAGGTTGCCAAAAAAATATCCCTTGCTATTTGCATCTCTTCGGCCAATGCCGGAACACCCTTCATTCCCAACAAAACGTTATTCTTACTTTCGTTGACCTGCGCCTTACCTGCTATTGACCTGTTCTCGGGATGGGCAAACAACAAACCATCAAAGCCTAAGGCATATTGTAAAGCCCTGCTCATAAAGCCATCATCTGCCAATGCCTTTCCCGCATCGGCAAAAGCCACTGCCCCTGCCTGTTTCATATCAAAAAGTTCGGCCAGTTCCTTCCCTTCTACATCTTTACTAATGGCTCCAATTGGGTATACGTCAACTACATTTCCCTTTGAACGGTTAAGGATATATTCCACTTCTGCCTTACTCTGCACTACCGGCTTAGTATTGGGCATTACCGCTATTCCGGTAAACCCTCCGGCACTGGCAGCGGCTGTACCTGTCTTAAGATCTTCCTTCGTTTCCAGACCCGGGTCACCAATAAAGCAGTTGAGATCAAAAAAACCTGGAGAAAGTAGGGCTCCCTGTGCTTCGAAAACACTCTCCGATTTTAACGGTGATAAGCTTTTATCGATAGCAACAATGATTCCTTTTTCTACTCGAATGTCGCAAGTTTTTCCATTAAACTCGCTGCTTGGATCAACAATGGTAATTCCCTTAACTAAGAGGTTCATGAATTTTTATATTTTATGGATTAGCTTATATTATTTTTTTTGTATCAATGAGCTCTCCCGATTAATCGGGATTGTTTTTTGGGTATGATAAAATCTGAGCAGTAATATTTCGGCAGCTAGGAAAACTAAACTCAAAATTAGACAAAGTTTCCATATCTCGGTGCCATTATTTTTTTCGGCAATGGCCGATGAAATGTTGGCAGTTTTAGTATCTATAAAATGAACGGGATTTGCCCCGAAGCGCTTCTCTAAAACATCCCGATCATCATATTCCATATTAGATTCTGCCCTGTTATCATTAAAAGCAACAATGGCCAAGGTAGAATCTGCTTTTTTCACTTCGTAAAACCCAGGTTTACTGATCTGATCAGCAACGTAAAGGGATGTTTTACCTTGCTGTTGATCTACATCGGGTATCACTTCAAACCCATTGGCCAATAATTTTAAGGTTTGGTTGGCCCCTAGTTTAACCTGTGGCAATAAGATAACGTGATCTTTTGCTATAGTATAGAATAAGGGTTGATGCGATGCACTTTCAAAAGCTACCTTATACATTAAGGGCACAAACAATGGATGCCTGGCAAAATTCCCATCTTCATTTGCCAAACCCGTAGCCGATAAGAAAACCTGTCCGGCACCCAAAATATAGCGGGCAAAGAATAATTTTCCTGCGGGTAACTGTAATAAGTTTTCCTTGTTGCTCTTATTATTTTCTATAAAGGTAAAGTACCGGTTTACCTGCGGAAGGTCCATGTTTTTGGGTAAGGTTTCAAAAACATCTTTGAACAGGGGATGCTTCAATTCGATATTGCTCACCTTACTTATTTCGGTACTTAAGTTACCCACTGCTGGTAAATTCAATGCCGTAAGAAAAGCCGAAAGTGTTATTTTATCGTTCTTGGTATTCGGAAAAATTGCTACAGACCCACCATTACCGATATAGTTCTTGAGTTCCTGGGCCAAACCGCTCGACGGATTTGACAAGCCATTAAGCACGATCAAACTATAATTGGTCAACATCGAATAATTGATATTATTTTCCGACATTTCCTCCAATTTAAAGTAAGGATCAGCATGGAAAAGTGCATGGATATATTTTCCTGTTTCCTGCCCATTAATAGCCAACACCTTATAATGTGCACTCACATTAAAGCTGAAATTCAACTGGTCGTCAAAAGTGAGTGGGAAATCCTTAATGTTAATTACCCCCTTCTGCCAGCCCAGTGACAAGCCACTATAAGAAAGCGTATCTATATAGGCTGCTCCTGCTGCTACGTTTACACTTCCTACCGCTTTTTGTTGGCTATTAATGGTTAGTGTTAGGGGCACATTCTTGGCATCCTCATTTCCAAAATTCCTTAAGCGTACGACAATCTTCTCTGATACATTGGGCTGATGAACAGGAGATAAAAACCAAACACTATCTACCGAAACATTTGGCAAAGCGTTAGCATTTAATTTAACTAAAGTTAGCTGGGTATTATTATCTTTTTTTAGTGGTTCACTACCTCCAAAACCCGTCTGAAAATCGGAGATGATATAAGAAAACCGATTACTATTCCCTGTAAAAATGGCCTGTTGCCTATTGATCACTTGTTGCAGCGCTCTATTCGCCGAAGAAATCTTCACTTCTTCAATGGCCTGTAAAAATTCATCGGCATTCAACAGACGCTGATGTTTTCCTTCAAAATCGTTGGTCAACAATTGGAATCTATCGTTCAGTTGGTAAGCTTTTACAATATCCTTTGCCCTTCGTTTAGCTTCGTCCAATAAATTTCCTTCCTTATTCACCGCATCCATGCTATAGGAGTTGTCGATGTAAATACTAATAATGTTTCCCTTGCTGTTATCTACAGTTGTAGAAGTACTAAAAAACGGACGGGCAAAGGCCAACACCAGAAAAGTGATTGCCAGTATGCGACAAATCAGGATCAAGAGATTTTTTAATTTTTCCCTTGAAGAATTTTGTTCTTTTACCTCTTTGAGAAAGGCTACATTACTGAAATAAACCTTTTTAAATTTCCTGAAATTGAACAAATGGATGATGACCGGAATAACGACCGCTACAAGTGCAAAAAGAAAGCCCGGATAGAGGAAATTCATTAAAAACCAAAGGTAGGAAATTTATAGCATAATGAAAAGCGTCTTGAGGTGATTTAACATTATAAACTTATTGGGGAAAATCTTGATTTTGACAGCAGCCAACTTATCAAGTTACTGATTACAAAGCCCTAACAATGTCATATAAAGGCAAGAATATCAGTACACCTATTTTTTACTGCAACAGTGTTGTACTTTTGTAACATTCATTTATTAAAAGTATTAGCCTATTTATAAAACTGTACCTAAAATTTTAACGAAGCAGAGAGAGCGAATGAGAAAATACATTTTAGGAATGATTGGGCTGATATCCCTTAGCATATTATTATCCATTTCCGCTTGGAAATCCGATTCCATACCCACTAAACCTCCATACATTAAACTTACTTTAGACAGTAGTTATCATCAGCATGTGAACATTCTCTACGCAGATCTCCATCTTAAGCAGGCTGGCTTGGCACTCAATGTATTCGAGAAAGCTTTAACGGGCTTTTACAACCTCAAAAAAGCCGGGCAACTTTCTTCAAAACAGATCTTGAGCATTGCTGATTTTGATCAGTTAAGCACTAAAAAACGACTATATGTTATAGACTTGGAAAAGAAGGAAGTATTACTGAATACCTGGGTGGCCCATGGACAAAAAAGCGGAAATGATGAGGCGGTAAATTTTTCCAACACTTATAATTCCTTGAGTAGCAGTTTAGGTTTTTATATTACCGGCGAGGTTTATTGGGGCAGTCACGGCAAATCTCTAAAATTAGACGGAATGGACGAAGGATTTAACAATAATGCCAGAAACCGATCCATTGTGGTGCACGGTGCTCCTTACGTTAGCCCTAACACCATTAATACGTTGGGCCGCCTTGGCCGTAGCCAAGGCTGCCCAGCAGTGGCACCTGAATTTGCCAATGAGGTTATCAAAACCATTGCAGACAAAACATTACTTTTCATCAATAAAAGTGTAGAGCAATATCACTCTAAGTATTTGGACGAAACATTGGCGGCCAACTTTGCCAATGAACCGCTTAATTCGTCAATGGATTAATTAAACTAATGTGAGTTTGGATTAAGCAAGCTTAGAAAAATACAGTTTTTCGTTTAAGCTCTTCTTTTATTGTTTTTTTTATTTTACTCAAGATTGCTAAGCAATTTCATAGGAAAAAGAACAAAAAATCGTCAAAGCGCCTGATGCTTCAAAGGAAATGCTCTGGCTTATTACTTACTTGCCACACCAACCAAGACAGACGAGGGACTAACAGGCTACTGGTCTTGAAATTAGACTATTTCTTATCTCGAAATCACGTTGAATCATAATTTCTTCTCATAGTCCATTGAGTGACAATACACTAGTTGACCTTCAGATCTTACCCTAATTCCCTATCTCAACAATTAGAAAAGGTGCCATTTGTAGAGTATTTCTATAATAGGGCTCCCGGCCGTATTTTACTAAAAACATTATTACAACTTATATCGCAATATAAGTTTAACTACGTATAGCTATAAGTTTATACATCAATTTAAATTCCTTGTGGACCACAAACCAATAAAACAGAATAAAAATCATTTATTACAAATAAATTACGAATAATATTCATATTTAACATAATTTTATTGAATTAAAATCACAAAAATGAATTTAGACAAAATAGATTTGGCCATTTTGCGATTGATGCAGGAAAACTCGCGGATCTCTAACGTAGACATGGCCAAGGAATTGGAAATGGCACCGTCGGCCGTACTGGAACGCGTAAAAAAACTGGAACAACGAAAAGTAATTACACAGTATACCACCAAAATAGACCCCACCGCAATTGACATGGGCTTGTTGGCCTTCATCTCCATGAAAACATCTAACACCGTAGGTTGTACCACCACCGCCGACGAGCTATCGAAAATAAAAGAGGTGCAGGAAGTACATATCATTGCCGGCGATGACTGTTATCTGGTAAAAGTAAGAACCAGGGACTCCGCCTCGCTTATGGCCCTAATGCGCGACGAATTCAGTAAAATATCAAATATTCTTTCTGTCCGTACCACCATTGTACTCGAAACCGCAAAAGAAGACCAAAAATTAATCATTCCAGAAACCAATACCTAACCACACCCTTATGGCAAATGTAAAAAAAACAGCCCCTCTATTATTCGTCTATCTAGCCTTTGCCATTGTTTACATTGTGTGGGGCTCAACTTATTTCTTCATCCAAAAGGCCTTGGCCGGTTTCCCTCCCTTCATCCTGGGATCATTCAGGTTCATTGTAGCTGGCCTGCTCCTGATTTCCTGGTGCAAGCTTACAGGCCAGCAAATATTCAACAAGCGATTAATTAGACACGCTGCCGTGGCAGGTGTTCTTATGTTAGGCATAGGTAACGGCATCGTTATTTGGGTAGAACAGTTTATTCCGAGCGGATTGGTAGCCATCATGGTTGCTTCTGCCGCCATATGGTTTGTTATTTTGGACAAACCAAAATGGAAAGAAAATTTCGGGAACACTTCTACCGTAGCTGGTCTTATTGTAGGCTTTATTGGGGTAATTCTTTTGTTTGGAGAACAATTACTTCAAATTCTGAATACAGACCAAAGCCCTGCCTTGATCTTTGGCATGATACTCTTGGTACTGGGACCAGCCGCTTGGGCTGCCGGTTCGCTCTATGCCAAGCACCATTCAAAACCCGAAGATTCGGTATCTGTAAATACGGCATGGCAAATGATTGCCGCCGGAATTGCCTTCCTACCTGGCGGATTGATCACTTCAGAATTTAAAACTTTCAATTGGACCACCATTCCTTTGGATGCTTGGCTATCGGTAGGCTACCTTGTGATATTTGGTTCTATAGCAGCTTTTAGCGCTTACGTTTGGCTATTAAAAGTTCGTCCAGCCACACAAGTAAGCACCTATGCCTATGTAAACCCCGTGGTGGCAGTTTTGCTAAGCCTGTGCTTTACCGAAGAGAAAATCAGTCTATTACAAATCATAGGCCTAGTGGTTATTTTGGTCAGCGTATTGCTCATCAACCTGAGCAAATACAGGAACAGCAAAAACCATTCTGGACAGGCTTGCCCACAACCCACATTGAGCACAGAAAACACTTGATAATTCTCCTATCAGCTCCACAAATGGGAGGCTAGAAAAGGATGGTATTCACTTACATATATCGTTTTATGGCTTCCCACAAAACAGGATCATAATCGTAAACATCTGGCCTGAACTGCACCACACCATGATCAGCCCAAGCCGTATAATAGGCAATGACAACAGCTATATTCTTTCTGGTTGCAAACCAAGCTGGTTTTAACTGAAAAGCATTCAATGTATCCGTTTTTTTGGCTAGTTTTTTTCTAAAGATCTCATTTTTTGTCGTATCTACCGGAGGTAGATCTACCTCCATACGCAATTTGTCATACTGATATTTATCCCTCACCATCAACTCGGCAAATTTCAGGGGTGCTTCAATACGTACACAACCATGACTTATAGCCCTATTGGCTAATTTAAATCCGTATTTGTTGTTGGTATCATGCAGATAGATACTCGAACTATTATCAAATATGAATTTAAACTTACCCAATGCATTTCCTTCTCCAGATCCCTGTTTAAATTGAAAAGGCAGTTTCTCTCTCGGATAGCGGTTCCACTGTATCGTATCCGGATCAGCCACCAATTTCCCTTTATAATAAACTTTGATATTATTGTTGGAGAGATAGAAAGGGTCCTTCAGAGCCATCCAATAAATTTCACTTTTGGCAATACTTACCGGAATATTCCAGATGGGGTTAACCTGTATAGAGTTAAAAATACTGAACAACTGTGGGGTTTCATGGTTTTTGGGTTTATCATCAAGCTTACCAGATTTCAGGTAAATTTTCATTTTTTCGACATAACCAGCTTCTCTTTTCCCTCCAACGCAAACCTTCATATGTACCAAAGTATCTTCTTTGCTAAACCAGGTTAATGTAAAATCTGGAATATTAACCACTACCCGCTCTTCAGTCTGCATGGGCAGCTGCCAACGCATACGCTCTAAATTCATTTTAATGGTCTTGATCTCGGGCGCATCTTCTTTCTTCAAGCTATCACGATAGTGCGCCAAGCCCTTTTTTAGTCCAAGATAAGATGTTGAAGTCTGTTGAGCATTCCGCAGCACCGAAAGCAGATCGTTCGTATTCAGCACCGAATCCATCTTTGCACTATCGGGACGTTTTACCTGAATATAATAGCGATTGAAAAAATTACGTGGGTTAATACTTCCATACTGGATAAAGTTGGTGTATTTATTCAAGGCATATGCCGAACTTAATTCTAAATCTGCCACCAACGAATACACTTCCCCAATGTCTTTAAACCGATTGGCAGACAACACCTGCAATTGCCGCTCCAACACCATCCCCCCAAAGATCTCGGGATTAAACCCATCTTGTGAGCTTTGGGCGATATAATTTTTTAAACTATCCAAACTGCCATTTGTATAAAATTTGGTCACCAAAAGGGGCAGGTATTCATTTTTTTCGTAAAAGGCAGTAATCACTTTCGGATTAAGGAATTCTTCGCGTCTTTTTTCGAGTTTAGCCTTGAATATCGGTTTGTATATAGCCGTGTCGAATTTATTGTACAGCTTATTATCGAAATGTGCTGACAATACGACCGCAATTTCCGGCTTCTCCTGAAACCAAGCGCAAGAAGTTAAAAACAGGCAGGAAAGTATAAAAAGTAGCGTTTTTTTCAAATTTAGCGTATAAAGTTTTAACATTTAAATCGGTAGAATTCTTCTTGTATCAAATTAAATGCCATTAATTTTTGGATTGTATACCAAACTAGTATATATTTGCCATACCTTACCACAAAATTAAGGAAAAGAACTTTAAATGAATCAATATTTAAACCATCATGCACATCTACACCATCGCCATTGTGGCGATATGTAATGTTATGTTCTGTACTTCAGAATGGTTTTTAAATAGATTTTATATTTCTTATCCTATAATTTAACAAAGTGAAAACACTTAAAATTGCTATCCAGAAATCGGGTAGACTCAACGAAAAATCAGTAGAAATTCTTAAAAATTGTGGCTTAGTATTTGAAAACTACAAAAGCTCACTTATCTCCACCGTTACCAACTTCCCGTTGGAAATCCTTTTCCTTAGAGATGACGACATACCCGAATATGTACAGGATGGCATTGCCGACTTGGGCATTGTTGGCGAAAATGTGATTGTAGAAACAGGTGCCAATGTATCCTACTTGCAAAAACTGGGATTTGGAAAGTGCTCCCTTAAAATCGCTGTGAAAAACGATAGCGACATCAATACCGTTCCACAACTTAACGGAAAAGTTATTGCCACCTCCTACCCTGTCATTCTTGAAAAATTCCTTAAAGCCAACCAGGTAGATGCACAGATCAGAAACATTTCCGGCTCTGTAGAAATTGGCCCAGGCCTTGGCCTAAGCGATGCCATTTTCGATATCGTATCTACAGGCGGCACCTTAAAAAATAACGGACTAAGACCTTTCACCAGCGTCATGGATTCGGAGGCGGTCATGATATCCAGCCCAGGCTTAGAGTTCAATGCCGAGGTGGTAGAATTGGTACAACGGATACAGTCAGTACTACGAGCTAAAACGACCAAATACGTAGTACTTAATGTGGAAAAGAAAAATCTAAAGGCTGTAGTAGAATTATTGCCTGGCGTAAAAAGTCCAACTGTTGTCCCTTTGTTTGAAGAAGATTGGGTGGCGGTTCATTCGGTAATTGCAGAGCAGGATTTTTGGGTAAAGATCAACAGCTTAAAAGCAGCGGGCGCACAGGGCATTGTGGTTATGCCCATCGAAAAAATCATTACCTAAGCTGGTTCAAAACAAGAAAAATCATCAATTTTACTATTAACTATTAGTTAATTTAAAATATTAAAACATTGAAAATCTATAATTTAAAAAATTTAACTAAACAAGAAATTAACAAACTATGTTCTCGGAGCATAGCCGACGACGATTTGGTTAAATCAAGAGCGGAAGACATCATTGCCAATGTAAAAAGCAACGGTGACGAAGCCCTGTTTTCCTACACGCAACAGTTCGACAAAGTCACATTGACCTCACTATATATCGGCACATCAGAAATCGGCTCTATTGCAGAACAAATTCCAGCAGAAGTAAAAAGTGCCATTGATACGGCCTACCAAAACATCTATACTTTTCATGCTTCGCAGTTAAAACCTGAAGAAAAAATAGAGACCATGCCTGGCGTAAAATGCTGGCGAGAGAGCAGACCGATTGAACGGGTAGGCCTCTACATACCTGGTGGAACCGCTGTGCTACCCAGCACTTTTTTGATGCTGGGCATTCCTGCTAAAATAGCGGGCTGTAAAGAAATCGTGATATGCTCCCCTCCTCAAAGCGATGGCAAGATTAACTGCTACATTGCTTATGTAGCCACCCTGCTTAACATCGAAAAAATCTACTTGATAGGAGGAGCACAGGCCATAGCTGCCATGGCCCTTGGAACCGCTACCCTCCCCAAGGTCGACAAAATCTTTGGTCCCGGGAACAGGTATGTTACAGAAGCCAAAAAACTAGTGCAAAATATAGTAGCCATAGATATGCCTGCAGGACCCTCGGAGGTTTTAGTGATTGCCGATGAGACTGCCATTCCGTCATTTGTTGCCGCAGACCTATTAGCACAGGCCGAACATGGAACTGATAGTCAGTCTATTTTAGTTTCTACATCAAACAAGATAGCAACAAACGTAGTTAAAGAAATTGAAAAACAACTAGTTAAACTTCCAAGAAAAGAAATAGCGGCACAGGCTATCGAAAATTCCTACATCATTTTAACAGAAAATTTAACGGAAGCCATGCAATTTAGCAACATTTATGCGCCCGAGCACTTGATTTTAGCCAGCGAAAGCTACGAAAACCTTATTCCATTGATTATCAACGCCGGCTCGGTATTCTTAGGCAACCTTACTCCAGAAAGCGCTGGCGATTATGCCTCTGGAACAAACCATACCTTGCCCACAAGTAGCTATGCAAAAGCTTATTCGGGTGTTTCAGTTGACACTTTTATTAAGAAAATAACGTTTCAACATCTTAACAGTAATGGCTTAAAAAATATTGGAACGACCGTAGAAACCCTAGCAGAAGCTGAAGGCCTGCAAGCACACAAAAATGCCATCAGCATTAGACTAACCAAGCTCAATTAAATTCTTTTAAAAATGGATGTACGCGACTTACAACGAGAAAATATAAAAACACTACGCCCCTACTCTACTGCAAGAGATGAGTTTAAGGGGCAGGCCAGCGTTTACCTAGACGCCAACGAGAACAGTTTCGGCTCCCCGCTTCCAGCAAACTATAATCGTTACCCCGATCCTTTACAACTGGACTTAAAAGAGGCCATTAGCAAGATAAAGGGTGTGCCCATTGAAAACACCTTTTTAGGCAATGGGAGTGACGAGGCCATAGATCTTTTGTTCAGGGCCTTCTGCAATCCAGGAAAGGACAATGTCATTATCCTGCCCCCAACTTATGGCATGTATGAAGTATCGGCCAACATCAATGATGTAGCCATAAAAAAAGTAAATCTTTTGCCCAATTTCCAGCTCGATCTGGAAAAGATTGCAGAAGCTATTGATTCAAACACCAAGATCATTTTCATCTGCTCACCTAACAATCCTACTGGAAATTCTTTAAATAGAAGCGACATAGAGACGATCTTAGCTAACTTTAACGGTCTTGTGGTAATAGATGAAGCCTACATCAATTTCGCCAGACAGAAGACGTTTATTCAAGAATTAACCGAATACGCTAATTTGGTGGTATTGCAAACTTTCTCTAAGGCATGGGGACTGGCCGCCTTACGATTGGGCATGGCTTTTTCTTCTACCCCAATCATTGATATACTGAACAAGGTAAAGCCTCCCTACAACATTAATCAGGCTACGCAAGACCTGGCCTTTGCCGCATTACAGAATATACAACAGGTGAATGACTGGATCAAGCTAACTGTAAGTGAAAGAGACAGACTGAGCAACGCATTGGGCAGGCTACCAAAAGTAAAACAGGTCTATCCTTCTGATGCAAACTTCATCTTAGTGGCCATTGAAAACGCACATGAAGTTTATAACCAATTAGTAGACGAAGGCATTATTGTTCGCGACCGATCTAAAGTAACCCTCTGTGAAGACTGCCTCAGAATAACCATAGGTACCGTTGAAGAAAACAACTTACTTTTAAATACCCTAGACCAACTATCATGACAAAGATTTTATTCATAGACAGAGACGGTACATTAAACATTGAACCAGCAGATGAACAGGTAGACAGCTTTGCCAAGCTAAAGTTCTACCCTCGTTCACTATATTACCTCTCTAAGATTGCCAAGGAATTGGACTACAAATTGGTAATGGTTACCAATCAAGATGGATTAGGTACCCCTTCAAATCCGGAAGAGAATTTTTGGCCCATACACAATTTCATACTAGACACCTTTGCCGGTGAAGGCGTGGTATTTGACGAAGTGGTAATTGACAGAACTTTTGCCAAAGACAATGCACCTACTCGTAAACCTGGCACAGCCTTACTGACCAGATACTTTGACGGCTCTTATGACCTTAGTAACTCATTTGTCATTGGCGACAGGTTAAATGACATCATCTTAGCTAAAAACCTGGGGGCAAAGGGCATATTCCTACGTCAAAACGACAATCTGGGCATTAATGAAAACCTGGAAAAAATAGAAAACCTAACAGATATTATTGCTTTGGAAACCCAAAACTGGGAAGACATCTATACCTTTCTACGTGGTGGGGCCAGAACGGTTACGCATATCCGAAAAACCAATGAAACTGACATCTATATCAAGCTGGATTTAGATGGGACGGGAAAAGCCAACATCAAAACGGGCCTGAACTTTTTTGACCATATGTTAGATCAAATAGCCCGTCATGGCGGAATGGACTTGGATATTATAGCCAACGGTGACCTGCACATTGACGAGCATCATACCGTAGAAGATACCGGTATTGCACTTGGCGAAGCTTTTGCCAAGGCCATAGGCAATAAGCTGGGCATTGAACGTTATGGCTTTTGCCTACCTATGGATGATTGTTTGGCCCAGGTAGCCATAGATTTTGGAGGTAGGAATTGGATAGTTTGGGAAGCCGAGTTTAAAAGGGAAAAGGTTGGCGATGTACCAACAGAAATGTTTTTTCACTTCTTTAAATCGTTTAGCGATGCAGCAAAGTGCAATTTAAACGTTAAAGCAGAAGGAGAAAACGAACACCACAAGATTGAAGCTATTTTCAAAGCCTTTGCGAAAGCTATTAAAATGGCAGTTAAGCGTGATGCCGAGAAAATGGTATTGCCAAGTACGAAAGGGGTTTTGTAAGAATAAAGAGCAAAGATAAAGGAGTAAGGATTGTCTGCTTAGCCTTTTACTGTCATTGCGAGAAGTAATCTTACCATGCTAGGTGATGCGTTAAATGACTTAGGATTGCTTCGCAAAGCTCGCAATCGCGAAAAAGAAACGAATAAAAATGGATAACAATACAACAAATAACAGTATAGGAATCGTGAACTACGGTGCGGGTAATATTTTCTCGCTAACCGCAGCTTTAGATAGGCAAAATATCCCCTATGCTATGGTAAATACAGAAGCCGATTTGGAAAAGCACAGCCATATCATCATTCCAGGTGTTGGACACGCAGGTACGGCAATGCAGAAACTGCAACAAACAGGACTTGTGAAAGCCATTAAACAATTGAAAAAACCTGTTTTAGGAATCTGTGTAGGCATGCAATTGTTAACCACTCATTCTGAAGAGGGCAATGCCGACCTTTTGGACATCATCCCATTGCAGACCAAACTTTTCGACAAGAATTTGGGCATTAAAATTCCCCACATGGGCTGGAATAACATAGATTTTACAAACAACCTCCTGTTTTCCAATGTTAAACCACATACACAATTTTATTTCGTTCATTCTTATTTTATTGAATATAACCCTACTTTTGACATCGCGTCGGTAAATTATGGCAACAAATTTTCGGCCGCTATACAAAAAGATAATTTCTTCGGCGTTCAGTTCCATCCAGAAAAATCTGGTGAAGCCGGAGAGCAATTGTTAAAGAATTTCTCAAACCTAAATTTTTAAAATGTATATCATTCCTGCAATAGATATTTTAGACGGTAAAGTTGTTCGCTTACGCGAAGGCGATTACAACCAGAAAACAGAATACGATGTGTCTATCGAAGACATGATTGAGCGCTACCGGTCAAACGGCACCGATTTTATCCATATTATTGACCTTAATGGTGCAAAAGGTGACTTCAGTAACCAAAAGACCTTATTCAGTATTATCAAAAAAACAGAAATGAAGGTACAATATGGCGGCGGCATACGTACCATAGAACAGGTCACCAACCTACTTGATGCTGGCATACATAGGGTAATTGTGGGTACACAAGCAATTAGCAACCCTGATTTCCTTCCCCAACTTAGCGAAGCTTTTGCAAAAAAAGACAATTATGCGAACAGGATTGTAATTGCCATCGATGTATTAGATGAAGTGATCAAATATTCGGGCTGGATGGAAAGCTCGCCCATTAAATTAATGGACTATGTAGACAAGTGTTTACAACTTGGCTTCTTCCGCTTTTTATGTACCGACATCAATAAAGATGGCAAATTGGGTGGTGCAGCCGTTGATCTTTACCAAAAATTATTAGCCCATTCGCCT
The DNA here is from genome assembly GCF_016428855.1 of Pedobacter sp. ASV28. Lineage (GTDB taxonomy): Bacteria > Bacteroidota > Bacteroidia > Sphingobacteriales > Sphingobacteriaceae > Pedobacter. The sequence continues at coordinate 93,831 of NZ_JAELTN010000008.1, forward strand.
ATGATCAAACTGATTGCTTCTGGCGGTGTGAGTTCTATGGACGACATTAGGGAATTGGCAAAACTGGATATCAGAAGCGTAGTAGTGGGCAAGGCCATTTATGAAAACAGAATTTCTATTGAAGAGGTTAAAAAATGGAATTTACAACAATTGAGTTCGATCTAACCTCCTATTTTTTTAATCGTCATAGCGACCAGCGTGTCATTCTGAACGCAGTGAAGGATCTACAATTAGAAGTACCACTTTACAGATCCTTCCAACTGTCGGAACGACAGAAAGAAGACTGCTTCATGCTCTGCAATGACGAAACCCAACAAACATGTTAAGTAAGAGAATAATCCCTTGTTTAGACGTAAAAGATGGTCGCACGGTAAAAGGCGTAAACTTTGTTGATTTACGTGACGCAGGCGACCCTGTAGAATTAGCAGCTCAATATGCCCAACAAGGTGCAGATGAGTTGGTTTTCTTAGATATCACCGCCACTCATGAACGTCGTAAAACGATGATTGAAATGGTGAAATCTGTAGCCAGACAACTCAATATCCCTTTCACTATTGGTGGTGGCATTACCGAAATTGCCGATGCTGACGCACTTTTAAATGCCGGGGCAGACAAAATAAGCATCAACTCGGCAGCGGTACGCAGTCCTCAACTGATCGAAGACCTGGCCAAGGCCTTCGGCGTACAATTTGTGGTAGTTGCAGTAGACACCAAACAGGTAGATGGCAAAAACTGGGTGCATCTTAACGGGGGCCGTTTAATTACGGCACTAGAAACTGAAGATTGGATCAAGCAAGCTGAAAATCTAGGTGCTGGCGAAATTCTGTTAACCTCTATGGACCATGATGGCACCAAGGCCGGTTTCGATTGTGGATTGCTAAGCAAAGTGAACCAAATGATCAATATCCCGATTATCGCTTCTGGCGGAGCGGGCAGTATGGCCCACTTTACCGAAGTCTTTCAAAAAGCTGGGGTCGATGCCGCATTGGCTGCCTCTGTTTTTCATTATGGGGAAATTTTAATACCTGAATTAAAAACAGAATTAAGTAAACATAATATACCGATACGCATTTAACGTGCTTACGTCATTTGACCTTTTGTCATTCTGAGTGTGGCGAAGAACCTGTAAGTAATTAACAATGATAGACAGATTCCTCCTGATACTGGAATGATAGTTAGAAAGCTTGCTTCGCAAGCTCGCAATGACGACAATATGGACTAACAATTACAAAAAAACAATGAGTAACATTAACAGCAACCAAATAGATTTTACAAAAACAGAAGGTTTGGTGCCCGTAGTTATACAAGACCACCAAACCTTAGAAGTATTGATGTTGGGCTACATGAATGTCGAAGCCTTTGAAAAAACCCAAATAGAAGGTAAGGTTACTTTCTTTTCACGCTCTAAAAACCGTTTATGGACCAAAGGCGAGCAAAGTGGTAATTTTTTATTCGTAAAATCTATGGCCATAGATTGCGATAACGACACCCTTCTAATTAAGGCCGAGCCTGTTGGCCCAACCTGTCATACGGGTGCCCGAAGTTGCTTTAAAACCGAATACAATCAAAATTTTATTTTCGAACTGGAAAACATTATTTCCGATAGGTATAAAAACCCTGTAGAAGGCTCATACATTAACAAAATGAGGATTAAAGGTTTAAATAAAATAGCTCAAAAAGTTGGTGAAGAAGGCGTAGAAACAGTAATTGCCGCTTTAGCCGAAACGAAGGAAGATTTAATCAACGAAGCTTCGGATTTGGTTTTCCACTTGTTGTTCTTGTTAAGAGAAAAAGGCCTAACGGTGAAGGATATTGCAGAGAATTTGGAAAAGAGGCATAAATAGGTCCGTTATAATATTCTATCCTAGTCGTCATTTCAAGCGAAGTGCAGCGAGGGAGAAATCTGTTAGTTCTATGCTACTATCAGGAAGATTTCTCAGTCGTACTTTCTTTCGAAATGACGGAACATACCATTAAACGCTTCTACTATACTTCAATTTTGCCAGAAAACGTTCGTAAAGCATAATGTTTAAGCCAATTAAACTCATGCCATAAAATACATCTTCGAAAGGAATTGTTCCAATACGAACTCCCATAATTTCGTTACTATTATACCAAACAATTGGTGCATCTAAACCAGTTCCTGTCAACATGCCATTCACAATTAGAAATGGGATGATCATGATGAGGTAAGTGAAATAGAACTGCCCTAACCAACTTGGTTTTTTAATGAATGCTAAATAAGAAATCAGTAAGGTAAAAACCAGGTAATTCATCATTGGGTACATCTTGTTGTAAAACAGCGAAAACATCACCACTCCAAAAAGCACCAAAACGATAGAAATAGCCCTGGTAGCATACTTTCTTAAACCTAATTCCTTCCAAACACCAAAACAGTGGTAAGAGAACAAACAAGCATAGGGAATACACAAGAAAAACAGGATTTCTTCAATAGGTAAACCCCAAATAAAGACGCCTATTACATAGTCGTGGTTGAAGCCCCAAACTCCTTTATCAGTAAACCAAACATCCCAAACCAGAAATAAAACCGTAGTAATGATATTAGCTGGCATAAAGGCTTTTACCTTCTTCCAAAACATCAACTTAGGATGAAAAGAGGCCATAAAGGGCACAATGACTGCCAAAAAATTGACTAAAAGATAAATATAATGGTTCATGTTTTTTGCTGCTGCATCTTTTGGTATCGGTAAGCTTCCCTAAAATATTTAAACGGCACCCACAACATGCCAAAGCACTCCCCATCATGTTTTCCCAAATGTTTATGGTGCATTTTATGCGCTCTCCTAATGGCTTTCAAATAGATATTATTTGTATTTCTAAACCATTTAAACCGCTGGTGTATAAAAATATCATGTACCAAAAAATAGCAAAAGCCATACAGGGTAATTCCGCCTGCAATACCTATTAAAATATAGTTACCATAAATAGAACCAAACAAAAACAATAAAATACCTGGTGTGGCAAAAATAAGGAAGAAGAAATCATTCTTTTCGAATACCTGACCATCATCTTTTTTGTGATGGTCTTGATGAAGTGCCCATAGCCAGCCATGCATCAGGTATTTGTGTGCCAGCCACGCCACACATTCCATCGCCACAAATGCACCTATTACACAAAGCAATACCATTAGTATCATCAGCCAATTCCTTTAAAAAGTTTCAAAATCTTTTGAGAACGATAATCAAATATCTGCTCGAGCTTTCGCCTCACCAACAACGTATTGGCCAACTGACCCAACCAGCCCATAGGAACGGCATAAGTAATTTTATCTTTCATTACGGTTAGGCCCTCTTTTTCCTCAAAGGTATGTTCATGGTACCAATAGGCATAGGGTCCTTTTAGCTGTTCATCCACGAAACGATACGGCGCCTCTACTTCTCTAATCTTACTTAACCATTTTAAAGGAACGTTAGCAAGGGGCTTTACAGTATATAAAATGGTCAATCCACTATGTATTTCGCTCGGCAGTTCTTTGGTCACTACCTTAAAATCCATTTCCTTTGGTGTAATTTCCGCTAAATTGTATGGATTACTAAAAAACTGCCAGGCTTCATCGATATTTACAGGTAAAAGCGTTTCTCTATATAGTTCATATTTCTTCATTCCTATACAATTATATTAGCGATATCTTTATTACAGATTTCCTCAAAAATCAGCTTAAACCAGGGTGTATATTTTTCAGGATATTTGTCAATATCTGTTTTCAATTCTCTCATCTCCATGTATTTCCAATCGACCACTTCTTTGGGATTTGGATTGGGTTTTTCTGAAAACCTACCAAAAAACACATGGTCAAATTCATGTTCATACAGCCCATTTTCCAATTGAGCCTTATATATAAAATCATACACTTTCTCTGTATGACAAATGATACCCATTTCTTCTAACAACCTTCTGTCTACTGCGGTTTTCATTTTTTCTTCTGACCTAGGATGGCTACAACAGGTATTGGTCCATAAACCACCACAATGATACTTACTTTGCGCCCTTTGCTGCAATAACAACTCATTTTTATCATTGAACAAGAAAACAGAAAATGCCCTATGTAACCTGGCCTCCACATGTGCCTGCATTTTATCCATCAGCCCTATCTGCCGATCTTTTTCATCCACCAAAACAACCTGTTCTGCCATATCAATTGTATTGTTTTAAAAGTTGTTGCCTTTCTGCCGGTGCCAACTGCTGTTTCTTTAAAAAATTAACGATGGCTATTTCCAAGTGTTTTTCTTTTAGTTCCTGCTTTTGCAATGTCTTTAATATATAATTCTTGTCTGTTTCGATATGCTCATTATATCCCAAAATTGGAGGGAGTGATACCTGTATAGCATATCTCAGAAATATCAGTTCTACATTTTCCGCATCTTTACTGATCGCTTTTTCCAATAATTGTTTGCCTGTCCTGAAATGACTCAACTTTTTAAATGGGTTAAACGTATGCCTAGCCATCAGCATCTTTGTGGCACCAGTATATCCTATTACAAAAGGTGTCTGCTCCTTTTTCTCCAGTATATTAAGTAACTGTTCCGTACTTTTCTTGCTTTCTATTGCCTTTACATACATATCCCTAATACTTTGCACCGAAGAACTTTCTAAAAACGACAGACAACACAACGCTATAATTGTGCAACTTTTAGCCCACATGTTCCAATGATCTCCTTCCAGTTTGCGGCATAAAAAAGGTATTGAGCATCAACATAGCCTTTTCAACATCAGGCACCCTTACCCTTTTATCCATAATATGCTTGGCAGGGATGTTCTGTATTTTTCTAAACAAGGTCCTATAATAAATATAAGCTAAATAAACTCCCCTCTTTGCGCTATTAGGTAGTTTGGCTATACCGTGCAAGGCCTCTTCAAACTCTATGTTAATTTCATTTTCTATAGTCAATTTATCTGAATCGGTAAAATTATCGAAATTCATATTTGGAAAATACATTCTGCCCAATTCTAAATGATCGGCCCTGATATCCCTTAAAAAATTCACTTTCTGAAAAGCCGAGCCCAATTTCATGGCCGCATATCGAAGATCTTCATACAGCTTCTTTTCTCCATTACAAAATACCTTTAAGCACATTAGCCCCACCACTTCGGCCGAACCAAAAATATATTTTTCATACAATTGTTTGGTATAGACCTGTTTTTCCAAATCCATTTCCATACTATCTAAAAAGGCGTCTATCAAGATCTGATCTATCTGGTATTGGTGCACAACTTGCTGAAAGCTATTGATAATGGGGTTTAAACTGATCTTATTTTCCAAAGCGGCATGGGTTTCCGACCTAAATTGGGAAAGCAATACCTTTCTATCATAATCATTAAAAGAATCTACAATTTCATCGGCCAATCTTACAAAGCCATAAATACCATAAATAGCAGGTCTAATTTTGGCTGACAAAAATTTTATGCCCAAAGAAAATGAAGTGCTATATGTTTGGGTAGTAATTTGACTGCATTTCGCAGAAACTTGATCAAATAGTGCTTTCATATATATTTTTCTGATGCTTAATGATGTAATTCGCCACTATCTGTCCAGAAATAATAGCGGGCGGAACTCCAGGACCAGGTACCGTAAGCTGTCCAGTATAGAATAAGTTTTTCAACTTTTTGTTTTTGATACGAGGTTTAAGGATAGCAGTTTGGTTTAGGGTATTGGCCAAACCATAGGCATTTCCTTTAAAAGCATAATAATCGTTCACAAAATCGGTATAGGCATAGGTAGTTGTTGTTACAATGTCATCTTTAAATTTTTCACCGCAAAAGGCTTCCAATCTTTCCACCAGCTCATTAAAATATTTTACCCTTATCTGTTCCGTATCTTTTAACCCAGGTGCTACTGGAATGAGCATAAACAAATTTTCCATCCCTATTGGTGCTACAGTTGGATCTGTTTTGGAGGGACAACAAACATAATAAAGCGGATTTTCAGGCCAAGCTGGTTTTTCATATATTGCTTGGGCATGAAGCGCAAAGTCACTCTCAAAAAAGAGGTTATGGTGCTGTAACCTTGGCAATTTCTTGCCTACTCCTATATAGTAAAGCAAACAGGAAGGGGCCATTACCCTCTTTTCCCAATATTTTTCGCTATAATTTCTAACAGCCTTGGGTAAAAGCTGCTGTTCAACATGATGGTAGTCGCCCGCACCAATTACAATATCTGCTGGCAAAATTCCCGATGTAGTCTCTACATTACTTACCTTATCATGAACTATATTGATCTTTTTTACTTCAGTATTAGTTAAAAAATCTACTCCCAATTCCTTTGCCAAGCTATACATGGCATTCACCAATTGACCAAATCCACCCATAGGATACCAAGTGCCCAATTTGATATCCGCATAGTTCATCATACTATATAAAGCAGGGATATTTTGGGGAATAGCCCCCAAAAATAGTACAGGAAACTCCAACAACCGAAGTAATTTGGGGGATTTGAAATATTGGCGCACATGCTTGGCAAAAGATTGAAGCAAGTCTAATTTCATTGCCGCCTTTATTACTTTCAGTTCCATAAATTCCATCACACTCAAGCCCGGCCTATGTACGAACTCTTTCATTCCCACCTCATATTTATAGGCAGCTTCTTTTAAAAAAATATCGAGCTTATCAGAACTACCCGGTTCTATTTGCTCAAAAGCAGTTTTTAGCTCCTCTTCATCAGACGGAACGCAAAAAACATCGTCTTTGGCATAGATGACCTGATAGGAAGGTGACAATCTTTTCAATTCGAAATAACTGGAAGTTGATTTACCAAATTGCCTAAAAAAATCCTCCATTACATCTGGCATCCAATACCAACTAGGCCCCATATCAAAAGTAAACCCTCCTTTTTCGAATACACGGGCCCTACCTCCTACCTGCTTATTTTTCTCTACTATTGTTACCCTGTGCCCCTTAGCTGCAAGCGTAACCGCAGCACTTAAGCCCGCAAAACCAGCACCTATGATCACCGTATGTGGAATGGATTTTTTCATTATGATGAACTATGACAACAAACATACATTTATTTTGTTTAATTTTTTAATTAAAAAGCTAAACAAAATAAAAACTAAAAAAAATTACTAAAACACAATTTTCTCTCCCTATTAACCCCTCCTCATCATGTAGACCATTACTGATGTAAACCCATAAGTCACAATGCTTCCACTAGGATTTGCTAAATCCTTCCGGTTCATTCACAACAATACTAAAAGGGAATAGTTTTATAATTGTTCTGCCAGCACTTTCAAACTCTCAAATAACTGTAAATGAGAAGGCAAAGATGGATTTAACTCAAAAATCGAAGCACTTACCAGTATCATTCTTTTATTTAAGGGTATCATCTTAAGTTTGTCCAGAAATGAATTGACATCACCAATGGCCATAGGATTAGAGACATGGCAGATGAGTATATCTGGATCAGTAATTTCTACGATCTTTTTCAGATCGTTTAAAGGTACAGCCTGCCCTAAATAAACAGTACGATATCCCCTGTTCTTTAGCACATAATTTAAGAAGAGCATGCCCAGTTCATGCAGTTCTTCTTCTGGAAGGAAAAGCAAGACCCTTTTTGCCTTAGAAGGCAAATCTATAGGGAGGTTATCAATAGCAGAAATGATCTTTTGTCTTACGATATTACTCATAAAATGCTCCTGCGCCGGATTAATCGAATCGATTTGCCACATTATGCCTATACGGCTAAAAAAGGGAAAGATAATACGATTGATCGTTTCCTCAAACCCCAATCTGGAAACGGCTTTATAAAATGTCTTATGAAAAAGACTTTCATCCAAATCGATCATACTGAGCATCAACCCATCAAAAAGATCATCATCTCCACTTTTCACGAAGCTAAAATCCTTTACCTTGGCTACAAGCTCTTCATGGCCCATTTTGGCAATGTGCGATATCTTAATGCCATTTCTATTCAGCACATTAATATTCAGTAATAGTTTGAGCTCCTGATTTCCATAATAACGGATATTGGTTTCCGTTCGGGGCGGCATGATGATCTGGTATCGTTTTTCCCACATTCTTATGGTTGGAGCCTTAATGCCAGTCAGCACTTCTAGATCCTTTATTGAATATTTGGCAACAATACCCATGGCTTCACAACACTTTGTTTAAACAAACAGACTACAAATCTAAACAAAAATTGTTTCGAAATTCTATCAGAAAATATAAAAGAAGTACCTATCTAGTATCAATTGATAGCCGAAAAGGTTACTTTTGCTAAAAAGTAGCCATATGCTAAAATATCTCCACACTTTTTCTGGCCATCAAAATCCGGTTTATGCCCTGATAAATTCCGATAAAGAAGGTAGCTTCTTTACGGGTGGCAATGATAAAGGTGTAGTGGAATGGTCTTTAGAGAAAATGGTCTTCTTAATGGTAAAAATGCCCGTACAGAGCTCTGTTTATGCGCTCCACAACTATAACCACAGGTTATTTGTGGGTGAACGCAGTGGGGCCTTTAGTGTATATGATTTCATAACACAAAAGATCAGCGCTAGGATTAATGCCCATCCTAAACCCATATTTAGTATAAAGAGCATACGCTATAAAAACGAACTGCTTACCAGTGGTGAAGACGGTACTGTAGGCATATGGTCTCTAATCGATTTTAAGGAGCTATACCGTTTACAGATTTCGTATGAAACCGTAAGGTGCATTGCTATTTCCCCAGATGAAAAAGAAATTGCCTTTGGTTGTAAGGATAATGCCATATACATTTACAACTCGATTGATTATAGTCTAAAACAAGTTTTGAAGGACCACACCCTACCCATTACCTCCTTGGCCTATCATCCTTCTGGACAATACCTGATTTCGGGTAGCCGTGATGCCCAGCTCAAAATATGGACCTTACCTCATTACGAACTTAGCCGCAATATACCTGCCCATCTTTTTGCCATTTATGACATTGCGTTTCATCCGCAGCTACCTTATTTCGCTACAGGTAGCCAAGACAAAAGTATTAAACTATGGGATGCCAACAATTTTAAGCTCTATAAAATCTTAAGTTTGGAAAAAACAGGTATTGGACATAGCCATTCCATCAACAAAGTAATTTGGAGCCAAGATGGTACCAAACTACTTTCTACAGGTGATGACAAAAAAATAATGGTTTGGGAAATGGAAGATTAAAACCCGAACTGTTGAATATTAAAGTCCTATGTGCTCCCCAGAAAAATAATACCAAATTCCATGTTGCTTTTTAAAGGTGGAAAGTTCATGATGGATAATGGTTTTCAAACCATTTTGGTAGTAAGCCTTAAATTCTACCATTTCGTTATAGGCGGTACAGACTTCCAACTTTAGCCAAACACTACGTTTTGCCCAATGCGCTATATCCTTTTTAGCATGCAGGTGTCTTTTAGCTGGATGCGTAGTTTGTATAAGATAATCTATTAGAAATAGCACATAAGCACTATAACGAGAACGCATCAGCTGTTCTGGGGTTTCGGGATTTATGATATTTCTATGGTAAGGGGCACAACATTCCTGATAATTTAAACCAGAGCAACAAGCACAAAGCAAAACCGTCATAAATCTTTAAAATAGATATGCTAACAAAAATAGCATAAGTCTTTCAATGGGCAAACAAATACGGCATTAAGCTAACGGTAATGAAAAACAGAATCTACTTCCCTCTCCAATGGCGCTCTCTACCCAGATTTTTCCATTTTCCGCCTCAATGAAATCTTTTGAAATAGCCAAGCCCAAACCGGAACCAGATTTATTCTGCCCGTCTGTAGGTACTTGATAATACCGATCAAATAAACGCTTTTGATATTGTTCTTCAATGCCCTTGCCAAAATCCTTCACCGAAAATTCTATCTCCTTATTTATCTGTACTACCTGGATGATAATTTTTGACTTCATGGTACTATATCTTAATGCATTCGATAGAAAATTGACTAATACCCAGGTGGTTTTCTGCACATCGGCATTAATGAATGGCAATTTCTTCCTACTAACCAATTGCAGTTCAATTTCTTTTTGCGTAGCCTGAAAAGCAACAGCCTCCATGGCAAAAACCGTAATTTCCAAAGGATCAACTTGTACCATGTTAAGTTGCAGGTTACCCGTTTCCACTTGGGCCAAATTCAATAGTTCTCCGGTAATCTTCAAAAGCCGCTCACTATCGTCGTTAATATGGCCTATAAGCTGAAGCTGTTCGTTGTTCATCTCACCAATACGTTTGTCGCCTAATAGTTTTAAACTCATTTTAATAGAAGAAAGCGGTGTTTTTAGTTCATGCGAAACAGTAGCAATAAAATTGGTCTTGGCCTCATCAAGTTCCTTAAACTGTGTAATGTTCTTAAGGATATAAACATTCCCGGCCGATTTACTGACCTCGAGCAAGGTTTCTTCATCCTGACTCTCTACATTTGGGATCATGATAGCTCGTTTCTCTACCATAAAATAGGATTGTTTACCATCGATGTAGATCTTCAAAGGTGTGTCCTTTCCGTGCTCTACCAAAATCCTACCTAACAGTTCATTATGCGCTAACAGTTCTGAAGTATTTTTGCCCAATACTTTATCTTGTTGCAACTGTAGCAAATCTAGCGCTACCCTATTCATAAACAAAATTTCCTGATGTTCGTTCAATCCGATAATACCATCCTGCATTTGTTCAATAATCGTTTCTATCCGTTGTTTTTCCGATTTAAGTTTGGCCAAGTTGGAATTATCCCAATTGCGCAGTTCCCTAGCCATTTTGTTAAAGGCTTTTGCTAATTCATTAAATTCATCATTGCCCTTAAAGTATAACTGCTGACTATAATTTTTACGTGTAATTTCCCGAATTCCCTCCAATAGATTGCGAAGCGGGTTGGCAATAAAACCTGGAAAATTTACCACAAAGCTAAAAAGAACCATAAAAGTCAATCCTGCAGTAACTCCCAAATACATGGTAGCCTTTTCTGTTGCACGCTGAGCATCGTCATTCTTTTTTACAATAGCCAACATGTTTAGCTCATCAATTCTAGAAAGTTCTTCCCTAACTGCCCTCAGGGCATTTTGCCGTATTGCTTCCCCTCCACCAATGAGCATATCGGCATAATTTTTCAATTTTCTTACGGCAGTTTCCTCGCCTGCTTCAGTTAGGTTCTTTGTTTCACTCTCTAAAGCGGCATAAAAATTTTTACGATTTTCATCGTTCAACAATCCATCTTGGGCATCCAACCATTTTCTCATCTGGCTAACAAATACCAGTGAGTTGTAATTGTCTTTAAGTACAATTTTAGATCTAATGGAGATCTCATTGATATGATAGAGCGAAATGGTACCGAAACCTATCACTACCAAAAACAGGAACATAAATCCCAGTCGAAGTTTTGTTTTTATTTTCATCTATCTATAGGTTATGATTATCAGCGTTAAGAAAGTATAACCAAATCTATGTCTTTTTTTGCCATTGACCTTAAAAGTCTGCTGAACAAATTTAGTTTTAAGATGGCCCTAAGCAAACTAAAGCTAGGCCTACCTATACAGATTGTGGTGATTTCTTTTTCTAATGCCGTTTGTACAATGGTCTGTGCCACTTCGTTATTTTTTAACTTTATGACTTCTGCCCCTAATTCCAAAGCTAGCTTCAGGTTATTGATCAAATGCCTTTGCTTGTCCAATCTTACCCTACCCGCATCTTCCTGGTGTTGTTGTACATACAGCACGATCCATTTGGAATGGTAATAGGAGGCTAATCTTGCCGTTTTTCTGATGACCGTTTTTGCGGTTTCGTGATTGGAAGAGATGCAGGCCAAAAATTTTTCGGACCTTAACTTGACTTGTTTAGGCACTTCTATATTTACTTTACGCTCTACCTGATGGGCTACTTCCTTCAGGGCCAGTTCCCGCAATTGCAGAATTTTTTCGGGCAAGAAAAAATGCTGCAATGCCTGCCCTATTTTATCTTCCCTATAAATTTTGCCTTCCTTTAACCTATTGATCAACTCATCGGCGGTAAGGTCGATATTCACAATTTCATCCGCCATTTCCAAAAGCTGATCTGGCACACGTTCCCTGATCTCAACTCCGGTGATCTTTTCCACTTCAGCATTTATACTTTCCAAATGCTGAATATTTACCGCAGAAATCACACTGATTCCGGCTTCCAAAATATCGCACACATCTTGCCACCGCTTTTCATTCTTACTGCCTTCCACATTGGTATGCGCCAGTTCATCAACAAGAACCACCTTCGGATGGCGATTTAAAATAGCCTGTAAATCCATCTCTTCCAGCTCTTTTGCCCTGTAGAATACTTTTGTACGGGGAATAATCGGAATACCATGTAATAACGGATGAGTCTCTTTTCTTAAATGGGTTTCTATATAGCCAATTTGTACATCTATTCCATTGTTTAGCAGAGAATGGGCCTCCTTAAGCATACGATAGGTTTTCCCCACACCTGGACTCATGCCAATATAAATTTTGAGCTTGCCACGCTCTGATTTCCTTAACAACGCCAAAAACTCATCTACCTTGTTTTCCATCCGCTTTCTTTAAAATGAGATTGCCAAGCTTGCCGTAACCAAGGCATTATGATTAACCAAACCATTATCTCTCACAAATAATTTATCCCTGCTATGATAGAGCTTACCTTCCAATCTTAACACTGCATTATGGATGGGCGAATAATCTAAATTCATGGCATAGCCCATTGTTCTAAATCCATTTGGCGTAGGGGAAGCGATCATCACACCGTCTTTATCTTGGTAATACTCTACTCGGGAAGCCATGGACCATTTATCGTTAAATTTATACTGGGCAACTGCTACTGGAGACAAAACCTCACTTTGGTCAGTTTGCCCTTTTACTTTTTGTTGTCTACCATAGTCAAAACCAACAGTTAAGCCCAAACGATCGGTAAGCTGTGCTGTAGCATAAAAATCATGATAAAAACGAGTTACTGCTACAGCGTCTAATCCTTCTTTACCCAAATAGTTACTATAGTTAAGTGTAATATTTGAAGTTGGCTTGTACACCAACTGTACACCTCCTGCAGGCTTACTGTTACCATCCACACGAGTAATGCGCTGCCAACCATTCAGATAGAGTAAAACGGCTGTAAATTTACCATTAGCAGTAACATAAGTAAGTTTTGCTCCCGCTTCATAATAGGGTGTATTTTCAGATGATATATTTCTGGTCAGCGCCCAACAGTCTTTAGCAATGGCGCTTTCAAAACCAATATGTGAAGGAAAAATACCTACATCCAACCATAAATTCTGTTTCTCGCTCAATTTAATGCCCATATTGGCCTCGAACACATTTTTAAGTACCCCGGTTTCGGCCGCTAAATTTGCATTGGCATAGGTACCTGCCATAAGGGCCAGATTTGCCCTTACCTTATTGCCTTCATAACTGGCTTTGATTAAACCTAAATTTAGATTAACCTCATTATGTCTATTATGTGAATACACAAAACTGGGTCTATTGTTATCGGTTGGTTTGTTAAAGTCGAAGCCATAATAAGTTTCCAGGTAGCCGGAGAATTTGATTTTCTGATTTTCTTGGGCCTGTGTGTGTAGGGCTGTAAACAAAATTACAACCATCAGCATTATTTTTTTCATCAGTATATGTTTTTTATTGGTGATAAAACTACCATGAGCATTTATTCATCTCGGTTTTGGGGCCTGGTGAACTCATGATGATTTCATTATAATATTATTAATGTAGTTTTTATTGGTATCCATTAGCCCACAAGCTTAGTTTGTTTTTAGTGGTTGAGCTAACATGGGTATTTATTTTATCTTTAATTTTTACCAGTAGAGTGCATAAGCAGCAACTACTTTATTTCATCCAAAGCCAGGTTAAGTCGTAGCACGTTAATAGTAGAAGGTCCGAAAAGTCCGAGCAATGGTCCTTTTGTATGTAGCGTCACCAGTTCAGCTATTTTCTTTTCTTCTATGTTACGGTAAGCAGCAATTCTTTTGATCTGTATTTTTGCCCCCTGTACTGAAATATCAGGATCTAGGCCACTACCAGATGCAGTAACCATATCAGCGGGAATAGCCGTCCTATCTAGACTTGGATTATATTTTAAAAGCGTATCTATCCTATTGGATACTTCTTTCAGGTACTCGGTATTAGATGGCCCTTTATTGGATCCTGCTGATCCTGCAGCATTGTAACCTACAGCCGAAGGCCGTCCCCAAAAGTATTCAGGCTTTTTAAACGATTGCCCTATCAAAGCGTAACCCACTACTCTTCCATTTTTGTAAACCTTTTCTCCCTCGCCATTACCTTTGCTTAATTTGCCCATCAAGGCAATACCTAAAGGATAAATAATACTTAATAAAACAGTCAACACCAAAGTGAGGCGAATGGACTGAACAAGATATTTTTTCATTGTAATATGATAATTAATGATTTGTGTAACGTTAGCTATATGAAACTCCTCGATCATAGAGATCAAAGCTCATATTCTTATGTTTTAAATGAATAGCCCTATCAATAGATCAATTAACTTAATGCCTATAAAAGGAGCAATAAGCCCCCCAAGACCATATACCAGTAAGTTTCTGCGCAATAATGCCGTAGCTCCAATTGGTTTATAGGCTACTCCTTTTAAAGCCAACGGAATTAATATGGGGATGATGATGGCATTAAAGATCACAGCTGATAGAATGGCGCTTTCAGGGCTATTCAAGCCCATGATATTGAGGTACTGCAAAGCCGGAATGGAAGCAATAAATAATGCGGGAACAATCGCGAAATATTTGGCCACATCATTGGCAATGGAAAAAGTAGTCAGTGTACCTCGTGTAATCAGCAATTGTTTGCCGATCTCCACAATCTCGATCAGTTTGGTAGGATCGTTATCGAGGTCTACCATATTTCCCGCTTCTTTAGCAGCCTGCGTACCACTATTCATGGCCACACCAACATCAGCCTGTGCCAAAGCAGGTGCATCATTGGTTCCATCGCCCATCATTGCCACCAATTTGCCCTGAGCCTGTTCTGCTTTAATATAATTCATCTTATCTTCAGGCCTAGCTTCTGCAATGAAGTCATCAACACCTGCTTTTTCGGCAATATATTTAGCTGTAAGCGGGTTATCTCCCGTTACCATAACGGTTTTCACGCCCATTTTACGTAAGCGCTCAAAGCGTTCGCTAATTCCCGGCTTAATGATATCCTGTAATTCGATCACCCCAAGGGCAGTCTCATTTTCTGCAAGCACCAAAGGAGTCCCTCCCTTAGAAGAAATTTGTTTTACATGTTCTTCTATTTCATTAGGAAACTGATGGCCTGCGTTTTCCACCATTTTTTTAATTGCATCAAAAGCACCTTTCCTAATGCGACGACCATTTTCTGTATCGATACCACTAGACCGTGTTTCTGCCGTAAAACTCATAAAAGTACTTCCTTCTGGTATAGTTATTCTGTTGTTGGTATTTATGGCTTCAGCCAGTTCAACAATAGACTTTCCTTCAGGTGTTTCATCTGCCAAAGAAGCTAAAACACAAGCGTTAACAAAATGAGCTTCTTCAACTCCGTTACCTGCATAAAATTGGGTGGCTTTACGATTACCAATGGTTATGGTACCTGTCTTGTCCAATAACAAAACATCAATATCTCCAGCTGTTTCTACCGCTTTGCCCGATTTGGTAATGACATTGGCCCTCAGGGCACGATCCATTCCGGCAATGCCAATAGCACTCAATAAACCACCTATGGTTGTTGGAATTAAGCACACGAAAAGTGAGATTAACGCAGCAATGGTAATGGGTGTATTGGCATAATCAGCAAAGGGCTTTAGGGTTACGCAAACCATGATAAACACCAGGGTGAAGCTCGCCAAAAGTATAATCAGTGCAATTTCATTTGGTGTTTTTTGGCGTGACGCCCCTTCTACCAAGGCAATCATCTTATCAAGAAAACTCTCTCCAGGTTGTGTAGTCACCCTTACTTTAATCCGATCTGAAAGCACTTTTGTACCACCAGTAACCGATGATTTATCTCCACCTGATTCTCTGATAACAGGTGCCGACTCGCCAGTAATGGCTGATTCGTCTATAGTGGCAATACCTTCTATGATCTCCCCATCTGTAGCAATTAAATCACCTGTTTCGCAAATGAATATATCCCCTTTTTTTAATAGGCTTGAAGAACGAATTTCATATTCGCCATTACCCAATAATAGTTTTGCTGGGGTTTCCTCTCTGGTTTTGCGTAAACTGTCTGCCTGTGCCTTTCCCCGGGCTTCGGCAATAGCCTCTGCAAAATTGGCAAACAACACCGTAAGAAAAAGAACGAAAAAGATAAAAAAATTATAGAGTGCTGATCCCTGACCATGGTGAGTAATGGAATAAACGGTTACATAAGCCATGATCAACGTACCTATCTCTACCGTAAACATTACGGGGTTTCTCACCATTTTACGCGGATCAAGTTTGATGAACGATTGCTTTAAAGCAGTTTGTACCAAGGTACGTTCGAATAATTTATGACTAGGTTTCATCAGTATATGATTATTAATTGTGTATCTATTGTTTTTAATGGTATTAATGAGCTCGCAAGCTCGGTTTGTTTTTTGACCGTAATGGAGTTAGCATGAACACATGTTCATTGCTGTTTATGAGGAGTATGCTCATGCTTACTTCATCAAAAAATAATTAAGTATAAACTTTGTTTTGTAAGGATACATGACCATTAAAACATGACATGGCTACCTCTATTTTATCATGGTAAAGTATTCTGCCAAAGGCCCTAGTGCCAATACCGGAAAATAGGAAAGTGCGTTGAGCACCACAATTACGGCCAAGGTCATAATGCCAAAGGTTAACGTGTCTGTTCTCAATGTTCCCGCAGTTTCTGGAATATATTTTTTCTTTGCCAAAAGACCTGCGATAGCAATTGGACCGATAATTGGCAGAAAACGGCCAAACATTAATACGATACCAGTCGCTACATTCCAGAACATATTATTATCAGCCAAGCCTTCAAAACCAGAGCCGTTATTGGCATTGGAAGAGGTCATTTCATAAAGCATTTCTGAAAAGCCGTGAAATCCGGTATTATTTAACCAGTGCTGTGGCTGTACGGTCCAATTGGCCTGGCCATAATGCATAAAGGTATAAGCAGACAAGGCTGTACCACCCAATATTAGTAATGGACTTAACAAAGTTATAATGGCCGCGATCTTAACTTCTCTAGCTTCGAGTTTATGCCCCAGAAATTCGGGGGTACGCCCCACCATTAAACCGGATATGAATACTGCAATGATCAGGTAGACAAAATAATTAAGTATACCTACTCCACAGCCCCCAAAAAAGGAGTTGACCATCATGCCCAAAAGCAACCAAACACCAGTTAATGGCATGGTACTGTCATGCATGCTATTTACCGATCCGGTGGAAATAATAGTGGTTACGGTGCTCCAATATGCCGATATGGCAGGTCCGAAGCGAACTTCTTTGCCTTCCATAGCTCCGCTGGCTTGCGAAATGCCCATTTTGGCAATGGCAGGGTTCCCTCCCAATTCTGAGCTTATGGTGGGAATGAGCAATAAGAACATTCCAATGGTCATTACTGAAAATATAATCCAACTTAGCTTTCTTCTTCTGATAAAAATCCCGAAAGCAATTACCATAGCCATAGGGATAATGACCTGTGCAATCAACTCTACCATATTGGTCACATAGTTAGGATTTTCAAGCGGATGGGTAGAGTTGGCCCCAAACCAACCACCTCCATTGGTACCTAAATGTTTAATGGCGATAAAAGCTGCCGCTGGGCCTCTCGATACCTGTACGGTATCTCCCTCCAAAGAAATAAATTGGTCTTTACCTTCATAACTGGTTGTAGTTCCATTAAAAGCCAAAATTAAGGCCATAAAAATGGACAAGGGCAATAACAAACGGGTAATTGACTTTACAAAGAAATTCCAAAAATTCCCCAACTTTTCGGTAGTTCTATCTCTGAATGCCTTAAACAATACAACAGCAGCAGCTATACCTGTGGCACAACTTACAAACTGCAAAAACATTAATATGAAATGCTGCGAGAAATAGCTTACCCCACTTTCTCCAGAATAGTGCTGAAGGTTACAGTTCACCACAAAACTAATAATGGTATTGAATGAAAGATCTGCTGACATTCCAGGATTACCATCGGGGTTTAAGGGCAATCGATCCTGGTAGATCAACATAAAAAAACCATACACCAACCAAAGCATATTGATGGTCAACAATGCTTTCAAATGTTGTTTCCAGTTCATTTCTTCTTTTGGCCTAATGCCAGAAAGTTTGAAAATCCCCGCTTCTAATGGATTTAAAAAATCTGTCCAAACTTTTTCTCCTGCAAATACTTTTGCCAGGTATTTCCCCAGCGGAATGGCAATAAGCAATGTAAGTAGGAATGTGGCAACAATGCCCAATAATTCTGTGTTCATTTTTTGATTAGTAATTAGAAATAGCTATAGCGACTTTGGCGATATCCTACCTGCGCTTCTACTTTTCTACGTTTTTAAAATTTTTCGGGTTTAATGAGTACGTAAACCATATATAGGAATACAGCAATCGAAATGATAAATAAGGCAGTCATCGGGTTAAATTTTTTCAAACCAGTCGATAGATCGGTATAGGATCCAGCACATGGCAATTAAGGTGAGCAATAAGAAAATAGTATTCATATAAATTGTTTTTGCACCTTGTACCAATTCATATGCCATGCAAAAAAAACAAATACAACAATATAATTATCAACAACTTAAATAAAATCACAAAATTTAAAGCACAAAAAAACCCTTCCAAAATGGAAGGGTTTTTATCAAAATGATAAGATCTGATACGCTAATTGGCAATCTGGTATTCTTCCAGTTTCCTGTATAAGGTGGTCAGGCCAATGTTTAATAACCTAGCGGTTTCTGTTTTATTACCTTTGGTATGGGCCAATACTTTTTGGATGTGTTGTTTCTCTATGGTTTGCAGGTCAAAAGCATTTGCAGAAACTTCATCTATGAAAAACTCAGCAGGTAATTGACTGGTATCAACAATTTCTCCATTGGTGAGAATTGCCAAACGTTCCATTACATTCTTAAGTTCCCGAATATTTCCCTTCCAACTGTGCTTTTGTAAAATACCTAACAGTTGGTCGTTCATTTTCAAATAGGGCCGATTGACCTTTCCTGCGAACTCTTTTAAATAATAGTTGGCCAATAAGGGAATATCTGCCTTTCTTTCCCTCAATGAGGGAAGATAAATGGTAAAAACAGATAGTCGGTAATAGAGATCAAGGCGAAAATTTCCATTATCGGTCTGGACTTTCAGATTTCTATTGGTGGCTGCAATGATGCGAACATCTACCTGATGGGTAACGGTTGCCCCCAATTTAATAAAAGATTGGTTTTCCAGTACCCGTAATAATTTGGCCTGAAGGTCCAAATTCATTTCTCCTATTTCGTCTAAGAACAGGGTACCTCCATTAGCTTCTTCAATTAGGCCCTTTTTATCTTTGTTGGCTCCCGTAAATGCTCCAGCCTTATAACCAAAAAGTTCACTTTCCAACAATTCGGGGCTAAAACCACTGCAGTTCAAAGCCACAAAGGGCTTCATTTTTCTTGGGCTTTCATAATGGATGGCCTGCGCAAAAACTTCCTTTCCAGTGCCCGTTTCACCCAATAACAGTACAGTAGTAGCCGTCATGGATACTTTTTGTGCCAGTTCTATAGCCTCTTTAATAGGTTTGCTATGCCCTAAAATATGCTTAAAACTATATCTTTTGGCTACTTTCTGTTCCAGCTCATAAACTTTATGCTGTAATTCTGCCTTTGCAAGGGCTTTATAAATCAAAGGAATGATCTTTTCATTGTCGTCACCTTTGGTCAGGTAATCGAAAGCACCATTTTTAATCGCCAAAACGGCATCGGCTATATTTCCATAGGCAGTCAAGTTGATAATTTCAACATAGGGCTTGACCATTTTTAGCTGTTTGACTAGCTCTACACCATTGGCATCGGGCAGTTTGATATCACTCAACACCACAATCACCTCATGGTTATTCAGCATTTTCAACCCTTCTCTGGCATTTTCGGCCTGAAGTACTATAAAACCTTCAAGTTCAATAATCCTTGCCAATAAACTTCTGATTTTTATTTCATCATCAATGATGAGAATAGTTGCCCCCATGTGAATGAATTTAACGGTACAATAATAAACATTACGATTGCAAATTATAGGAGAACTATTGAATAAGTATTATTTAATCACATAAACAGATTTCGTTAATGAAAGATCATTTCTCTTCCCCATGTGTGACCTTATACCAAATGTTTATCAACTTAGCTTAATGCATTTTTCAACTATCTGATTAATCCTTTTTGAAAAGATATAGGCTATGGATATTATACGGTATAAGCTAGACCAACGGTTCTGTGCTAAAAATAAAAACCTTAAATTTGTCGAATTGCTTAGCTTTTTACATGAAAAACAAACCCCTCAAAAATATACCTCCTGTTCCTTCCGTACTTATGGCCATTATCAGTGTGCAAGGGGGGGCAGCCATTGCCAAAGGCATTTTCCCATTATTAGGCGCTGCCAGTACCGCCGCCCTCCGCATTGGGCTATCTTCCATTATCCTGGTTCTGTTCAACAGACCTTCCTTTAAAAGCATTACCCGAGCACAATGGAAGGCGGTAATTCCCTATGGCATTGCCTTAGGAGCTATGAATGCTACCTTTTATCTTGCACTTTCCCGCATTCCCTTGGGCTTGGCCGTTACATTAGAATTTATTGGCCCTTTATTACTGGCTGTATTGGGTTCTAAACGTGCCATCGACTTTGTATGGGTATTGTTAGCTGCCATAGGCATTGCCCTAATTGCACCTTGGGACAGAAATAGCATAGATTTATGGGGCGCATTGCTTGCGCTCTTAGCCGGAGGTTTCTGGGCAGCCTATATTATACTTGGTGGTCGTATTTCCAAAATCATGGATGGAGGAGCTGCCGTAAGTGTTGGCATGCTCGTTGCTACTTTAGTGGTGTTACCCTTTGCACTTTTTAGCGGTACCCTGGTCAATCTAAGTCCCGCTTTACTAGGGTTGGGCCTAGCTTTGGCGCTGCTGTCGAGTGCCATTCCCTTTACCCTGGAAATGAACGCACTAAAGCATATTCCGGCACGTACCTTTAGTATACTCATGAGCTTAGAACCTGCAGTAGCTGCTCTTTGTGGACTCCTATTTCTTCATGAACACCTTTCTTTTTTTGAATGGACCGCTATTGCATTGGTGGTAATAGCCAGTACTGGTGCTGCTTGGAGCAACAAGAAAGTCAGTGCAATTGATTAACGGAAATACCTCATTACCAAATGTACTTCACTATGCTAAACCCTATTCGGCATATCACAGTGTGATGCAGCTACGATTCAAAAAATGTATCATCTCTGATTACTTCTTCTACAATCACAAAAAGATCTTTTTTCATACTACGATAAGCGATGGTTAGCTCTTTCATTGAATTTTCCAGATGAATTTGTTTGGTTTCCAGACTTTCCGAATTTTCGGGAACAATATCTTCTGCCATTAATTCCAGCTGAGTGATCTGCTCGCTGATCTGTTTATCTGCCTGATGTCTTTCTTCCTCGAGATCAATCAATCTATTTTCCATTAGTTTTAATTTATCAATAAAGACAGGAGCGGACAGCCTCACAAAATAATCATCCAATAAATGGTGAAAAAAAGTAGCTTCGATCTTAAAAAATTCAAGATCTGAAATCCAATTTTTGGCAATAAGATAATATTGCAGTGAACGTGCGGACAAGTTTACTGGTGCTTTCATGGTTATATATTTTAACTTAGAAGCTGCTCAAAAATAAAATCTGGATTCCTGAACAGCCTAAGGGTTATTCGATATCGATCTCTTTTTTATCTTTTCCTTTTTTAAAAGATTTCTTAAGGTTTATCTTGAGCAAACCATCTTCATAGCTCGCTTTCATGTGCTCTTCCTCAAGATTATCTGGCAGGCTAAAACTTCTGGAGAATGAAGAACTGGAAAATTCTTTCCTTGTGTAATTTTTATTTTCTTCATTATGCTCACTACTGGTCTCTGCACTAATGGTCAACGTTCCGTTTTCGGTTGTAATCTTAAAATCTCCTTTTTTAAATCCTGGAGCTGCAACCTCTATTTTATAACTATCTTCCTCATCACGTATGTTAACTGCCGGTATCAATTCACTGCCCGCAAAAGGCCTGTTAAAGACATCGGTATTAAAAATATCTTCCATCACCGACCGTAGAGATAAAAAACCATTCGATTTCACTAAATTTTTCATGATCATTATTTTAATTCAACAACTCAAAATTAAATCTAATGTTATATCTGTAAAATGATGGCGGTTAAGCATTGTGTTGACCGTTGTCATTTCCACCTATTCTGCCTGCCCAAGCTTAGTATCAAATTGTTTATTACCCTATGCTAGCTTTTGAACATCTTTTTATAAAACCAATGTTTCAACAGCTCTGCAGACATAATATAAGCAGCAACAATTAGCAACATATAGAGATAAAAAGAAAACGGTAAATGTATAAAGCCAAACCAAGAGGCAGCTGGTGTATAAGGTAGCACCAATACCACAGCCAATATTAAGATAGTAGCCAAAGCAAGATATTTACCTGGCAAGCTTTTAAAAAATGGCAAGCGTGTTCGTACCACCAACACAATAAGTGTCGCTGAGATAACCGATTCGGTAAACCAACCTGTCTGAAATACCTTTTCATCGGCATGTAGTATATATAACAGCACATAAAAGGTTAAATAATCAAATACAGAACTTAAGAGGCCAAAAATGATCATAAAGCGCTTAATGAAACTCAAGTCCCAACGTTGCGGTGCCTGAATATTTATTTCATCTACACGGTCTGTAGCAATGGTCATCTCCGGAAAATCGGTCAACAGGTTGGTTAATAAGATCTGTTTGGGCAGTAAGGGCAAAAAAGACAGAAACAAAGAAGCACCTGCCATGCTAAACATATTTCCAAAGTTTGCACTGGTGGCCATAAAAATATATTTCATGGTATTGGTAAAAGTTTTACGTCCCTCAACAACACCTTTAATAAGCACATCCAGTCCATGGCTCAACAGCACAATATCAGCCGCCTGTTTGGCGACATCTACAGCAGTATCTACAGAAATACCTACATCAGCCGTGTGGAGTGCCGGGGCATCATTAATGCCATCTCCAATAAATCCAACGACGTGACCTGCCTTTTTCAGTACTACGATAATCCTTTCCTTCTGATTGGGTTCTACTTCGGCAAAAATATCGGTCAATACGGCCTTGTGCATTAAGGCAGCATTGCTCATCTTTTGTATGGCAGCTCCGGTGAGGATCACAGGTTCCTTAAGTCCTACTTGAAGCGCCAAGCTTTTGGCCACCAAGGCATTGTCTCCCGTAATAATTTTAAGGCTTACGCCAAGTTGGCCAAGCTGGGCAATGGTTGCAGACACGTTGGCCTTAGGTGGATCAAAAAGTGTAATAAAGCCCAAGAATATCATTTCCTTTTCATCGCCCCTATCAAAATCATGATTTTTATCTCCTTTTTTATAGGCCAGTCCCAAAGTACGAAAACCCGAATTACTGAACTCTTCATACAGCTTCAACAACTCAATCCGATGTTTTTCTATATCTTCCAATGCACCATTGGACAGCTCTACCTGTGAACAAACCGACAAAATGCTGTTCAGTGCCCCCTTAGAAATAACCAGATTTCCTTCTTCACCATTTACCTGTATAGTGAGCCGTTTCCTAATAAAATCATAAGGCACTTCTGCCTGAACCTTAAAAGTGCCTTTTTCACCTTTATAACCTAGGCATATGGCTTCATCTATTGGGTTATGAAACCCTTGTTGCAGCGAGGCATTAAGCCAAGCATATTGGCTTACTTTTTCACTATGTATACCGTCTGCACTTAAGGTGCCCTTTAGATTTACTTTTCCATCGGTAATCGTACCCGTCTTATCAGAGCATAAAATGTTCATACTGCCCAAATTTTCAATAGAGGACAAACGTTTTACGATGACCTGCTGATTGGCCATACGCTTTGCCCCTTTTGCCAAGTTAACGCTAACTATCGCTGGCAGTAACTGGGGCGTTAGCCCAACCGCAAGGGCCAACGAAAACAAGAAAGAATCCAATACGGGCTTATGTAATAATACATTAAGGGCAAAAATGATGATCACCAGTATAAGCGTAATTTCCATTAACATATAGCCAAACCTCTTGATGCCTCTTTCAAAGTCGGTTTCGGGTATGCGCGTTTGCAATTGTGCAGAAATTTTTCCAAACTCCGTTTCTTTGGCCGTATGAATAATCAATGCGGTTGCCTTACCACTAATGATATGGGATCCCATAAACAGGGAATTGCTTCTTTTTGACAAAGGTGTATTGGGGGGCAATACCTCACAATTTTTTTCTACTGGATAGGTTTCACCCGTAAATGCTGCTTCATCTACAAATAGTTCCTGCGAGTCCAACAGTAAAGCGTCGCCCGGCACAATATCTCCTGCAGTGAGCAGCACTACATCTCCCGGCACCACTGCTTCGATAGGTAATTCAACAGGTTTACCTGCTCTTACTACCGTACATCGTATCTGAACCATTTTAAGTAATTCCCTTACCGCATTTGCTGCACCACGCTCTTGCCAAAAACCTAAAATGCTGCTGATGATTACTATGATCAAGATAATGATCATGTCTGCAACATCGCCTAAAAAAGCAGATAATATTGCAGCCCCGATCAGCAATAAGGTTACCGGACTTTTAAACTGGAGCAGAAACAGTAAAATTCCAGATGTAGAGCGCTGATCTTTTATGGTATTTGGTCCATATTGTTTGGTACGGTCTGCCACTTGTTCTGTGTCCAGGCCTTTTAAATCTACAGATAGCATGGACAAAGCTTCCTGCTGACTTAGATGCCAAAATTTTTGCATTGCGGGGGTAGGTACTTTTTTCATGTTTCATCATTTACAGTTGTGTGTAGAACAACTTGGTTAAAGTACTTCCATCATCAAGTAAGATGAGGCATTAATTCCTATTAAAGTTCATCAAAAAAATTCAATAAACCATATAACGAATATTACTTAGATGCATGGCCCATGAAATCATATATCACTGACTACCATTAAAATACAACTAACCCGATCTCTTGCGATAGTTTAGAATAGCCCATCCATTAAAAAATACTGCAAAACAAAGCATCGAAAAAATATGGTACTTAATGTCGGCAAGACCACTACCTTTTAACATCACCATACGCATTACTTCTATAAAATAAGATACCGGATTAAATTTGGTAATGACTTGTGCCCATTCCGGCATACTTTCTATTGGGGTGTACAATCCGCTTAACAGGTTAAAAATCATGGTCACAAAAAAAGAGACCAACATAGATTGTTGTTGCGTTTGGGCATAAGTAGAAAGCAATAGCCCTAAACCTAATATGGCTATGAGATATATAGTGGCAAAAATATAGATGGTACTATAATGCCCTAAAGGTATAATACCATACACCAGCCTGGCCAAAATTAGCCCCATGGTTAAAACAGATATGGCCAACAGCCAAAAAGGAACAAGTTTTCCTATAATAAACTGGGTTTTCTTTATAGGGCTTACATTGATCTGTTCTATCGTTCCCATTTCCTTCTCCCTCACAATATTATTTGCGGCAAATGAAGATCCTATCATGGTTACCAACATCACCAATATACCAGGAACCATAAACAAACGGTAATTCATATTGGGGTTATACCAATTAGACGAAGTTACTTCTATTACAGGCTGTGGATTAAGCTTTGGATTTTGTATCCATTTCATCCTGATCTGTTGATTGTAGTCTTGTAATATGCCCTGAATATAGGCGGCTCCCAGACCCGCCTTAACTCCATTAATTGCATTGACCGATATTAATAGATCTGCTGCATTTTCCTTGACCAACCTACGCTGAAACTGTGCAGGAATTTCAATTAACAGATCGGTTTTATCTTGTTCTATTGCCTTTAATCCCTGGGTGTAGGTGGTACTGTAATCTTTTAGCTTAAAATAACCAGAGGATATAATCTTATCGATCATCATACGAGAATAAACGGATCGGTCATGGTCAACCACACCTAGATTTATATTCTTGATCTCATAATCTGCCGCTAGAGGGAGTATCAAGAGCTGAACCATAGGCATGATAAACAATATTCTAAAAATTGCGGGGTCACGAAATATCTGCAACAGTTCTTTTTTGAGCAAAAACTTTAAAATTCTCATAACCTGATTTTAAATTGATGAATACTGATGCCCAATAGGGCTCCCGTCATGCCAACCAGAATAAGGGTTTCTTTCCAAACCGCCGCAAAGCCAAGTCCTTTTATCATTACGGCTGCATTCTTAAACAAAACAACAAAGGATCATGACAAAACGAGCTTGCAATATGATTATGCCAAAATAGGAAAAGTGTTAGACAGTATACTAATGCGTAATGGAGAGTCTTGGGAAAAA
>NZ_JAELTN010000090.1 GCF_016428855.1 Pedobacter sp. ASV28
ACAGTGGTGCTGCTGGCCGTAAGGACAAAGGTGCCCGTACCGCAGGCACTGGCGTTGCCGGAAACCTGGATATCGGAGGCCAACGAAAGCCCGCCAACGGAGATCGTGATCCTGGTACGAGAGGCCGCACTGTTGCTGCAGTTGTTGGTGTTCACCGCCTCCACGAAATAGTCGTAGCTGCCCGCAGCAAGGTTGTTGGGCGTAGCATAGCTCGCAGTGTTCGATGCCACTAGCGTACCGTTGGAATCGTACCAGTTGTAGCTCAGGCCCGAAACCTGCACCACGCCCAGCGTGGCCGGAGTACCCACGCAGGTGCTCACCGGATTGCCGGGTGACGGAACCGGAGGGGCCGGGATCGGAGATACCGTAACCACCACTTTGGTAGGAGCACTTTCACATCCATTGGCTAATGCACGTACATAATAGTTATAAGTTCCAGGAGCTAAGCTTGTAGGCGTAGTAAAATTTACGCCATCAGCACCTGCCTGATAAACATTTTCTAGATACCACCTATAGGTAACCCCTGGAATTGGATTCTTAACAATTAATAAAGAAGATGCTCCTTGACAATTGGTTAATGATACTGCTTCCACCTGAGGAGCCACACCTACCCTTTGCACATAATTTAAATCAACGGAAGTAAGTACACTTAATAATCCAGAATTCAACCTTACTTCAACACCATCAAATTGTTGACTTGGTACAAAACTTAAGGTAGCCCCACTGTTATCGCTTAATAATTCAACACGAATTAATGGATTATTGGCATTCATTATGTCATTGTTTGCAGTATTACCATTATAGGTTAACACGCTGATAGACGGCAATACGCCTACAGACAATAGTTTGCCTGGAGAAGTCAGCCTTACTTTAATGGTATCTCCAATATTGGAAAGCCCATTAGCGAAGCCAACCCGTTGATAGACATAAGCACCCACAATACCAACTGGCATAACAAGTGAAGAAGCAGTTTCTGTTTTGTTATCAACCGCCAAACCTGGGTTGAATACATTAGCTAAAACGGCGATATTACTTACACCGTTTGCCAATTCTTCAGTTGCTGTTCCACAAGGTGTTATGCCAGGGGTACCACTAGGGATCACAGTAACAGTTACTGGTATTCTTGCAGAAGCACAACCACCGGGTACTTCTGCTTCCACAAAAAATGTAGTAGTAATTGTTAATGGAGCGGTTATATACGGACTACCAGTATATAATGGTATCACGTCATTAGCATTGGCATACCATTTAATCAATGCATTAGGCGTACTTGAGGTGGCTGATAATACAGCTCCCGAATTTGGACTAACGCTGAGAGAGGTTGAAGTGATGATGGGAGCATCTAGTGTGCCAATTTTTACATTTATGATGGTTCTTGGTGAAGTTACATTACAATTATTGACTGCTTCTACGCTATAGGTGGTATTTGCAGTTACCGCAACTATGGTAAAACTGTCTCCATCCTTACCAGTTTGGTATACCCCTGTACCATCATACCATTTATAGGTTATTCCAACTATAGGGTTTTTAATTTGCAGTACTACACTGTTATTTGCACAAGTAGTAATATCTGTAGATAATAATTCAGGAGCAACAGGGTCTGGAGATAAAGTAACATCAACAGCTGTTCTATTGCTGGCACAGTCTGCCGGAGAAGAGGCTGCCACAAAAAACCTAGTGGCCGCGGTGATCAACGGCGTAACGAAACTAACTCCATCTTTACCAGCTTGGTAAACACCAGCGGCATCATACCATTTATAAGTCAAGTTTGGTTTAGGATTACCTACGAATAAAGTAGTTGTTTGATTGAGGCAGGCAATAACGCTACTGGCAGTTACCTCAGGGGCCGTGATTACATGCTGTGCATAATTAACATTAATCGAATTAAGTGCCCCCACTATTCCCGCATTGAGTTTTACCTCTACGGCATCAAATTGTTGGCTAGGAACAAAAGTGACCAATGCCTGCGTATTGCCACTTAACAACTCTAAGTGAATAAGTGAGTTATTCAGTCCTACTGCATCATTATTATTTACCCCGCCTTTTAAGGTAGAAACCTGGATGCTACCTAATAAATTTAGCGATAATAGCTTGCCTGGTGAACTCAGTAATACTTTAATGGTATCTCCTACATTGCTTGTACTTCCAAAATACAATTGTTGATATACACTTGCATTAAGTGCCCCTATCGGCATAAATAAGGTAGATCCAGTTTCAGTGTCTTGATCTATGGCTAAACCTGCATTAGATACACCTGCTAACAAGGCTATACCTGTTACCCCATTACTTTCACTAATTGCAGCTTCGCAAGGAACCGGATTTGGAGATCCTCCATTATTTACGGTAATCGTAATCATTACCCTACTTGGAGAAGTACAGCCACTTGTTCTTGATTTTGCCTCTACATAATAAGATGTAGTATTGCTGAGTGGCGGGGTAATATAAGTAGCTCCAGTATAAATAGGCGTAACCGCATTGGCAGAAGTAAACCAGTTAAAGTCTACGTCTGTATCTGTTGATGTAGCGGTTAGAACTACCGTTTGTCCTGCATTAATTGTTGAAACAGCTGCCTGAACCTGAGGTAATACTGGTCGAGAATTCACCGTTACGGCTATTGCTGCCCTACCTGCACTGGTACAGCCTGATTTTGTAGCCTCAACATAATAAGTTTTATTGCTTGATAAGGCAGATATATTATAAGTTGCCCCAGTAAAAAGCTCTGTACCTCCAGTAGGCGCATCATACCATTTATAAACTATGCTTGCATCCGGATTATTAACAGATAGTGCTATTGGCGAGCCTTCGCAGCTTGTAATAGCCGTGGTAACAACTGGAACAGTTAAAAGAGGCACAACATTAACTGTGACAGGCATACGCTCTGGATTTGCACAGCCATTTCTGGAGATTTCTATATAATAGGTTGTTGAAGTTGTAAGATTTGAGGTGGTATAAGTATTATTGGTGCCCAAAAATGTACCACCTGTAGCGGAATCGTACCATGCAATACTGGTAGTTCCATTCGGAACAGCAGTTAACGTTGCTGGATTATCAT
This sequence comes from Pedobacter sp. ASV28, assembly GCF_016428855.1. GTDB lineage: Bacteria > Bacteroidota > Bacteroidia > Sphingobacteriales > Sphingobacteriaceae > Pedobacter. The sequence continues at coordinate 3,053 of NZ_JAELTN010000090.1, forward strand.
AGCAGATCGTCTGCCCATTACCAGTAACTGTTGGTCTTGGATAGATCATTTTTGCGCCATAAATATCAATACTGCTCAATGCGGCCACGGTAGCTTGGAAACGAACTTCTACCCTATCGAAGGTTGCTCCAGCCAAAAAAGTAGCCTTAAATCTGTTACCGCCCAACAGTTGTAATGAAATAAGTGATGAATTCAGCTGATAAGTTTTAACAATATTGGTTCCATTCATTACGTTGATGGTTACACCACCAAGTACAGTCAAGTCCAATAAGCCAATTGGAGTAGCCAAATCTAAGCTTATACTATCTGTAGCCAAACCAGTTGTTGGAAATATCAATTTTTGATAACCTGTTGCACCTACTCCAACTGTCAAAGTTATCCGAGTAAAATTATTTTTATCTGCATCTGTAGAATTACCAGGACCAGCAATATTACACAGCAAACAAATTCCGTTAATACCAGTGTCCTGAGTATTTGCCGCATTGCAATCCGTACCAGTTCCACCATCAATTACCGTTACCGTAACTGGCGTACGAGAAAGGCTCTTACAGCCCGAAGCATTTACAGTTTCAACATAATAAGTAGTGGTTCCACTTAAATTAGGTGTACTAAACTCAGTGCCCATTTTTAAAAAGGTACCCCCGGTTGGCATATCATACCAGTTAATGGTATTTCCCGCATCTGCTACAGCTCTTAATGTAGCGCTTTGATTCTTATTGATAGTTTGATTGGTAGTGGTTATTACAGCTAAGTTTGGCGAAGCATTCATTGTTACATTCACTGCCGTCCTACCGCTTACGGCTGTTCCAGATACCGCTTCGACATAAAATACCGTATTTGAATTTAATGAAGCCGTATTATATGTTCCGTTATTACCGGTCACCAAAGGGGTATTGCCTGTAGCTCCATACCAATTATAGGTAACCCCTGGTTGTGTATTTGTTACTACAAGCGCTGCAGATGTGCCATTACAAGTGGTTACATTAGCTGCAATCGGCGCATTTACTTTTATATTTATCGTGTAGTTGGTATTTACTGTATTCGAATTGGCATCTGTCACTTTTACGAAAAAAGTATATTGGCCACCTAACGTAGGTATACCTGTTACTTCTCTGGTACTTGCATTAAAGTTTAATCCTACAGGTAAATTACTAGCAACATATAAATAAGGAGCTGTTCCACCTACTACAGCTGGCAATACTTGAGTGGGGTAGGTTTGTCCTACTGTTCCATCTGGTAAAGCTGCAGTTGCCAATGATAATGCTCCTATTATCTTTAATGCGTAATGATTACTAATTGACCTTCCCTCTGCATCTGTTACGGTTAAAGTAATACTATAGTTACCTGCTTGGCTAGGTGTACCCGTCAGTTGCCTAGTAGAATTATCAACCGTTAAGCCTGTTGGTACATTTGTAGCCACATAAGTATAGGGTCCCACTCCTCCAGTAGCTGCAGGAAAGGTTTCTATGGTATAGACTGCTCCCACCGTACCGTCGGCAAGGGTTTTGCCTGGCAACGACAATGCTTCTATTATCTTAATATTATAAGCTGTAGAAACCGTTTTGTTCTCAGCATCGCTCACCTGAACGGTAATTGTAAAATTACCCGCTACAGTAGGCGTACCTGTAATTTCTCTTGTAGCGACATTAAATGTTAAACCTGCTGGTACATTTGTAGCCATATACGTATATGGCGTATTTCCACCTTCGGCAGAAGGTATCGTTTGAGTAAGGTAGCCAATGTTTACCGTACCATCTGCAAGGATGGCACTTGGTAAACTTAATGCATTCTTTATGACAATCGTATCTTCTCTTGTTACACTGTTACCATCCGCATCTGTTACTTTTACAGTAACCACATATGTTCCAGAGACAGTAGGTGTACCTAACACTTCTCGAGTTGTGGAATTATAAGTGAGCCCTGGAGGTAAATTTGTAACCGTATAAGTATAAGGCGTACTACCACCTGTAGCCAACGGGATTACCTGAACCGGATAATTTGTTCCCACCGTACCATTAGGCAAATCAACTACAGCTATACTCAGTGTACCGGTAATTAATAGGTTATAGGTTCTTTCTACAGTACATCCTTTGTTATCTGTTGCCGTAACCGAAAATGAATAATTACCCGATTGTGTGGGTATTCCTCCTACTAAACCAGCATTGCTCAATGTTAAACCCAATGGAAGCGAACTTCCTGCGGTTAGCGCATAGGTATAAGCCGATGTACCTCCGGTAGCTGCGTTAATTTGTTTGGCATAGGCAGATCCCACTGTGCCATTGAGGAATGTAGTAGCAGGCAAACTCAATAAAGGATTAACAGTTATGTTAACGGGAACCCTAACCGATTCATCTGTACATCCAATTCTTTTTGCGGCCACATAAAGTATCCGATTGGCAGTTAAAGGTCCTACATTATAGGTATCATTATAGGCAGTGGTAGCCAATGCAGTGCCTCCTTCTAACGTATTGTACCAAATCAGTTGATTGTTAGCTGCTGTTGTTGCTCCCAAAGCGGCCGAAGTATTATAACAAACATTTACGGAATTGGAAAGCGGAGAAGTGAACGTGGGTCGGGGAGCAGAGCGTGTAACACCATATATACTGATATATTGCACTAAATTCACATTTAACAAAGAGCTTAGGGTAATTTTTACCCTATCAAAAGCCAAAGGTGGTGCAAACGGAATGTTTGTGGGCTGTCCACTATTTAGAAGACCAAGTAGGTCAAGGTTCAATAAAGTGCTTAAATTCGTATTGTAAACACGCACATTTCCATTATATGCTTCAACTTCAATATTATTTACTAAACCTACATTAGCTAATGCCTGATCAACCGACAGCCTGATATTAAATTCGTCTCCTAGAGCCGATGGTGAATTGAAATAAATATTTTGGCTAATTGTTCCGGCTGCAGCAATAAGCCCTAAACTCATTTTAGAGGCAGTATTTACATTATTATCTATGGCATTCTGCATATTGGTAACCCCTGCACCTCCAATGCCCAACAAACTTAAGGTTGCACCGCTACCTTCAAAATCTGTGGCAAACGCAGGATCACAATTACCTGAACCTGAAACATAAAAAGCATTATATACCTTCATGCTGTTTGAGGTACCCAATAATGCGGCATCGGTCACATCTTTAATATAAACCCTATTATAGGATGCACTTGGCGTAATGGCTACATAAAAATTACCCGCTGCATCTTTTACTAATTTTACATCCGTAGCCGAAAATGAGCCACTGCTTGAACCCTTGGCCACTTCTTGGTTTAAGGAATTTCTCGCACCTACCACAAAATAGTGATTACCCAACACCAATGTACCTACAAGATCTGCCAATGAAGACCCCAGATTTCCACCAAGCAGTGCATTTAGGACATCTGCATTGAAATCTATTCGAATAAAAGTTGTCCTATTGGCAGGCACATCTGTCGGAAATTTCAATTCCAGTTCACCACTATATTTAAATGCGCCGCCAATCAATCCCCCGTAAGATTTGACTGTAGCAAAAGTATTATCGTCTTTTGTCGCATTGTCCTTATCGTCGATCTGGTTGGACTTGATGATCGCTTCACCAGCAAAAATTTTTGTCTGTGCATACGAAATTTGATGGAAGAGCGTTATAAATAAGATGTTCAAGAAAGCGATGGTTAATTTCATCGATCTTGCCGAGCAAGTAGATGTTAATTTCATGCGATTTGGATTTAATTGAGCCGTTTTTTGTACAATTTTAAATACCAATCACATTATTTTTGCTGTTCATTTTATTCATTAAACAGCCAACACAAGGGATATATATTCATTTTATCCATTTTTAAAATAATTAAAACAAAGCTTTATCCCAGTTGTTTAAATTCGTTATTCTATGTTGAATTTTCACTTATAGACCTAGGCTAAATGTGCAATAAAAGCACATTCATACAAAAACGAAGCATATATTATTCATTCCAAATTCACCAATGAATGATTTTCATTTTTTAAGGGAAATTTGACGTTATGCTTTTGAATAAAATGAATGAACGTACGCTTTTGTTCTAAATCTCATACAAAAGTTCATCCTGAGAAGCGAAGGATTAATGAACTAAAATATTGGATAAACAGTGCATGTTAACGAATAGAACAGCACCTTATTTTACCTTTTTATAAAGACTAAAATCCAATCTATCTGATAATGATTGGCATAACTAATTTTTCATTAAAATTTGAAAAATAAAGAGGTTTTTATTTTATATAAAACTTATATTAGTAGATAAGTTAATAAGATCAGCTCTCTCCAATGCCTCAAACAGTTATCTTAGAAAAGCTTAAATGCTTAATTTTGGAAAAAATTGGTGCAAAAACCATCAGCCCTTCAGACTGTAAGTCCATTTCTTTTTCTATTCAAAAAGAAATACATAAAACCATTAGTGAAACTACTTTAAAGAGACTTTTTGGTTTCGCCAAAATCAAAAATGAATTTTCGAAATATACCATCAACACTTTGTTCGAATACGTAGAAAAAGTAGATGATGATGATGTACTCGAGGATGAGTTTTTAGTTACCCTACAACCCCAGGGAGAACTTCTTCAGGTCCGTTCAAATGCATTTGAAACCACCTTGAACACTTTAAAATACATAAGAAATAGGAGTAGCGTACCTTATGAACTCACTACCGAACGGAAATTCGCAAGGTTTGATTTTGAATACTTTTATTCTAATAAATGTAGTTTTACCTCGTATATTTCCCAAGCTGGTTATGGCAAAAGTATACTGTTAAGCCATTTGGTTGAAGCATTATTTTTAAACGAGGGGGCCAAATATAAAAATGACATTATTCTATTTCTAAATGCTACTGATGTTTTTGGGGAGCAGTATCATCTTTTTAGTATAGAAGACAGGATTAAAGCCAAGCTTGGTCTAAGTACAAAAATCGATCTGATCACTTATTTTAAGGAAAAACGTGAAAAGTTCAACATAAAATTGATCGTTATCATAGATGGTTTTCAAGACCTGGTCACAGACAAAGTCACCAAACCCATTATCTTCGATAAGCTCATCAATCTCATTTCCAATATAGAAGATAATGAAAGTATAAAAATCATATGTAGCATGCGTTCCACCATGTGGAGCAGATTTTATGAAAAGATAAAAACTATTCCATATATAAGAAATAAGTGGTGTTCCGGGAGCTACTTCAATATTAAGGACCATTCAAACATTCCTCCTCTTACTGCAGATGAAGTAGATGATATTTTCAGAAAAATGTACCCATTTGACCATCAACAGATTAACCCAAAACTAAAATCTCAGTTAAAATTCCCTTTCCATATTCAATGGTACTATCAGCTTAAAGAAGAATCCCCAACATTCAATTCCTTTACCGATATCATTTTCTTTGAAATTATAGATCGTTTTATACAGGAAAAAATCTATCGTTCCAATTATGCCACAGAAAAAATTCTTTATTGCAGAAAGATTGTCCAGCTCACCTCATTTGGAAAGGGCAACGCTTTTGTTCTAAAATCTGATTTGATTAAAGAGCTGTCCGTTTTTAAAAATGCCTATATGGAATTGCTGGCAGAAGGCATTTTGATGGAAGAAAAACAGTACCAAGACGGCTTTATACTAGATTGTGTTCGTTTTATACAACCTCATGTTTTTGAATATTTTCTATTTATAGAACTTTTGGACCATTTCCAAAACGATATGAATGAAGAATTCTTCAATGAGATAAATAAAGCTTATTATGGCAACCAAATGCGTTTCCAGTTGTTCCAATGGTCGGTAAGATTAATCATTCGAAGGGATAAATTTCACCAGCTTTCCTACTTGCTAAAACTGAATTTGAATAATTATGAAAGAAACTACCTTATCTACTTTATAGCAGAAAACTTAAACTATCAATTAAAAGACAACCTTTCACTCATTGAAAAAATAAAACAGCACAATCTGCACGAAATGATCATGAACCACCTTATTCATTTCGATTTTATTGACTCTTTTTATAAGGACGCACTTTCTTCCCTCATTTTGGTAGCAGACACGAATAAGAATGCGCTGATTTACCATGTCATACTTTCCATATTTGATTGCTTAAGCCTAGAACAGGACAGAATAAAAAATCGCCTTAAACAAATGGAAAGCCTACAAGACGAAGCCAAAAAATGGGAAATAAACCCTTACCAAACCATCTACCTTATTTATCTTAAAATCAGCGGAAAAGCAAACACAGAGAATGACATTCTCTTGAAAATCGATTATTTTAAATCGGGTGAATATCTTTTTGGCAAAAATGAAAATTTATTACCCAATAATAAGGAAATTTTGATTTTTATTTTAATGATGACTACAAATGTATTCTATGGGAACCAAAAGGAGGCCGTAAGGATCATCTACGCCATGATTACCCATTATCCAAAAATCCTATCGTCAGACCAACCTTTTTCTACTTATCTGTTTAGTATATTGGCGCACACCAAGTCTAAGAATCTTCTCGACAACAAAACAAGCCTAATCGAAAAAATACACACAAAATTAAATCACCATCAATCTATCGGAAATTCCACCCCTTATATCCAATCTATTTATTTATCATCGAAAGCTTATCAAAGTAAAAATCAACGTGATTATGCCACCGCATTAATATATGCTGAAAAATGTGTTGAAATTTATAAAAGAAATAACCTTACAACAGATGAAATATCTATGTACAATCTAATGATCAATATATACCATATCTTAGAAAACGAGGAGAAAAAAAATGAATATATGTATAAAAAACTTACGGTTCTTGATCAGAAAAAAGTCAGCCCTGCCCTATTCAATATCATGGTAGATTAAGATATTCCAAGCCTGAAAACCTGACCTATCATAAAACATAATACCCATTCACCACGAAATAGCTATAAACTATTAGCCCATAGAGAAAAGCACTTTGACTTTATTTGGTTATCTGTCTATCTTTATTGTAAATTAAAACTGTATAACCATTTAAAAACAAACATAACCTGTCATAAAACAGTTTTATAGCTAACACATATATTGTATAGTTTTTTTGATTTGCAAGCTATATTTTGTGAATTATTAAGTATTCGATTATTAACAAAAAACTTATTAAAAATGGAGAACAATTCTAACGGCATCAGTAAGTGTCCATTTCATGGTGCAGGCCAAAAACAAAACGTTGGCGGCGGTGGAACAAGAAATCGTGACTGGTGGCCCAATCAATTAAAACTAAACATTTTACGTCAGTACTCTACCCTATCCAATCCGATGGATAAGGATTTTAATTATGCGGAAGCTTTTAAGAGTCTAGATTTAGAGGCGGTCAAAAAAGACCTTCATGCATTAATGACCGATTCACAAGACTGGTGGCCAGCTGATTTTGGGCATTATGGTGGTTTATTTATCCGTATGGCATGGCATAGTGCAGGTACTTATCGTGTAGGCGATGGACGCGGGGGCGCGGGATATGGACAACAACGTTTTGCTCCACTAAACAGCTGGCCAGACAACGTAAGCTTAGATAAGGCACGCAGGTTACTTTGGCCTATCAAGCAAAAATATGGCAAGAAAATTTCTTGGGCAGACCTTATGATCCTTACAGGTAATGTAGCCCTAGAATCAATGGGCTTTAAAACCTTTGGCTTTGCGGGTGGAAGAGAAGATGTTTGGGAAGCTAGTGAGGATGTATATTGGGGCGCTGAAACGACCTGGTTAGGTAATGACGAACGTTACTCCAAAGGATCGGAAGGTGTGGCGGCACATGGCGTATTGGCTTCTGATGAAGATGCAGATGGGAACAAGCACTCTCGTGATCTGGAAAAGCCACTAGCAGCCGCACATATGGGATTAATTTATGTAAACCCTGAAGGACCAGATGGCAACCCAGACCCTATAGCAGCCGCAAAAGACATTCGTGATACTTTTGCCCGTATGGCAATGGACGACAAGGAAACAGTAGCTTTAATAGCCGGAGGCCATACCTTTGGAAAAACACATGGAGCAGCCTCTTCTGATTATGTAGGCAAAGAACCCGAAGCTGCGGGCATGGAACTACAAGGTTTTGGATGGGACAATACTTACGGTACCGGAAAAGGTGCAGATGCCATTACAAGTGGATTAGAAGTTACTTGGACAACAACGCCAACCCAATGGAGCAACAACTTCTTTGAAAATCTTTTTAGTTTCGATTGGGAATTGACCAAAAGTCCTGGCGGTGCCCATCAATGGATAGCAAAAAATGCAGAAGCCATTATACCAGACGCTTATGATGCCAACAAAAAACATAAGCCAACCATGTTAACTACCGACCTATCCTTAAGGTTCGATCCAATTTATGAAAAGATATCGAGGCATTTTTTGGAAAATCCCGATGATTTTGCCGACGCCTTTGCCCGTGCCTGGTTTAAGTTAACCCATCGTGACCTCGGGCCCCGATCACGTTACCTAGGACCCGAAGTACCTGCAGAGGAACTCATTTGGCAAGACCCCATTCCTGCAGTTAACCATCGCCTAATAGACACTAATGACATTAGCGTTTTAAAAAATAAAATACTCGCCACTGGACTGAGCATATCAGAATTGGTTTCAACAGCTTGGGCTTCTGCTTCTACTTTTAGAGGTGGCGATAAACGCGGAGGCGCTAACGGCGCACGCATTCGTTTGGCTCCACAAAAATATTGGCAGGTAAACAATCCGGCTCAATTATCGAAAGTGTTGAGTACATTGGAAAATGTTCAAAAAGACTTTAACAATACTTCATCCAACGATAAAAAAGTATCACTTGCCGATCTTATTGTACTGGCTGGTAGTGCAGGTATTGAAAAAGCGGCCAAAGCTGCAGGACATGATATACAGGTTCCATTTAACCCAGGCCGCATGGACGCTTCACAAGATCAAACCGACGTCGAATCTGTTGCTTTCCTAGAACCTATTGCCGATGGGTTCCGCAACTACAAGAAAACAAGGTATGCCGCATCAACAGAAGCACTTTTGGTAGATAAAGCCCAACTACTAACACTTACAGCTCCTGAATTAACAGTGCTACTAGGCGGTATGCGTGTGTTAAATACAAATTTTGACGGTTCTAAACATGGTGTCTTCACACAACACCCTGAAGTACTCACTAACGATTTCTTTGTCAATCTACTGGATATGAATACCATTTGGAAAGCAACTACGGAAGACAAAGAAGTATTTGAAGGACGGAGCCGCAAAACTGGGGAGTTAAAATGGACAGGCACCCGCGCCGATCTTGTATTTGGTTCCAACGCTGAACTAAGGGCTATTGCCGAAGTTTATGGCAGTACCGATGCCAAGCAGAAATTTGTAACTGATTTTGTAGCAGCATGGAACAAGGTAATGAACCTTGACCGTTTTGACCTGGCCTGATTTTTCATCAGCCCAAAGCTGTTTAAACCTTAATCACTTTAGTGATAGAAGAGAATGTCAAAAAGAGTTCCGTTATTTCGAATATTCGCCGAAAAGACAGATGATTTTACTTTTTAGATATTCTCTTTTATCTTTCTTTCCATCCTTAGTTTGTAAAAAAGCATTAATAGTTTGTTTTTTCACTATAACAAGAGCATCTTTGTTATCATGTCAACAAGAAAACATAAAATTCAGCTCACTGCGTTCAATCAGAAACAGCAGCATGCTATTGTTTTGTTTGGCAAGCAAATATCTGATAATTACGCTATAGGCTTTACTTTCCTATCAACAAGTAAGGACTTCATTAAATAAACCCCGAATTCTATTCTTCTTTTTCAAAGACTTCGGGGAATAACCACCCTTGATTTCTAATTAATTATGTTCGGCCTTTCGTGGGCTGTCTATTGTTTTATCTTAAATTATAAAAAATGAACACCAAGTCAATATTATTAGCTAAAAGCGATCACAAATTTTTAACCGAACATTTGGAAAAAGCGGTAATGAGTGATTACAATAAAAAAAGGTTAAGAGAAGAAATTAAAAACGCCACATTATATGAGGATGAATTGTTGCCAAAAGATGTAGTATCGTTATATACAGAGGCAAAAATTGTAAGCACCGATAATGGACAGGAATTTACCTTTCAATTAGTTTTACCAAAAGATGCAGATATAAAAAAGCAAAAAGTATCTATCTTTGCACCGATCAGTATCGCACTTCTAGGCTATCAAACAGGAGATCTGATCAATTGGGAAATGCCCGACGGTATCAAAGAATTTAAGATACTAAGTGTTAAAAAACTGACAGAAGAAGAATTTTAACTATAATTCTATATCATTTAAAACGGCTAGCTAAACTATACCATGATGAAGCCCGAAGAAATTGAAAAACTAAAAAAATGGGCCAAGAAATTAGGCTTTTGGGGTTTCCTATTCTTTTTAGCTAAGGGATTGGTTTGGTTAGCTGTTGGTTATTTTATCTTAAAATGAGTAGCTAATCTTGAATAAAATAGATAGGTAGATTTAAATTTAATCCTAAATTTACCTTTACAAACTACTCATTTATCTATATGAAAAACAACTATCTAAAAATAAGGCTGCTGGCCTTATTAATCTTTATGTGGACTAGCCATTTATGGGCACAGTCACAAAAGTTCATTAACACCTTTTCAGTACCTGCCAACAAAGCTTATGCCGAGCCATTTAGTCCCGATCAGGTTGGCATCTCGATACCTGTAGGTTATCCTGAAACCATAAAAGACATTACCAATTGGGAAAACAAAGATAAGCACATTGCCTGGTATCTATATCAAAAAGAAGGAGATTATGATTTTTTCTTGAATACGACCATTACCAAAGGAAAATCTCTAAAGTTTGAGATTCAAATCTCTCCATGTTATGAGGACTTAATGTTTACCAAGATCAAAAAGAAAATTACCTTAAAAGGTACCGGAAAAAAAGATACCGCCTTTGTGGCACAGACTAAGATCCTCAAAACTGGCTATTACAAATATGAACTCATTCCTATTTCATCTCCAGAATTAAGCATTAGCCTGCATTCATTGATCTTTCATGCGCTAAAGCCCAATGGACAGGTCAACCACACCAATTATCAATCCTCCCCATCTGTTCATTTAGGCTTTAGTACTACCCAGCCTACTTCTACAAGTTACAATTGGCTTTATGAAGAAATCTTGGTACCCGAAGGTGCTGATCCCCTACATACCTTTTATATGGCCATTGGCTTTTATCGAGGATACTTTGGCATACAAACCAATACCCAAAAAGAACGCAGGGTATTATTTTCTGTATGGGACAGTAAAGATGCCGAAAAAGATAAATCTATAAACCATGACGACTATGTAAGTTTAGTAGATAAAGCCGACTATACCACCGTCAACTCTTTTGGTGGTGAAGGTACGGGTGGACAATCTTATGTTAAAACGACAAACTGGAAAAGTGGCAGTCCCGTTAAGTTCTTAATGAATGTAAGTCCTCAAACAGATTATACGGTATTGTTGTCTGCCTGGTATAAATTGGAAAATGAAGATTGGAAATATGTAGCCACCTGGAAAGCCCCCAAGGAAAAAAGATACTTTAATGGCTTTCATTCCTTTTTGGAAAACTTTGGCTACAGCAATGGGCAACTTAAGAGGTCTGCCTATTACTATAACGCTTGGGGATATGAAGTTGATCAAAAAAAATGGGTCAACTTTAACAAGGTTCGTTTCTCCAACACAGATGGTAAGGAAGGCCAAAGAGTAGACTATGAGCAAGGCGTTTCACCCCAATACAATGACCGTTTTTACATGTCATCAGGTGGATATACCCCTACGCTGAAAACAAAAAACGAAATCCTAATTTCTACCAACCCACCAATGCTAGATCTACAAGCATTTGAACAACGTGTAGAGGAAGCAAAATTAAATGAAGGAAAATTCAATATAAAGAAGAAATAACTTCATACAAAAAAGCTCAGCAAGGCTACCACATGGAGTTTCGCTGAGCTTTATATTATATTGTGCGGAATAATTACTATATACCCCTCCTATTTTTTTCCTTGCTGATCAGACCCAGCTCTCTTCCCGTTTGTCCAGCTACCGATGTATTTTCCTGTGCCCGCCTAAACAAATAAGGCATTACTGCTTTTATAGGACCATATGGTACATATTTTGCCACGTTATAACCCGCATCAGAAAGATTGAAACTTAGGTTATCGCTCATACCCAAAAGTTGGGCAAAGTAAACATGCGGATGATCATGTGGAATATTTTTTTCATCTATTAGCTCGGCCAGCAGCTTGCTGCTTTCTTCATTATGCGTACCACAAACAAAGCCAATCTGCTCTATATGGTCAACACAAAAACGTAAAGTTTCATTATAGTCACGATCGGTTGCCGCTTTATCTGGCTGAATTGGTGAAGCATAACCCATTTCAAGCGCCCTTTTGCGTTCCTTCTCCATGTAGGCGCCACGAACCATCTTCACCCCCAAAATAAAACCTGTTTCCTTTGCAATTAGGTAATCTGCTTTTAGATCGGCCAACTTATCATGGCGATAGATTTGATAGGTATTATAGACCTGTCTCTTATAC
>NZ_JAELTN010000091.1 GCF_016428855.1 Pedobacter sp. ASV28
CCCCCCCCCCCCCCCCCCCCCCCCCCCCCCCCCCCCCCCCCCCCCCCCCCCCCTCTTTTCAAGCAGAAGACGGAATACGAGATGGTAACGCAGGTCTCGTGGGCTCGGAGATGTGTATAAGAGACAGGTTATTAAGGTATTTAATAAAATAAATAAAAATATATAATTAATCTTTTTCATGAAGCTTCAGAGTTAAAAGTTAACATTTAAACCAAATATTATAGATCTGCTTCTAGGATAAGCTGAATAATCGACCCCCGGCGTAAGTCCTGTTCTTCTTCTTGTAGATACTTCAGGATCGAAGCCCGTATAATTTGTTAACAAGAAAACATTATTACCAGAAGCGTAAACTCTCAGTTTTTTCATTTTTAATTTATTAGAAATGGCACTTGGCAAAGTATAACCAAGCGTGATGGTAGATAATCTTAAAAAAGAACCATCTTCCACTGCCCAATCAGACAATGCGTAAGCTTTCATATAAGGTGACCACATGGTGGTATTGGCGTTCATTGCCGTTAACTCTGCCGGATCATTACTGATCGTACCATCAGCACGTAAGTTGGTCCAGCGGTTACCAGTTGCCATGATATCAATCATATTTCTAGAGCTATATTTACTGGTCGAAGTATATTCGATTTTATTAGCATTGTATACGTCATTGCCATAACTCCAATTAAAATAAGCAGCAAAATCAAAATCATAAATCCTGGTATTAATGGTAAAACCTCCAGTATTTAATGGGTTTGTATTACCGATAATGGTTCTATCATTCAAATCAACTTTATTATCACCAGTAAGATCGGCCAGCTTCATAGATCCCGGTCTTAGTGTTCCAATTACACTACTTGCATCTGGAACCCCAGGTTTAAGAGTCCAAGTTCTTGTAGTTGCATTGTATCCGGAAAAATCTGAGACCTCATAACGACCAGCACTTTTAAAACCATAAATCCTTCCAATAGATGCTCCCGAAAGAACCATATAATCCATATTAATTTCGGTAGATGCCCAATTTGAACTTGCATTAATACTCTTCAAACCTCCAATAGAAATAACCTTATTACGGTTAAATGAAATATTGGCATTGAAAGACAAATCAAAATTTTTCTTTTGAATTGCCCTATAGTTCAAATTAAACTCCAAACCTTTATTTTGGGTTTCGCCTATATTTTGATACTGTGTATCATAACCTGAACCCAATACTGGATATTCGATCAACAAATCCTTTACATTATTTACATATGCATCTATCGAACCTGTGATTTTTGAATTGAGCAATCCAAAATCCAATCCTACATTTCGGCTAATGGTTGTTTCCCATTTTAAGTTAGGATTTGCCATTACTTTAGAAGCAGACAGATAACTGGTACCTCCATTAATCCAAGTATTGGTATAACTTTGAAAAGTTTGTACAATTTGACCAACTGGAATATTGTTGTTTCCTGCAGCACCATAGCTAGCTCTCAATTTCAAATCTGACAGCCATGACTGGGTACCCTTCATAAAATCTTCCTGTATAATTCTCCAAGCTGCAGACACCGATGGAAAATATCCCCATTGATTACCTTTTGCAAATTTAGAAGAACCATCGGCCCTGAATGCGGCGCTTAAGAGGTACTTACTTTTATAGTCGTAGTTTGCCCTTGTAAAGAATGATAATAATTTATCATCTGCCGAAATAAAATTATCAATAGAATTTGCGGTACCCTGTGTAGTTAAGACTCTTGCGTCCTGAAAACCAAAACTTCTAGGAAAACCATGTATCACGTTCGTTAATGTCGAACTCTCTGTTTTAAGAAATTCTTGCCCCAACAATACTGTGAGGTTATGTTGGTTACCTAATAGCTTTCTAAAGTTATAATTCAACGTATTGGTACTTCTAAAAGAATTCCTGTTACTATTTGTTAGAATAAGTGCAGGTTTGTTTTGATTGTCTACCGAAGGTGTGTTCCTAACATAATAGGTTGTATTTCCATAAAAACGATCCTGATCATTTCTAAGTCCTTCATATCCTATTTCACTTTTTAATCTAAGGTCTTTAATGATATCATAAGACAAAGCCCCATTAATATTGTACTGTTTACGATGAATGTATTGGTCATTATCAGAGATAGCCACCAAAGGATTATATAACGCAAAATCAGCATCAACATCATCATTATTCGTTAGACTTGGCACTACCATAGGTGGATATATAACCGCAAACTTTAACCTTGAATCTGCTGAAGAAACCTCTCTCACCTCATTTGTTCCCCCTCCTTTAGTTTTGGTATCTGCATATCTCAATCCAAAATCTAAAGACAGTTTATCATATAATTTATGGTTTAGCTTAAAGTTGATGTTCTGTCTTTCATAACCCGACAACTGCATAATAGCCTTGTCCTTTACATAGTTATGGCTTAAGCTATATTTCGTTTTATCACTCCCGCCCATAATGCTTAGGTTATGGTTAATGGTATTGCCCGTACGGCCGAAAACTAGATTTTGCCAATCGTTAACTGCTACGTCCTTATACAGATCGATATCTTGATAATTGCCAAAGTATTGAGTATAATTATTGATTGAATTATCAAGCAACGCACGCTCATACTGCCAGGTAACGTAATCATAAGGTGTTAAAACATCTAATGTTTTGGCTATTTTTCTATAACCACCAAATAAGTTGTAGGAAATACTGGTTGTGCCAGTTTTCGCGCTTTTAGTAGTGACTAAAACTACGCCATTCGCTCCCCTAGAGCCATAAATAGCCGTAGACGATGCATCTTTCAAAATATCGATACTTTCAATATCCTGAGGAGCAATATCAGCAATGGTAGTTACTGGAAATCCATCAACTATATATAAAGGATCATTGCTTTGCGTGATGGAACCACCACCTCTTACCCTAACATTCATGGTGGCGTCAGGAGAACCTTCGGTTGAGGTAATATTAACACCGGCCACACGTCCCTGAATTGCTTCTAAAGCCGAAGACACTGGTGCTGCAGCAATAGTAGCCGCATTAACGGAAGAAACAGCACCGGTAATAGCTTCTCTTTTTACAGTTCCATAGCCGATGTTTACAATTTTTACTTCGTTAAGAGCTGTAGAACTTTCTTCCAAGGCTGCGTTTACCTGACTTTTAGTTCCAACCGCTATCTCCATTTCATTGAAGCCTATAGATCTAAAAACCAAAACAGTATTACCTGTTGATGGCACACTGACTTTGTAGATCCCATTGGCATCGGTAGATACGGCAGATTTTGTTCCTTTAATGGTTACGGCTACGCCAGGAAGTGGAGATCCGGTACTTTTTTCGGTTACCTTTCCTGTTACTGACCTAGTTTGTGCTTTAGCTAGATTAATGCCAATAGCTATTACACAAAAAAACAGCAAGATTTTTTTCATACAATATGGTTAAAAATTTGGTTATCAAAAGATGGCTTAAAACATCTTCATAAACAAGTCTACAATGTTTTTTCAACAAATAGCATTGTTAGCCTCGTATAAATTTATGCAATCGTTCCCGACAACGTTGCCAAATTCAATCGAATTTTATATCTTTATTACTATTCATAAATAGTGCTATTTTTGAGTTATAATTCTAGCTAATCACACCAATATATTTTATTGATTAATATATGTTCGAGCCCGTTACCATAAAAGACATTGCCAAAGCCCTTGGTCTATCCACCTCTACCGTTTCTAGGGCATTAAGAGACACTCATGAAATTAGCCCAGCCACCAAAAAACTGGTGATCGATTATGCCAATAAAATCAACTATAAGCCCAATCCCATTGCCCTCAGTTTAAAGGAAAGAAGGAGTAAATCAATTGGTGTAGTGGTTAGTGAAGTGGCCAACAGTTATTTTTCTCAGGCTATTGATGGAATAGAATCCATTGCCTATGACAAAGGTTACCATGTTATTATCTCTCAAACCCACGAATCATTCGAAAGAGAAGTTGTAAACGTTAACCACCTTGCCTCTAGGTCTGTAGATGGCCTACTCATTTCCCTTTCCTCACAAACCAAGGATATTTCCCATCTTAAATTTCTGCACGAAAAAGGGCTGCCTATTGTTTTCTTTGATCGCGTAGCTGATGAGATTGTTACCCATAAGGTGATCGCAGATAATGAAAAAGGAGCCTATCAAGCCACAAGCTATCTTATAGAATCTGGTTATAAGAAGATAGCGCACCTTACCAGTTCAAGTTATCTGTCCATTAGCATAGAGCGTTTATCGGGTTATGAGAAGGCACTGAAGGACCACGGCATTGAAACCAATAGAGATTACATCAAATATTGTCCACACGGTGGAATGCTCTATGAGGAAACCGAAAATGCCATAAAGGAGCTTATGGCATTAAAAGACAAGCCAGATGCTATTTTCGTGGCTGGAGATCGGTTAAGCACCGGATGTTTAAGCGTGTTTAAGAACCTAAAAATTTCGGTTCCAGGAGACATGGCCATTGCCGGCTTCAGCAACTCTGATGTATTGGATCTTTTCAACCCTTCATTAACATCGGTAAGGCAACCTGCCTATGAAATTGGCAGATTGGCTACTGAAATGTTACTAAAGCTTATTGAAGCCAAATATCCCGTAGAAGAGTTTGAAAAGAAAGTGCTGGAAACATCACTATCTATCCGATAATTCTTATTGAGGCAATTTAAAAGCTTGCCGGCCGATCAGCTTCCAATCTTTGCCGAACTTTTGCCAAACCAACATAATGCCGAGGTGAACCTCCCCCGGCTTACCCCCATCATTTGTTTTGGCATGGAGCTCATGTCGAACTATTGCCGTATGACCAGAAATCTGTATGCTCTGATTTTTCAAGTCAATGCTAACAAAATCAGACTTCCCACTTGCAATTGATTCAACAAATGCTGCTTTATCCTCAATTTTTCCACTGGAATGTCCATAGCTTAAATTTGTCGATGAAATATTTTCCAGCTCAGCCCTATCTCCACTGATCATTGCCAATCTCATTTTTTCTACAGCATCTGATACTGCTTTTTCATCTTTTGTTTGTGCTTTCATTTGAGAAGTGCAGACAAGCGCAATAAAAACTAAAAATATTTTTTTCATCAATATATAATTTGTTTTTTAATGTTAATGAAGCTATCATGAGTTTATTCATTTCGGTTCGCCAGTGTAAACTCATGGTTTCATGGTGGGTGGAATACAAGAATGCCCAAAAAAGGTCTCGATTAATAAGTATTCAAGAAATACTTAAGGCCGTTAGCCTATCTACCTTTTTTGGGCATCTTCTTTTAACTATTTATTTTTAAGTAAATCTCTAATTTCAGTAAGTAAAACCTCTTCTGTAGTTGGCGCAGGTGCAACTGCCTTAGCCTCTTCTTTACGTTTTAGGCTATTAATGCCCTTCACCATAAGGAATATTACCAGCGCTAACAACAAAAAGTTAATGGCAACCGTAATAAAACTTCCATAAGCAAAAATTGCAGCACCTTCAACTTTTCTGGCGTCGGCCAATGCAAGACCATTAGGTACTTCTCCCCTAAGCACTATATATAAATTACTAAAGTCTGGCTTACCTATAATTGCCGCAACTACAGGCATTACTAAATCGTTTACCACACTATCGATTATCTTACCAAATGCACCGCCGATAATTACACCGACAGCCAAGTCCATTACATTGCCCTTAATGGCAAATTCTTTAAATTCTTTTACAAATCCCATAAGTAATTCTATTTAGTTAATAAAAATAAATTCTTCCTAGCAGCTGTTCAAATTTCAACAAGAAATTAAGCAGAACGTATTTCGTGGGAACAATAAATACCAGACCAAGTAATTAATACACTTTGACAAAATTTAAACGAGCTCCTTAAACAAACTTAATTAAAAGAAGCATAATAATTCAAAATAACGAATAAAATCTCAAGCAATTATGTATTTTTGGTGCTCGAAGTCAATTCCAAATATGTTAAAACAACATCTACAGCAAAAGTTACTACAAAAACTTTCTCCTCAACAAATTCAGTTTATTAAGTTGTTGCAGGTGCCAACTGTAGCACTCGATACCAGAATCAAAGAGGAATTAGAAGAAAATCCAGCTTTGGAAGACTCTAGCCTAATGTCATTAGATGAGCCCAAGGGTGAATACGATGACCTACAAGATGATAAAGAAGATTTCGAATCTAAAGATAGTTTGGAGGATACGGGCTTGGACGAGTTTAATGTAGAAGATTACTTACAGGAAGACAATGCCAACGATTATAGCACCTCTTATAATAACGGCGATGATGAGGAAGATAAAAAAGAAACGCCAATTGCCATAGAAAGTACTTTTTTTGAAAGTCTGCAGCAACAATTGGATTTGGTTCCCCTGTCCGATCAAGATTTTATCATTGGAAAACAAATCATTGGCAGTTTAGATGATGATGGCTATTTGCGCCGTCCCATTACTTCGATGATAGACGATCTTGCTTTTTCCCAAAATGTAATGGTAGAGGAAGAAGACGTTTTAGAAATGTTAAAGCTGATCCAAAACTTCGACCCTCCAGGCATAGCCGCAAGAGATCTTCAAGAGTGTTTGGCGTTACAGCTAAAAAGAAAAGACGCAACCAACCCGCTCATAAAAAAAGCGATAGAAATTGTTGAACATCATTTAGATGAATTTACACGCAAGCATTATGACAAACTAGAAAAGTCAATAGGCTTAAATAGCGAGGAACTTAAAGAGGTTGTGGCAGAAATATTACGTCTCAATCCTAAACCGGGGGATTCCAATCAGGTAACGACCAAGCAGCTACAGATTATCCCTGATTTCCATATCAGTAACAATGATGGTGTGCTCATATTAACTTTAAACGCAAGAAATGCGCCCGAACTAAGGGTAAGCCGTTCCTATATGGACATGTTCGAGCATTATGATAAAGCAGCGCAAAAAGACAAAAAACTAAAAGAGGCCGTACAGTTTGTAAAACAGAAATTGGATTCTGCCAAATGGTTTATAGATGCCATTAAACAGCGTCAGCAGACCTTGCTCAAAACCATGAATGCCATTATGCATTACCAGTATGATTATTTCCTGACCGGAGACGAACGCAAAATGCGCCCAATGATTTTAAAGGATATTGCCGATAAAATTGGAATGGACATCTCAACGGTTTCTAGGGTGGCCAATTCTAAATACGTACAAACGGAATTTGGCACTTTTTTGTTAAAATCATTCTTTTCCGAAGCTATACAAACTGAAAGTGGAGAAGAAGTTTCTAATAAGGAAGTTAAAAAAATATTAGAAGACTGTATTGGCAAGGAAGACAAAAGAAAACCACTTGCCGATGAAAGGCTAACCGAAATTCTCAAGGAACATGGTTACAATATTGCCAGAAGAACTGTTGCCAAATATCGTGAACAAATGAACATTCCGGTAGCACGACTAAGGAAGGAACTTTAATTTTACCACAATTTTCCCGTGCTAAAAACTTGATAAGCGCTATTGAGCTGAAAGCCCAATACAATTTCATGGCTGCCATTGCTTACTTTATTCAGTTCAGAGGTGGTCAAGTCATAGGCATAGGTAAGATTTACAAAATTCTTAATGTTGAACCCAAAAATGGCGGAGAAAGAATCTGCCCTTCTATAGCTTCCGCCAATCCAGATTTTATCCTTGTAGGAAATTTTTAAGTTGGCATCTAATGATAAAGGCAAGGCCTCGACCCTTTTTAACATAAATGAAGGTACGGCAGAAATCCCATCATCTATAAACAACTTATAACCAGAGGTTACAAAGAAATGAGGGACTGTTTTTCCTTTTCTATAATCCGAACTGTTGGTAAATGCCAATTTTTGTGGTATAATCTGCTGTACAGCTGCTCCAGCAAAAAAACGTGCACCATAGTAAAAGGTACCTACACCAACATCTGGTTTAAATTGTGAGGCCAGCACGTTTTTCAAGGCAGGATCAGCTGCATTTTCCAAGCTCAGGGCATTTACATCTAAGACAATACGGCTTAAGCCCATATATACACCTACAGCCAGATTATGTGTACCACTCAATTGCAGGTGATAAGCATAGGTAAGACCGGCATCTAACCTTGAAATTGGACCTGCCTTGTCGCTTACCGCCATGATCCCCATCCCATGATGGGCTGGAGACGAAGTATAATTTTGGGTATAATTTTCACTCATCGGATAGTCTCCATTTTCGGGCAAGGAAAGTGGATTTTTCCAAAGGTATGCTTCGTTAAGGTCCCAATTAGCCGATACAAAGGAAGTTTTTGGTGCACTTTCTATACCAGCCCACTGCAACCTGTGCCCCACTTTGATATCCATATAGTTTTCTATTCCACTTAAAGCCGGATTAAGGAGGTAATTATTGAAAATATACTGGGTATATTGTGGCCGTTGTTGTCCATAAACAGTAATGCTTACCAAAAGTGCACATAATGCTATATAAGAACGCTTCTTTAACATCATCTTATAATGGTTAAGCTTCCTGCTAGGGTTTTTCTGCCATTTCCCGGGCTAATTACATAATAATAGGCCCCAATTGGCAATGGCTGATTTTTATAATTTCCATCAAAAGGGGTTTTATAACCTCTGCTAAAGTATACACGTTGTCCATTTCTATCAAATATTTCAATGGTGGGATTTGGATAGGTATCTAGGTATTTGATATTCCAAAAATCATTGATGTTATCACCGTTAGGACTAAAACTATTGGGAATTGACGGTGACTTCAAAACCTTAACAAACACTTTGTCAATTTTGGTACAGCCCTTTTCACTAGTTACCGTTAACGTATAGGTCAAATCTTCGGTTGGCATGGCCGTTGGATTTAAAACATCATCTCTGTTCAAACCTGTTGCCGGAGACCATTTATATTTTAAATTCTCGCCAATAGCGCTTGCCGTCAGTACAGCATTTCCCCCGTCTAATATCGTTTTATCTTCGCCAGAATCTACCCATGGGGTTTCGTTAACAGTTATGGTCTGAGTTTTTTCGGCTGTACATCCATTTGCAGCGGTATAGGTATATTTAATCTCATGCCGACCTATACCAGCATTTTTAGGAATAAAAGTACCATCGGCCTTAACGCCCCTTCCCGTAAAAATACCTGTACCATTCATGTTATTTTTTTCCCTAGCGTTAAGCTTTACACTTTCAACATCCATGCACACTTCGTTGGGCTGTGCAAAGTCAATATCCGGTACGGCTTTTAAGGTAATGGTTTTTTCTACATTAGCTATACACACATTACCGGAGTACACTACCATTTTCACCAAATAACTTTTACTCAGTGGTGAGCTGAACACCGGATAAACATGTCTATAGCTTTTAGTTATCCCTCCCGTTTGTGGTGCATTGTCCGTTTCCATTTGGTTAGGATAATTTAAGAAATCATAATACCAATCTATACGGGTAATATGACCAAAAGAAATGGTCGACTTATCCTCAAAAACTACGGGATTGCTGCTACATAAACCCGTGGTCTGCTGCACCATAAAATCTGCTTTTGGCACACTGCCAAGTATGGTAACTTCTTGTGTCTTTACAATTTCACAGCCATTTGGCATGGTTACCGTAAGGCTAATGTTATATTTTCCAGCTTGGGAAAAATGATGTTGTCCGTCCTTAGTCGATGAAGTATTAGGGTTCTGTAAGCTGGCATTGGCATCACCAAAATTCCACAAATAATTTAAATTGGCATTAGGATTTACATAAGTGGAAAGATTGGCAAATTTCCCACTGCCATCCATTAAGCATGCAGATGAAAGCATAAAATCTACAACGGGAATCGGATACAAAGTAATAATCTTTGTTTTTTCCTGCACACAAGAACCGCCTGAATAAACTTTCATTTTCACGGTGTATGTCTTAAATTCAGCATCTGTAAATTGAGGATATTTAAAACTATATACTTTGGCCGTAGCCGATCTTAAATTGGGTTGTTCATCTACCATATCGGGCGTAGACTTATGCAAGAAATCAAAATACCATTCTATTTTGGTAATTTCTCCAAAATCTACAGTGGCCAAGTCCTTAAACTCTACCAAACTATTGCTACATAGTGCACTTTCATTATTCACTGTAAAATCTGCTTTCGGAATACTTCCATTTACCGTAAATTGCTTTTTAACCACAGTTTCACAACCAATAACAGAAGTTACCGTTAAGCTAACCTCATAAATTCCTGTCCGGACATAGGCATGAGACGGATTCTTCTCTGTAGATGTGTTCGGACGTTGGGCATTGGCATATGGATCCCCGAAATTCCATGAGAAGGTTAATCCGGTCCCTCCCGTAATGGTGCTTTTATTTGTAAATACAGCTGCCCCATCAGCTAAGCAGAAATTTGGCAAATCAAAATCGGCTACAGGATTATGATAGACCATAATGTCTTTGGTTACTACATCGCTATAACAGTTTTTATCACTCAGCAGCTTCAATTTAACCGTATATTTACCAACATCCGCATAGGAATGCACAAAGGGCTGGTTATCTTGTTTCTCCAACAATGGTGTTCCATCTCCCATATCCCAAATCCATTTAGATATCCTTCCAAATTCTATCGTAGAGCCATCTTTAAAAACAATATCCCTTGCCACACAATTGCTATTATTAACGGTAAAGGAAGCCTGCATTTTTGCCATAACATTGATAGTTGCCGTGTTTACTTCCGAAGCACAGCCATTTTCTGCAATAACTAGCAGTTTCACCGTATAAGCCCCAGATGAAGTATAGGTATGTTTCGGATTCTGCTGAGTTGATATAACAGAGCCATCCCCAAAATCCCATTGCCACTTGGTCAGGGCCTTATCGCTCACATTAGACCTACTATTATCCGTAAAAGAAACTTCTGTATTTGGGCACACCTCCGTTAATACCATAAAAGAAGCTGTAGGTAGCGGATCTACATTAAATGTAAACTCAAAATCGGCCTGGCTACCAAAACAACTATTGGCATCTGTTGGAAAGTATCCAGTAGCCGTAATTTGTCTTTGTCCAACCGTTGAATAGACCTTATTGACCGGAGCCTCATAATCATAGAGTTTTTCTCCATTTACCATATTTATGGTAGGAACCGGAGCTGTATCATCGTAATCGGGCGTTCCATCACTAAATTTCCAAACAATTCTAGTCAATAAATAGGGTATAGTAATTTTAAAATCGGCACTTTCACCTATACAGGCATTGCTGGTTTCCGCATTGGTCGTCTTATTGATCAGTGTAAGGTATTGATTGGCCGCCAAACTCGTACCTGCCGAATATGCATAAGATTCGGCATTTCCAAAACCATAGGCAATGGCATTAAATCCATCATCGGCACTTAGCGTTAAACTTTGCTGGGTAACCTTTATCTGTATGTAGGAATATTCTGGGTTTATGGTAAAGGTTTTCCAGGTTCCATTGGCGGGAAGGGCCCCATTAACTTTAAAGGTAGATCGACTATCTGTTTTGATGACTACATTGATGTATTTTTCGGTTATGGCCTGCTGATCTGAGGAGAACAGCGTAATCTTTTTGATGTTAAACTCTATTGGATTGAGCAATACCATGTCAGGATCTCCCGTAGCATTTCCACCTGTAGCAGAAGAACACCCCTGCGTTAAAGAATATTCTGCAACGCTAATCAGTTTGTTTGCCGTGATCATGATCCCTTCTGTCAAAAGTGAACTTTCATAATACCGGCCTTTATTTAAGGTGACCATACTTCCATTCACATTTACTATGGTATTATCTTCCTGGGCCAGCACCCTTACTATATAGCGTCTATTGATAAAAGGGGCTACAGCATATATTTTTCCCCAATTATTCGTAGTGTACAATTGTTGGAACAAAGGATCTCTAGAGGTCGTGCACTGAATAGTCAATGAAGTACTGCCCGAAAAAGCGGCAAAACGTTTACATTGGGAAGTGGCTGCATCTACTTCTACATAAACACCTGTCAAATCTTGACCTAAAGGAGCCAGGTATTCGTAAACATCTCCCGCATTGGCCAGCGTAATCACCTTTACCGTTCCATCCAATTGGGTCAATCGCAATTTTGTATTTGCTTCTACGGCCACCAGTACCAAGAAATTTCGACCACCATTATCCTGACTGTAATTCATGGAATAATATTTCTGTCCTAATGCACCATATGGCAGAATTAACGATGCCGCCGACCTAGCGCCGGCATAAACGTGCGCATATGCGGCGACGGCAGGCATATTCGGGCTTACCACAATATGTATACCCCTATTTATCAAATTCACATTAGCCTCTGCTGTAGCAATATAGGAATCGGCTCTGGGTACGCTAAAAACAACAACCGTGTTGGCTGGGATTGCCTTCTTTTCGCTGTAAGTCCCACAACTCACTGTAACTTCAGATGCATTTTTAGAGGTAATGAAAATATTCATATTGGCCAAGCTACCAGAGCTAGGGTCGTGTGTAGGAAAAACTGCCCAAAAATCGGTGCCCTCGTTAGAAATATTCTGGCCTTTTACTTTTTGTACAAGTAAAACAAAGGCTATAAAATATAAAAACCACAAGCGGCCGATCTTCATTTAGATGCCTTAAATAAAAGTAGAAATGTAATTAAAGCATAACATAGCAACAAATCAGCAACTTAGCAACTTTTATTACTTTTTTATGCTTATATAGAATGGTTCAATTAAAAGAGTACCCTTAGTGTTAGCTCATGCGAACCCGATGAAACAGTATTCAATTGCGACGTGGTATAATCATAGGCATAGCCTATGGCCACTACCTTAGCCACATTGAAGCCAAAATTACCTGAAAATGCATCATTTTTTCTATAGCCACCTCCTATCCAAACATTATCCCTATACGTAAACTTTAAATTCACATCAAAAGCTTTTGGTAATGGATTCACATACTTCAGCATTACAGAGGGCGTTAGTGAAAAATCATTGTTTATCCAAAACTTATATCCAGTGGTAATAAAGTAATGGGCTACTTCTTTTCCTGTATTAAAATTTCCATCAAACGCAATCCTATTCTTGATGATTTGTTGCATGGAAGCTCCAAAATAGAAAGTGGAAGTATAGAAATAAACACCAGCATTCAGATCTGGAGTATATTTATTAATTTCATTGGAAATACCTACTACAGGGTCGTCCGCTTCATCAAATACCAAGCTTTGGGCATTTAATCCCAATCTATTTACACCAAGCCCTACACCGAGTGCCAGATTGGACCTATCTCCTATAGCTAGATGATAGGCATAAGTTAAATTAGCGGTTATCCTATTCAAAGGACCAGTTTTATCACTCAAAAATAAAAGCCCAATAGCATGATGTGACATAGAAGAGGTATAATCAAACATATCATCCTTAGTCTGCGGCTCGGTAATACCAAGGTCGCTCACCCGATAATTTGCCATATCTCCACCAAAGGACAAAGGAGTACTAAAAGTCACATAACCTGTTTTCGGTGCATTTTCTAATCCTTGCCATTGCGAACGAACACCCAACCTTAAGTCCATACCACTGTACAGACCGGTAACCGCCGGATTAAGTACAGACATATTTTGCTGGTATTGGGAATAATGCGGTCTTTGCTGTGCAAACGATACAGAAAACAGTAATGAGCTATATAATAAAATCGCTAGAAGTTTTCTCATCTTAATATCGTTACTGATCCTGTATATTTTTTCCGTCCGTTATTTGGTTCGATAATATAGTAATAAACGCCGACCGGCAAATCTGTTCCGTTTAATTTTCCATCCCAAGGTGTTGTATAAGGGGAAGCATAAAACACTTTTTGCCCATATCTGTTGAAAATGGAAATGTTACCTTCGGCAAAAGTCTCTAGGTACTTAATATTCCAGGTATCATTCTTTTGGTCTCCATTAGGGCTAAAAACGTTAGGAATAACCGGGTTTTCATGTACCGTAACTGTTACTTCGGAGACTATGGAGCAACTTTCAGCACTAACCGTTAAAACATATCTGGTGGTTTTAGTAGGTTTTGCTATGGGATCTAAAACACTATCACTGCTCAAACCTTCCGAAGGAGACCATTTAAACTTAAGGTTAGTACCTATTACGGTCGCGTCTATCCTCTTCTCTCCTCCAAGCAAAATATCTATATCTGCTCCCATTGTAATTTTTGGCAACTTATTCACCACAATTGTTATGGTTTTTTCTTCCGTACAGCTATTAGGAGAACTAAATTTATACTTAATGGCAAAATTTCCGGGGCCACTTACCCTTGGACTAAAAATACCTGTCGAAGAAACTCCCGTTCCAGAAAAAGTGTACATTCCAGACACATGATTATCTTCAGATGCGACCAATTGAAATGGATTTGCATCTTCACATACCTGCTGTATGGTGTTAAATGTTAGAATAGGCGCAGGATAAACCGTTACGGTAACAGGTGTCGACTGTGTATAACAAACCTGACCGGAATAGGCTATCATTACCACTTCATAATCTATTTTAGTTGCTGCATTAGGATATTTGTGTGTGTATATCTTGCCCAATAAAGGGTTATTATCGGTTACTATGGTATTTGTCCCCCCTTCCTTATAGTCAAAAATCCAATCAATCCTGGTTATCTTGCCAAAAGCAATAGTGCTCTTATTCTCAAATGACACGTCCAGGTTTGCACACAATTTTTGGGCATCCTTTACCTCAAACAATACCGCCGGATTACTTCCACTAATGGTAATTTGTCTTGAGAAAGTAGTGCTACATCCTTCTGTCGAAATACCTGTTAATTTTACCGTGTAAACACCTGTTTGACTATACTTATGTGTGGAGATCTGCTTTGTATTTTGGGTAAGGTCATTAGAGCCATCTCCAAAATCCCATAACCAGGATGTGATATTTCCTTTTACTGCTGTCGCTTCAAATTTTACGGCATCGCTAACACAAGAACCTGGATCATTAAAGGATATTTCTGGCAGCGCATATATCGTTATGGCCTTTGTTAGGGTATCTGCACAGCCCAATGAAGAAATAGAAATCAACCTCACATTAAATACTCCAGCTGTAGTATAGGCACTAGATGGCGATTTCTCGGTCAAATTAGTTTGTCCGTTACCAAAATCCCATACCTGACTGGCAATATTAGAATTTGTAAAAGTACTTTCATTATTAAACTTGATAGTTGAATTTACACAAAATGGGCCCACGGCCGTAAACATCGATTTCGGAGCCGCTATAACCTGCATGGTCCTGGTTATAGACAAGTTACATCCAATATCTGTTATTACATTTAGCGTAATGTTTTTTATACCTGTGGTTTTAAATACATGTTTAGGGTTTTGCAGTGTAGAATAGGTACCATCTCCAAAATCCCATCTCCAAGATTTGATGGTCCCTCCTGTAGTAGGCGATGCATCCTTAAACTCTACAGGTGTATTTACACAAGCTTCATTTGGCAGCGTAAAATTTGGAGAAAAAATATCAAATGTTGTAAATATTTCTTCATCTATGGCACAATCTGCAGATACTGGTTTATGAATAATTGCTTTTAGTATATAGTTTCCAGTATTGGCAAATTTTGTGGAGGGTAAAGAATAATTATATAAA
>NZ_JAELTN010000092.1 GCF_016428855.1 Pedobacter sp. ASV28
CTTTTACGCCAGAGCCTTCCCGAAAAAATCCGGATATTAAAGATCAGCTTTTTGAAGGGATGTCTAGGGCAAGACATTCTTACAGAGCAGATAAATTTATTGTTTATTTCCAGCCTAATACCAATACCTATGCGCCGGTTCATTATTTAAAAATGATGTATGATGAGGCTTTGTCCGTAAATACCGAAGATGTGGTTGGCTTTGCAGTAGGAACACGCCCCGATTGTATCGATGCCGAAAAAGTTGCCCTTTTGGAAAGTTATACCGACCGTTTTGATGTGGACCTGGAGATGGGCATGGAGTCTATTTATGACGAAACATTGGAACAGATTAATAGGGGCTGTAGTCATGGTGAATTTGTTGAGGCGGTGAAGCTATTGGAAAATACCAAGCTTGATCTCTGTGTGCATACCATTTTTGGTTTCCCGTGGGAAACCAGGGAGATGATGTTGGGCTATATTCATGAGATCAACCGGTTTCCACAGATCAAATTTGTGAAATTTCATCACCTGCATATTGTAGAGGGATCTATTATGGGGGTTAAATATAAAAAAGAGCCATTTAAGTTGTTTACCCTCGAAGAATACACCGATTTACTTTGCGAATTAATTCCGTTGCTTAGGCCGGACATTGTTATTCAGCGTTTGTTTGGGATTTCTGATTGGGATTTGTTGATTGCGCCCAACTGGGGGCTGAATAAATCTTCCATACAAAGCTATATGGATAAGGAGATTGAGCGTAGGGGGGTTGTGCAGGGATCTGCTTATAAGCCAATTGCTGGGTAATGTGCGTTACGCTATAAAATTTTCTTCTCGTTTTTTTTAATTCATAGAATGCCTAGGAATAGGCGTATTATGTCTATTGTTTATTATAAGATTTATCTTCTTATCGCATAAGGTGAATGTTCTTTGTGGTTATCTACAGGGCAACTGCCTTGGCCTATGGGGCTTTCCATGCCAGCCAAAATTGGTCTTGAAGCTTAACGAGCTAATACTCGTGAAAAATTAGAACATTTCTTGTGAGGAACTGTGTTGAATAATAATCATTAAAGTTTTCTGATGCTACAATAAAGGTGGAGGGTCTCCGCGTGCCGGTTAAAGTTGATTGAATTGTGCGAAAATTTAGGTGATTGTAATTTTTTAATTCTTTTTCTCTAGTTTTTGTGTCTTTTTTGGTTTTGTTGTTTTGTTGTTTTTGTTTTTGTGGGTAATTTTTAGTTTTTTGTTGTGTGTTTTTAAATTTTAAATTGTTTTTTTTTGATTTTGTCTTAATTTTTTAGTTTTTATTTTGTTTGATTTTGTTCTTTTTGTGTTTTGTATTGTAATTTATGGCTTATTTATTGTTTTAAATTGTGAAAATTTTAATTTTTTACTATTTTTTGTAAAAAATTTAACATAAAATTGATTTTTATTTATAATTTAGGTTTAAAATCAGACACTAAAATTTAAATTATGAGTAAAATTTTATTTAAACAATGGGCTCCATTTGCAATATTGATTGTTGTAGCGGTAGCCGCTTTATTTATCCCTTTGTTGCCAAACTTTGATGATGGCAAATACAACGCAGCTGATGTGGCCTTCGTTTTGGTTGCTGCGGCATTGGTATTTTTGATGACGCCAGGTCTTGCCTTTTTCTATGGTGGGATGGTGCATCGTAAAAATGTGCTGTCGACCATGATAAAAAGTGTGGTTGCGGCCGGGGTGATTACTGTTCTGTGGGTAGTAGTAGGGTTCAGCTTGGCATTTGGAGATAGTATTGGGGGGCTGATCGGCAATCCAAAAACTTTCTTCTTTTTTCAGGGCGTAAATTCAGGTCCGGCATGGGGCACCATCCCCTTGTCGTTGTTTGCGGTATTTCAGTTGATGTTTGCTATTATTACGCCCGGTCTGGTAGTAGGAGCGGTAGCTGAACGTATCCGTTTCACTTCGTATATTCTGTTTATAGTGCTGTTTGCCATCTTTGTTTATTCTCCATTGGCACATTGGACCTGGCATTCGGATGGTATTCTGTTTAAAATGGGCGTATTAGACTTTGCTGGAGGTACGGTAGTACATATTTCGGCTGGTATGGCTGCATTGGCAGGTGCATTGGTATTGAAACGTAGGAGATCACACCTTGAACATAAGGAAGTACCTCCTGCCAATATCCCTTACGTATTGATCGGAACAGGCCTACTTTGGTTTGGTTGGTTTGGTTTTAATGCTGGATCGGCACTTGGTGCCAATGCTTTGGCTGTTTCTGCTTTCTTAACTACTAATATTGCAGCAGGTTCTGCTGGTTTGTCATGGATGTTTTTTGATGCAGCAAGAGGTAAAAAGCCTTCGGTGCTTGGTTTCTGTATAGGTGCGGTAGTAGGTTTGGTGGCCATTACACCTGGTGCAGGTTTTGTGAGTATTCCATCGAGTATATTTATAGGCGTTTTTGCGGCCATCGTTTCTAATTTAGTGGTGGCTTGGAAACAAAAAACAAGCCTTGATGATACCTTGGATGTTTTCCCTTGTCATGGTGTTGGCGGTATTGTAGGGATGCTTTTAACCGGTGTTTTTGCTACCAAAACAGTAAATGGGGCAGGAACCGATGGCTTGTTGTACGGCAATCCTGAATTCTTCTTTACCCAGTTAAAAGGAATGCTATTGGTTGTTGTATTCAGCTTTGTCGTGTCATTCATTATTTTTAAGCTCATTAATTTGGTACTTCCAATCCGTGTAACTGCAGATGAAGAAGAAGAAGGCTTGGATGCTAGCCAGCACAATGAAAAGTATACCCAGGGTACTTTGATTGTGTCGGGGCAGGAAATTCCAAATGTATAATACTCCGCTTAGGCTAAGTTTAAAATCATGATGGTTTTAATTGTTTGAAATACTTTTTTCTACCCAACAATGTGACGTGAACAGAATTGGGTAGAAATAAAGAAGCTACGGAAAACAATCGGATGGTTGTGGTGATGTTGCTGTAAAACAATTATTTAGGTTACAACCTTAGGGGTTGGTGGGATTGCTTTGATTAAATTTTGCGCTATGCTATATCAATTTTCGTCTACCTAGAGAAAATTAAGATCAATTTTTAACCATTAAAATTTATTGAAAATGAAAAATATAGCTGCATTCTCTCTTTTATTATTTGGTACAGCAACGCTTGCCGTTGCCCAAGAAAAAGCTTCTCCTTTAGAAATCTCAGGTTCTGTAGATACTTATTATAAATATGATTTAAATAAATCGAGCAATATCAAAACCTTTTTTGCCAATGAGCAAAATTCCGTTTCCTTAGGTATGATTGATCTGGCGTTGAAGAAAACAACTGGAAAGGCATCGTTTGTAGGCGAGCTTTCTTTTGGTCCAAGAGGCCAATATCAATCTATTCCTGATGTTACTGGTGGCTACGATCCGGAAAAGAATGGTTTCAATATTCAAAATTTGTATGTTAATTATGCCTTTACCGATAAATTTACCATGACTGCAGGCTATATGGGTACTTTTATTGGCTATGAGGTCATTTCACCAGCGGCCAATTTCAACTATTCTACTTCTTATTTGTTTGGTAGCGGACCATTCCAAAATGCCGGAATTAAAGGTACTTATGCGTTTTCTGATAAAGTGAGCCTAATGTTGGGGCTGTTCAATGAATGGAACCAATATACCGCTACACGTGGGGTATCTAGTTTTGGTGGACAATTAATGGTCTCTCCTGTGGAAGGATGGACGGCCTATATTAATGGCCTACATGGATTGGACGGTTATGGGAACTACAGCACCATATTGGATTTGACTACCGCCTATCAGATTAACGATAAAGTTAAAATAGGTTTAAATGCGGCAAACCTCAGCGCAGGTGATGATAAATTTGGTTATTCTGGTGTAGCACTGTACCCACAATATGCATTTACGCCTGCAGTTGCCTTAGGTTTAAGGGCTGAATATTTTAATTATAAAGGGATTTCTGGTGGACCTAGTGCCAGTGTTACTTCCTTTACTTTATCGGGAAACATTAAAGCTGGTGGGCTAACCTTCATTCCGGAGGTGCGCTTCGACAGTGATAAGGATTTTACCCAAGGATTTTTCAAGAAAGATGGTGTTACTCCAAACAAATCTGCATCACAATTTTCATTGGCTGCAGTGTATAGCTTCTAAATTGATCTCTGTCGGACTAATCACAACCCAAAGAGCGCCAATAATAATATTGGCGCTTTTAAAATGTATGCCATGAAAGTTTCCATATTATTTTTGTACCTGCTATGTATCTGCTCTTATCTGAAGGCACAGGACACCGAACTGCTTCCAAAAGATGAAGCCGGGAAATTTATTTATTACGAGGTGGTTAAGCTACATGATTTACCTTTACATACCTTAAAGGTCAGGTTGCTCGATTTTTTTGCGAAAAATAAAGTGGGCTTAAAGTCTACTAAATTTCAAATGACCGATAGTACTTTCTCGGCAAGTGGTAAGCTGATTATTAATAAAACAATGGTGGTCGTTTCACATCCTTCTGGAGAGGTAAATTATAATTTCGTATTGGAAACCAAGTTGGATAAGTATCGGTTTTGGCTAACAGATTTTAAATTTATTCCCTATCAAAAAGATAGGTACGGTAATTTTGTGCCCAGCACAACGGTTGGAGTTCCTTTAGAAAACGAGCCAGCAAAGTTTAATGCGGAACAATGGAAAGAATATCGATCACAGACCGCATTATATGCAGCTAGTTTTGCAGAAAAAATTAAAAAGCATCTGGCCGATCCTGTATTAAAGACCAGTTTGCCTGCTGAAAAAAAGATGGTCACTAAGGTATGGTAAGCTCAATGTACCATTTTGTCTGCACAGGTAGAGCTGGCAAATGCTTCGGGCTTTGCCTTGAATATAAAACCCATGCTCAAAATATAGCCCATAGCTTCATTTAATGCTTTGTTCGATTTGAAAGAGGGATTGGTATTGATATCAGCATGAACTTCTAGATCTACATTGTAGATGTCCAAAAGGTCACATATGGAATAAGCAATTTCTATCGACTTTTGTACTTCGAGCAGCATTCTTTCCTTAATGCCCATCTGCTGGGTGGTTTTATCTTGGGCAATGTACATAAAACCGCCATGATGTTCTCTGAGTAGGACGATAACGGTAGCAAAGTCGGTATGTGCACCCTTTACTTGAGAATCGGTGCCAATACATACCTTTAATTTGTAGCCATTTTCAGTTTCGCGGAGAATTGCTTTTTCTACTTCTTCTAAGATGGACGAATGAATAACTTCGCCACTAAATTTCTTCCAGGTCATAAGTTATTGGATATTAAGCAAACCCTTTATCAGGTTTCTTAAAATTAAGACCTTATTGTTAAATTTTGTTTAAGTATATATGGTTTATTTGCTAACATTTTATTGTTTTTCAACAAGTTAGGTGTGTTGTTGTCTTTTTTTGATCCATTCTTGTTCAAAGGAATTGCTTATTATGCCAGTACTACATTCCAACTGTAATGTATACCTTTACGTCATGAAAATGCAAGAGCTACTCCAAAACCTGAAAATTACCGATCTGAATGCTATTCAAAAGACAGTGATCGACAAAGCACAGTCAGGTAGCGATGTGGTGGTTTTGGCACCTACCGGCTCGGGCAAAACCTTGTCTTTCCTCCTCCCGGTTTTTAGCAAACTAGATCCGAATAAAAAAGGGGTGCAATGCTTGATCTTGGTCCCCTCTAGAGAGTTGGCCTTACAGATAGAACAGGTATTTAAGCAAATGGCTACAGGTTTTAAGGTAAGCTGCTGCTATGGCGGGCATGCGGTAAAGGTGGAGCGTAACAACCTGGTGGAGCCTCCCGCAGTGTTGATCGGCACTCCAGGCCGTATTGCCTTTCATTTAAGGGCGCAAAATTTTGACGAAAGCACTATTGAAATGTTGGTACTGGATGAATTCGATAAGGCATTGGAGTTTGGCTTTACAGATGACATGTCGGCAATTATCTCGAAGCTTTTTTCCATAAAGCAACGTATACTTACTTCTGCTACGGCAATGGAAGATATTCCGGCATTTACCGGCTTAAAGGCATATGAAGAAGTGAATTTTTTACAGCATGAAAAAGTACTGCCAAATATCAAATTAAAAAAAATACCCACCACTGCGGAAGATAAATTGGACACCTTATTCAGGTTGATCTGTAAAATAGGCAACCGATCGATGTTGATCTTCTGCAATCACCGAGAAACCGTGGACAGGATAAGTGATCTTTTGATTGATAAGGATCTGGTGCATGATATATTTCATGGTGGAATGGAGCAGGAAGAAAGGGAGCGGGCCTTGTTAAAGTTTAGGAATGGCAGTGTTCAGATCCTGATCACTACAGATCTGGCTGCAAGAGGCTTGGATATTCCCGAGGTAGAGTTTATTATCCACTATCAGTTACCTTATACCAAAGATGCATTTCTACATAGAAATGGGCGTACGGCTAGAATGAATGCCGAAGGAACGGTTTACCTGATCTTTGCCGAAGAGGAGAAGTTCCCTTACTTGGACCAAGAGGTAGAAGTTGAAGAACTTAAATCTACTTATCCCATTCCCAAAGACAGCATATGGCAGACCATTTACCTGAGTGCAGGAAAAAAGGATAAGATCAATAAAGTGGATATTGTTGGGTTTCTGATCAAGACAGGAGGTTTGACCAAAGACGACCTAGGCCTGATCGAAGTGAAAGACCAGGCAGCCTATATTGCTATAAAACGTAATTTAAGCCAACAGGTACTTAAAAAGCTAAATAATCAAAAAATAAAGAACAAAAAGGTAAAGATAGAAATTGCCATGTAGGCGCATCTTTTATCTTTATAGTTATAATTAGAATGAGCAATAACGAAATTATGAAAAAATTAAGGGTAGCCTTATCCTTAAATAGCGATCAAATCATTGAAATTTGCAAATTGGTTAATTTTACGGTAACCAAAAGTGAACTTGGTGATATTTTCAGGAAGGATGACCATCCAAATTTTAAGAAATGTGGAGATCAAATCTTACGAAATTTTCTAAATGGCCTAGTTATTTATAAACGTGGCCCAAGAGAGAACCATTAGATTATAGGGCCAGGTTCTGGTTAATCTAATGGTTAAAGGCCATATTAATTAATATTGTGCCTTAATTTTTTCTTGCTGATCAGGTTTTCAATTTTTTCTAATAGCACATCCATTTTAAATGGCTTTGGCATAAAATCATCTGGAGGGGTGGCCAAATATCCTATTTCCTGGGCATGATACAAGGCAGACATCATAAGTACGGGGATGTTCTTGGTTTGGATGTTAGATTTTATCTGATTGCAGACTACCCGCCCATCAATTTTGCCCAATACAATATCCAGGATGATAAGATCGGGCTGGAAATTGATTATCGTTTCAAAAATGTTATCTGCATTTGTTAAGGGCTCTACATCATAACCTCCAATTTCTAAAACAAGCTCTATGGTTTCTAGTACTTCTTCATCGTCATCTACTACAATAATCTTCTTCATGTGCGCAAATATAACATTGTTGAACTATTTACATAACAATGAATTAACAATTGGGTTTAGATTAAATGAATATTTTTAAATAAAACTTTCAATTATTTTTGAAAGTTTAGAAAAGGTGTGTATATTTGGCTATGCAATTTGAGGAAGCAAAAAATAAATTCGTTCAAACATGGGGTGCTTTAGGGTCGCAGTGGGGTATTAATAAAACCATGGCCCAAATTCATGCCTTGCTTATGGTCTCTAGCGAATCTGTTTCCATGGAAGATATCATGCAACAATTACAAATATCAAGGGGAAATGCCAGTATGAACCTGCGTAGTTTGATGGATTGGGGAATTGTATACAAGGCAAACAAGCCAGGTGAACGGAAAGAATTTTTTATAGCAGAGAAAGATTTGGACGAATTGGCTACCAAAATTGCAAAAGAAAGAAGTAAAAGGGAGATTAAGCCCGCATTAAAGGTGTTAAAGGAAGTTTCGGTAATAGAGGCAGACGGTTCGAAAGCGGCCGAACATTTTATTCAGCAAACCCAAAAGCTTTATGACTTTGTGGCAAAGGCCGACGAAATGATTGATAGGGTAACCACTTATAAAGACAATTGGCTGGGCAAGTTGATGATGAAAATATTAAAGTAAATTTTTTTGTTACAAATTTTCAATGTTTTTTGAAAGTTTTAAAATAAATGGATTTTAAAATAAAGATAGCGCTATGAAAAATCTCAACCTCCTTGGCTATGGCCTATTTATTTTATTCATTGTGCTGATTATTGTATGGGTAGGGAAGATCTGTTATAAGAACGGAAATTTGTTCGTTGCCGAATTAATTCCAGGGCATGTGGAACTCTGCCATCAAATCAACAAGGTATTGCTAATTGGTTATTACTTGGTCAATATAGGCTATTGTGCACTTACACTGTCTTTTTGGGAACCCATATTTTCGGTGTCGGTGTTGGTAGAAGTAGTTGCTTTAAAAATAGCCACCATTATTATGATCTTATCTGTTTTGCATTACCTCAATATTTTTATACTGGCGACTAGTGTTCAAAAATTAATTAAACAACAATAAATCTCAACGTTATGGAAACTACAAAAATTCTGATCGGCTATGCAGTTTATGTACCTATTGCATTAATACTTACCTTATATGTATCAAAAACCCTGTTCAGGAACAGCAAGATCTATATGCTCGATATTTTTAGGGGAAGGGAAGAAATAGCCTATGCTACCAATAAACTTTTTGAAACGGGTTTTTACCTATTGAACATTGGTTTTGCGCTGATGATCCTGAAGATCAATTTGTACGATAATAATTATCAGGAATTGGTGGAAGCGCTAAGCTATAAGATTGGGAGTTTCTCTATTTATTTGGGCCTGATGTTATTTATTAATCTCTATTTCTTTTTTAGGGGAAAGAGAAAAGCCAAGGAGCAAACTAGGCCTATACCTGAGCCGCCCAGATTTGTAGCCTAAAAATAGCAAAGAAGGTATCTGAAACAGCCCCTGTCATTCTCAGCTTACCATAGCTAAAGTTGGATGACGAAACAGGCTTTTAGATACCTTCTTTTTTAGCGTTTATGCTAATTTTTTGTATTTGATTCTTTTAGGCGCCACATCTCCCAATCGTTTTTTACGATTTTCTTCATAATCAGAGTAGTTCCCTTCAAAGAAATATACTTGAGAGTCGCCTTCAAAGGCCAAGATGTGCGTACAAATACGGTCTAGAAACCATCTGTCGTGACTAATGATCACCGCACAGCCCCCAAAGTTTTCCAGGGCTTCTTCCAAAGAACGAAGGGTGTTTACATCGATATCGTTGGTAGGCTCATCCAGTAATAACACGTTGGCACCTTCTTTCAAGGTGATTGCCAAATGTACACGGTTACGCTCTCCTCCAGAAAGTACACCAACTTTCTTTTGCTGGTCGCCACCGTTAAAGTTGAATTTAGAGACGTACGCTCTTGAGTTCACCTGTTTGTTGCCTAATAACATATTGTCTAAGCCGCCGGTAATGTTTTCATAAACAGTTTTCTCTGCGTCTAAATCATTGTGCATTTGGTCTACATAACCCAGTTTCACCGTTTCGCCCACTCTAAAATCACCGTTGTCAGGTTGTTCTTGTCCGGTAATTAAACGGAACAAAGTAGTTTTACCGGCACCGTTGGGTCCAATAATACCAACTATGCCTGCAGGAGGCAATGAAAAGCTTAGGTTTTCGAAAAGCAGCTTATCGTCGTAGGCCTTAGAAATATTATTGGCTTCGATGACAACATTGCCCAAGCGTGGCCCTGCAGGAATAAACAGCTCCAATTTTTCTTCGCGTTCCCTGCCGTCTTCGCTGGCCAGTTTCTCATAGTTAGATAAACGAGCCTTAGATTTGGCATGACGGGCCTTGGGTGCCATACGTACCCATTCCAGCTCACGTTCTAAAGTTTTTTGGCGCTTGCTCTCTGTTTTTTCTTCTTGTGCCAAGCGTTTGGCTTTTTGGTCTAACCATGAAGAGTAATTGCCTTTCCATGGAATACCTTCACCGCGGTCAAGTTCTAAAATCCAGCCTGCAACGTTATCCAAGAAATACCTATCGTGGGTTACGGCAATAACGGTTCCTTTATAGTTTTGTAAGAACTGCTCTAACCAATCGATACTTTCGGCATCCAAGTGGTTGGTAGGCTCATCTAATAATAGTACATCTGGTTCTTGTAGCAACAAACGGCACATGGCCACCCGACGGCGTTCTCCTCCAGATAAAACACCAATTTTGGCTTCCGGGTCTGGGCAGCGTAGCGCGTCCATTGCACGTTCTAATTTAGAGTCTAGTTCCCAAGCATTAACGGCATCAATTTTATCCTGTAATTCACCTTGCCTAGCCATCAATTTGTCCATCTTGTCGGCATCCGAATAGTTTTCTTCTAGGCCAAAGGCTTCATTAACTTGTTCGTATTCTTTAAGAATGGCGGTAATTTCGGCAACACCTTCCTCTACTACTTCACGTACGGTTTTTTCTGGGTCTAATTCTGGTTCCTGCGCTAAATAACCTACCGTATAGCCTGGCGAAAAAACAACTTCACCTTGTATAGACTTATCTAAGCCAGCAATAATTTTTAATAGGGACGACTTACCCGAACCGTTTAAACCAATTACCCCAATTTTAGCACCGTAAAAGAAGGATAGGTATATATTTTTTAAAACCTGTTTTTGTGGCGGATAGATCTTGCTGACCCCAGCCATTGAAAATATGATTTTTTCGTCTGACATGATAAAATTTTGTTTGTGCAAAGATGCCATTTATTTTGGAAAAGTCCGAAGGTTAGAGGTCCGATGTCTGAAGATAATAGCGTTAGTTCAATTTTCTATTGGTAAAAGCAGGCATAGCCACAGCGGATTGATTTTTAGAAAAGCAAACTGCTTATAAAATTAGCACAAGTCGGGCTATACGCTACAAGTTCTCATTTCGCTACGCTCATTCCGGGCTTTCCGCTGCTATCCCGTTTAGTTAACGAAAGCCTGTGCAATGTTTGTAATTTTTAATATGAATGGTCTTCAAGGGATATACATAAAGCATTAAAGTTGCCGTCCGATAGCAATTGGATCGAGCCGACAATAACAAGCAACTATTAAAAAACCAACCAACCAACTAACCAACCAAACAACTACTCATAATTTCCAAACTTCTTTGCATCTCCTCCGTAGTTAAATGCCCGAAGCCAATACGCATGGCCGTGAGTTTTTGATTTTGATACAGGATATTCTTTGGAATGAACAGATCATGCTGTTTACATACTTTAGCAAGTTTGAGCAAGGAAATGGGCTTTTTCCATTTCAGCCAAAGTGCTAAACCGCCATTAGGAACATCAAATGAAACTTCATCCTTAAAATATTCGATCAATAGCTTGCAGCAGTGATTTCTACGTTCCTGGTAAATTTTCAGCGATTTTTTGAGGTGTCGGTGTATATCGCCCTCGGCAATCATTTCTCCCAATACCTGTTCCATGACAACATCTCCCTGCCGATCTAATATGCCCAGATACTTGTGCATTTCTGACACCAGGTTTTGTGGTGCTACCACAAAACCCGTACTAAACGATGGTGCCAGAGATTTGCCAAATGAACCGATATAGATCACCATACCGTTCAAATCGGCACTGGCCAACGGCATTATGGTTGCTTTTTCATATTGGAAATCGTAGTCGTAATCGTCTTCTATGATAATAAAGCCATATTCGTTTGCCAATTTCAAGAGCTGCACCCGCCTTTGCGCACTTAAACTTACCGTAGTAGGATAATGGTGGTGGGGAGTAATGTATACCATTCTGATGGGCGTTGTTTTTAGCAATTCTGCCAACCGGCCCACATCAATACCTTGTTCGTCTACGGGTAGGGTAGCCACCTTGGCGCCTGCTTTTTGAAAAATCATATTCGCCGTAAACAAGCCCAGTTCGCCCACCATTACCCTATCCTGTGGCTTAATTAATAATTGGGCAAT
Organism: Pedobacter sp. ASV28; assembly: GCF_016428855.1. Lineage (GTDB taxonomy): Bacteria > Bacteroidota > Bacteroidia > Sphingobacteriales > Sphingobacteriaceae > Pedobacter. Next base: position 11,956 of record NZ_JAELTN010000092.1, read on the forward strand.
GATGTACAAACTCATTTCGGTGCTTCGGGTAATCACTAAGTTTTTTTTAGAGATGTGCAGACCCCTGGAGATATTTAGATAGTTGCTCAATTGTTCTTTAAAATATTCACTTTCATATTGTTGGCTTGCCATCTTTTTGTGCATGCTTTTCCGCTTTAGGGAAGCACTGTAAAGACTGGAAAGATTATGGACCTGTGTTAAACGAATATCTGGTGTACCATCGGTAAATTGGTAGGTGCAAGAAGAATGTTCAAATGGATTATCCAGAATATTAGATTGCTTAAAGCTATAACCTGTTTCAGAAGGATAGTGGGCCAAGGAAATCAACGAATTGTATGGGCGTTCGTTAAATTTTGAACCTGCGGTGTAAATGACATAGGTGCCTTTGTTGGGCCGTGTTTCTATCCAACCTTGGCTATCCATTTCTTCATAAGCGGCAATTACGGTTTTGCGATGTAGCTGCAGGAGCTCACTCAAGGTACGGCTGCCGGGCATTTTTGTGCCCGCCATTAAGTAGCCCCGTTGTATAGCATTGATAAGCTGCTGTGCCAGTTGCAGGTAAATGGGTGTTTTGGTACTTCTTTCTAATTGGATGAAGCTTAAAAATGGAATTTCAACCGGACTACTCATATTCTAAAAACTGGACTATTTTAATGTTCCGGAAAGATACGAGTTTTGCATCGAAGTTGGGAAGTCCGAAAGCGTTGGCCATTTTCAGTTTGTAACTGGTCATTTCAACGATTAAACAATTAAATAGTTAACCGATTAACCAAAAAAATAACCATACAACAATCTCCACAATGAAGAGAACTTTACTACCCATATTAATCCTTACCTCAGTAGTTGCATTTGCTCAAGAAACAAAACAAGATACGACTAAACTCAACGAAATCATCATTTCCGAAAATAGACTACAAACTCCTTTTAGCAAGCAAGCGAGAAATATCCAGCTGATTACGAAAGAACAGATTGCGCAATTGCCAGTTAAATCAATTAATGAGGTGTTAAGTTACATTGCTGGCGTAGATGTCCGTCAGCGTGGGCCATTTGGTACGCAGGCAGATATTAGTATTGATGGTGGAAGTTTTGAGCAGACATTGATTTTATTAAACGGTGTGAAAATTTCTGATGTGCAAACTGCGCATCATTCTATGAATATTCCAGTGCCATTGTCAGCTATCGAGCGTATTGAGGTGTTGAAAGGTCCAGCGGCACGTATTTACGGTATCAATGCCCTAACAGGTGCAATCAACATCGTTACTAAAACTGCAAAGCAATCATCAATAAACGTAAATCTTCAGGCAGGTTCTTCTTTTGAAGATAAAGCGCTAGGCGATGGTAGCGGCATTTACGGCGGTGCTTCTGCGCAGTTAGCCTTAAATATGGCAGGCAAAAATGGCCGGCATTTAGTTGGGTTTGGCGTTACTGATTATAACGGACAACGTTACAACAGCAGCACTTACGACCATAAGTTTTTCTATCAGGGCAATATCGATTTTGATGAAAAAAATAAACTGAACTTGATGGGCGGCTACCTCCATAATGCTTTTGGTGCTAGCGGTTACTATGCTGCTCCAGGGGATAAAGAAGCTTTTGAAATTGTAGAAACGGCTTTATTTGCTGTGGGTTCTTCTCACCAATTAAGCAACAATTTTAGCATTAGACCAAGAATTAGCGCACGTCACAACTGGGACGATTATCGGTATTTCAGAAATGATTTGACCAGAGCGAGATCTTTGCACAAAACAGCTGTATGGTCTGCAGAAATAAATAGTACCCTACATTCTACCATAGGTGATTTCGGTTTTGGGCTAGAATCTCGATCTGAAAATATAGAAAGCACCAATATAGGCGATAGGGAACGCTACAATCATGGTGCTTATATGGAATATAAAACGGAAGCGGTTAAAAATTTGTTGCTAAATGTAGGTACCTATGTAAATTACAACACAGATTATGGTTGGCAGGCTTTCCCAGGAATTGATGTGGCCTATCTATTTACGCCAAAATGGAAATTGGCATTTAATGTAGGTTCCAGTCAGCGTATACCTTCTTTCACTGATTTGTATTTGAACCAGCGACCAGGCAATATTGGAAATCCGGATCTCAGGTCTGAAAATGCTTGGCAGTATGAGCTATCACTTCAATATAAATACGAAGGTTTGCAGGTTCAGGGCGGTTATTTCTATCGTAATATTTCCAATTTTATTGATTGGATAAGAAATTCATCGGCAGTTCCTTATCAGCCCCAGAATTTTGGAAACAACAAAGTGCAGGGACTTAACATTGGCTTAGGGCATAAGGTTAATTTCAATAGCAAAAGTAGTTTGAAATACGATTTAAGTTATAACTATTTACATGCCGGTGAAATGGATTATGCAACAAACGTAACTTCTAAATACGTCGTGGAAAATCTAAAACATCAGGCCCTGATGAGGTTGGTTTATGCTTATACGGATTGGCAATTTACCTTAGGCAATAGATGGATAGAAAGAGCGCTGAAAAATCCTTATTTGATTACAGATCTTCGTTTACAATACGGAAAACAGCAGTGGAATGTTTACACTGAAGTAACCAACCTTTTCAATAAGGATTATTTAGAAGTTGCGGCAGTACCTTTGCCCAAAAGATGGTTTGCCATAGGCGCCAATTATCGTTTTACGTTATAATAAACTAAATTTCCATTAGAGCCGGTTTTTGAAATCTTTAAACTTCGAAAACCGGTTTTTTTATGAGAAGGATAATGAATGTATGGAAACAATTAGCGGCTTGTAAATAAGTTGTTAATGCCGCCGAAAATGAAACTTAGACCTGGTATATTTAGTATAATGCTTCTCTATGTAAACGGTTTTGGTCGCTGTTTTTGGGCAGCAAGTTGAGCAATCTCATTAATTCTTTTAAGCCGTGTTTCGGGTCTTTTGGCAAGTACCAACCATTGTAGGATCATTTTTTTGGTCGATTTGCTCAAACTTGAAAAGTAATCTAAAGCGCCCATATGGTCTTCAAAGGCATTCGCTAGGTCCTGTCTCTTATACACATCTGACGCTGCCGACGATCGAGCCATAGTGTAGGTGGGGGGGGGGGGGGGGGGGTGGGGGGAGGGGGGGGGGGGGGGGGGGGGGGGGGGGGGGGGGGGGGGGGGGGGGGGGGGGGGGGGGGGGGGGGGGGGGGGGGGGGGGGGGGGGGGGGGGG
>NZ_JAELTN010000093.1 GCF_016428855.1 Pedobacter sp. ASV28
GCTTGGGTATTAGCCAAATTATCATATTGATTAGGTTTCCATGAATTGGGCACTTCGCGTTCCAAGCGGGAAGAAACCGAATAATACGACCTTGGATCTTCTGGTTCTACATTGGTAGGGCAAACAATCACTTCTGCACCAAAGGCACGCAAGGCATCTACTTTTTCTTTAGATTGTTTATCGGTAGTGGTAAAAATACATTTATAACCTTTAATGATCGCGGCCATGGCCAATCCCATTCCCGTATTGCCCGATGTACCTTCTATAATAGTTCCACCTGGTTTTAGCTTACCACTTTTCTCTGCCTCTTCAATCATCTTTAAAGCCATACGGTCCTTAATGGAATTACCCGGATTGGTGGTTTCAACTTTCGCCAAAACAGTTGCCTCAATTCCTTTTGTAATGTTATTCAATTTCACCAATGGCGTATTGCCAATGGTTTCCAATATATTATTATACCACATGTTACAAAAGTACAGAACAACAATTAGTATTTTATTACCTAATATTTATTTGGAATTAAATTCTTAAAAATCAATTTTAACAAAATTTAATTCCTTAAACTATATATTTGATATACTATATATACTATAAAATTGGGCAAAGGGATTTTTTAAAGTTAGGGGAGCTTGTATAATTTACCCGGTAAGGCTACAATGATGCCTTTCATTTCTAAAGTTAACAGTATAATGGCCAATTTACTTTGTGCCAGGTTTAGGGCTATTGAAATTTCATCTACTGTAAGCGCTTGTGTATCCAAAGTACCTATTACCATTTTTTCCTCCTTACTTAAGCCTATTGGCAATTGCGATTGGACCTTCTGCTGTTTTACCTGTTGCTCATCCCATCCTAAATAATAGATCAGATCTTTAGGATGATTGATCAGCCCTGCCCTATTGGTTTTGATCAAGAAATTACAGCCCTCAGAAAATTCGTCGTTAATCCTTCCCGGGAAGGCATATACATCCCTATGATAAGAGTTGGCTAGTTCGGCAGTAATCAATGCGCCACCTTTTATCGATGCTTCCACAACAATAGTTACATCGGCCATGCCTGCTATTATTCTATTTCTTTTGGGAAAATTTTCCCGATCTGGTTTATTCCCGGGTAGAAATTCGGTCAGCAAGCCCCCTTGTTGAAGCATTTTTGTGGCCAGTTCCTTATTTGCAGCCGGATAAATCCTATCGAGGCCATGCGCCAGTACACCCACTGTGGGTATCTCTAAGTTCAAGCTTTCTTTATGTATTGCCGAATCAATGCCATAAGCCAAACCACTTACTATAAGCACATCAAAAGGTTTTAGCACTTCACTTAACTGTCTGCACAATGCCTTACCATATGTCGTAGCATTTCTTGTTCCCACCACACTTACTATCCGATGATGATTTAAATTGGCCGTACCTTTATAGTATAATAACAGTGGTGCATCATAACAGTTCCTTAACCGCTGCGGGTAGTTATGATCTTGGTAAAAAAGCACCTCTATTTTGTGCTTCTCAATAAAGGCCAGTTCTTGTGCTGCCAATTCCAAGGCCTGCGTAGTGAGTATAGAATTTGCTGTTTTTTCTCCAATACCTTCTACGTTCATCAATTCTGCCTTACTGGCACAAAAAACATCCTCTGCATTGCCAAAATGGGCAAGTAAGTTTTTGGCCAACATTGGTCCTACATAATCTATTAAACTAAGCGCTATTTGATGCAACATACCCATAAGTAAATAATATAACTGAAAATCAACTACTTACAATTAAACTATAAAAATAGTTTGTAAACTATTTTTATAGTTATAACTTTATTCAATAAACAATATAACTTATAATGAGAGAATTAACAAAAGCAGAAGAACAAACCATGCTCATTCTTTGGGAAATCAAAGAAGGCGTAGTCAAAGATGTCATCGAAAAAATGGAGTCGCCTAAACCTGCCTATAATACGGTATCGACAGTAATCAGGGTACTGGAGGGAAAGGGATTTGTGGGCCACAAAGCAATAGGCAATACACATATCTATTTCCCTATCATTACAGAAGAAGAGTATAAACATTTTGCTTTTGACAAAGTGATGAGCAACTATTTTGAAAACAACTATCAGAGTTTGGTTTCTTTTCTGGTTAAGGAGAAGAATATGGATATGAATGAACTTGATGAGTTAATTGCCCTGGCCGAAAAACTTAAAAATAATAAATAATGAACTGGTTATATTATTTGCTCGAAGCAAATCTGTATTTGCTTATTTTTTATGGCTTTTTCCGCCTGTTTTTGCAGCGTGAAACGTTTTATAATAGTAATAGGTATTATTTACTGTTGAGCAGCATCACTGCTTTTATATTGCCCATATTGCAATTGGGCTTTTTAAACCCTGCACCACAAGCTGTTGACCTGGCAGCAACTTTTCCCATGCCTATATCACATACAAAAGAAGAGTTAGCCAAAATAGCTGCTACATCTATTCCAGAAACCATAGACTATACGACTTATTTATATCCTATTTATTTGTTTATCTGCTGTGGTTTTACACTTAAACTCATGGTAAGCCTTTCAAAAATTGTTCGTCTTTGGCTTACTGCCAAAAAGGATCGGAAAGGACCTATAACCATAATCGAGCTAGAAAAAGAGAAGTCGGCATTTTCATTTTTCAATTTACTGTTTATCCATCCACAACTTGCAGAGAGACAAACCGTGGTAAAGCATGAAATGGTGCACATTAAGCAGAAACACAGCTGGGATATCCTATTTTTTGAGATCGTTCAGGTAATCTGTTGGTTTAATCCTATTCTATATTTCCTAAAAAAAGACATTAAACTACTGCATGAATATATTGCAGACGAGTTAACGACTAGTACCGACATACAAAAGCATGATTATGCTATGTTTTTGATAGAAAACTCATTTGGAGTTGTACCCACTCCACTTACCAATCAAATTTTCAATCAATCTATATTAAAAAGGAGAATCAATATGTTAAACAAAAAAAGAACGACTGGCTGGGCAAGGTTCAGGCTGCTGTTAGCACTTCCATTAGGTGGAGCAATGCTATGTACTTCTACAATGGCATTTACTAAAGACTACGGCTACATAGATTTACTCCCAGAGAAATATTTGGCACAGGATACTCTCAAAAATGTTAAAAAATCTTTAACGAATGCAGATAAAAAAGATATGTTCTACAGCAAAGCAGATAAAAGATATTTTTTGATTAACGGAAAAGTCTGGAAAACCAAAAACAAGTATAAAGGTATATTAAACGCAGACCAAATCAACTTTCTTGATGAAGAAAAAGCAATGAAAAAATATGGAGTACTTGGAAAAAATGGTGCGGTAGAAATTACAGGAACCAACATTAAATATCTGCCCCTAGTTAATGAACCACCTGCTATCGAAACGCCACCTGCAGGAAAAAAATTAAAGAGATTTCCGCCTCCTGTTGTAAAACCCGATCCGAAAACCAATGCAAGTTTAATCAAAGAAATAGAAATGGCACCAACCACGAAGATCAAGGTACAAGCGCTTGATCTGGCTTCCATGCGAAAAGTAGAAGGCCTAGAGCTATTAACCTCAGAAAACCAGCACAATAAACCGGAAATTGAAGGTACAATTAAACAAAAAGTACAAGGAATAAAACTAGAAAATAGCCAAACTATTCCTGGGAAAGAACTCAAAAAGCAAAATTTAGAAGTTAACCCGATACCAAAAGTGCAGGAACTACAGCTCAATGAGCCTCAATCGCCCCAAACAAATCCTGCCTTACAAGAGGTTGTTGTAGTAGGCTATTCCAACAAAAAAGCAGATAATGTTCATGTTAAAGAAATTGAGCTTTCCGTACCTGAAAAACAAAACAAGAGTACCAAAGAGGTAGTAATAGTAGGCTATCGTACCAAAAAGAACTAAATTATTGGGGTACGTAAACCACGTACTTGGTTTCGAAAAACTCTTCCTCAAAATAAGCTGAAAGTGGATATAATTCTGCTTTCAGCTTTGATTCGCTAATTTCTTCGGTCAAATCGCCGCCCTTTAAATATAAAATTCCATTGATAATGGCATTTTTATTTTCCTTTATAAACTTTCCCCTTACCCAAGGATAAAAATCGGCCAAACGAGTTACTGCCCTTGACACCACAAAATGATATTTATCTGTAATTTGTTCTGCCCTTGAATGGCTGGCCTTCACATTTTGCAAGCCTAAAGCTGCCGCTACTTCAGAAACCACTTTTATCTTTTTGCCAATAGAATCTACCAAATGAAACTGTGTTTCGGGAAACAGAATGGCCAATGGAATTCCCGGAAACCCACCACCTGTACCTACATCCAACACTTTTTCACCTGGTTTAAAAGTACAAAACTTAGCTATTCCCAATGAATGTAATATATGACGCTCGTACAACTCTTCAATATCTTTTCTAGAAATAACATTGATCTGTGCATTCCAAAAGCTGTATAAATCAAACAGTTTTTCAAACTGCTCTTTTTGCTTTTCGCTTAGCTCCTTAAAATATTTAAAAATGATAGCTGGTTTTACTTCGTCCATATGTTTGTCCTTTGGGAAATATAAGGTTATTTCCAAGATACTTTTTTCACAAATATAGACAGAATAGCATTAAACACTAGAAAAACCATCAGAATGATGTCCAAAAATGGAAACCACCAGCTTAGCCCCCCATAATTTAACCTTTTCAGCAGTTTAGGATAAACGAAACACCTGACGATCAAACTTAAAAGAAAGATACCCAATGCCACATATAATGTTTTGGGAAAGCACAATAGGGCAATGGTCAATGCATAGAAAACAAACTGGACTGTAATCTGTAAAGACAGAATAAACTTGTGTTTTGCCTTATAAAAATTACCTGCACCAATATGCCTTTTCTTTTGTCTTAGGTAGGCAAAAAAAGAAGTTTTTGGCTCACTCCAAACATGGGTCGACTTGTGGATCTGAATGGTGGTATTTTGTGAATTTGCATTGGCATTTACAAATAGGTCATCATCTCCGGAAGGAATATGCATATGCGAAGCGAAGCCCTTATTCTTAAAGAATAGCGATTTTTTATAGGCCATATTTCTGCCAACTCCCATATACGGCATCCCTTTAAGGGCGAAAGAAAGATAGTTCACGGCTGTAAAAAAGGTTTCGAAACGTATCAGCGCATTCAGTAAACTTCTCCTTTTAAAATAGGGGGAATAACCCAGAACAATTTCTATATTTTCATCGGCAGGTTGCTGCAGCCCCATCAACCAGTCTTTAGAGGCCGGCTCACAATCAGCATCGGTAAACACCAACCAATCATGGGCGGCAGATTTAATGCCCATGGTTACCGCAAATTTCTTTCCCGCTATGAACTTATCGCCATCTGCCACGTTTACTACCTTAAGATTTGTATAACGTTTTTCAAATTCCTCCAATATTTCATTTGTACCATCCCAAGACCTATCATTAACCACCACCACTTCAAAATCAGCATAGTGCTGTTCAAATAAACTCGGCAGATACTTTTTCAGGTTCTCAGATTCATTACGGGCACATACAATCACACTGATTGGATTTCTTGCATTACGGGGCAATTCAGGCACCTTATAGCTGGCCAATTTCGCGTGCACGCCAAGCACATAATAAAGTTGGATGATCAGACAAAAGATGAGCGTGCCCAGAAGACAAATTTCGATTAGGTTAAATTCCACGATGGTACTTTAAAAGCTAGCAAAGGTCTGCTTTTTAATCCAATTTGCCTATGATGTGGAAAAAATAGTTGCTTGGTTATTGATGACCCGATGTTGTTTTAAATCTCTTATCTAGTTCACATAAACCTCGTAGGTTTTGAAAACCTACGGTTTACAAAATGACACAGACATTTGTGAGCAAAGGTTGCACTGAAAGCAGCAGTGAACATACTTTTCAAATCATCATACAACTAAACTATACAGCAATTAAACAATTACCCCAAATAATACTTACTTTTGACGGATTTTTTGAAGAGGATACAACCGATATGAAATTTAATTTACAGGCTAACGACCCAAAATCTAAAGCTAGGGCAGGCACCATCACCACGGCCCATGGCGAAATAAAAACCCCCATCTTTATGCCTGTGGGTACTGCCGGAACGGTTAAGGCGGTGCATCAAAAAGAACTAAAGGAAGACATTAAAGCTCAAATTATTTTGGGCAACACCTACCATTTGTACCTTAGGCCCGGACTTGACATCTTAGAGCCCGCCGGAGGTCTGCATAAATTTATGGGTTGGGACAAGCCCATCCTTACCGATAGCGGGGGCTACCAGGTTTACTCTTTGAGTAAGGTGAGAAAAATCAAGGAAGAAGGAGTTACCTTTAGGTCACATATTGACGGCTCCAAGCATTTATTTACGCCAGAATATGCTATGGACATACAGCGCACCATTGGTGCCGATATCATTATGGCATTTGACGAATGCACGCCCTATCCCTGCGATTATAAGTATGCCGCCAATTCTATAAACATGACACATCGTTGGTTGAAACGTTGCTGTCATCGCGTAGATACCACTCCACCTAAATATGGTTATGAACAAACCCTTTTCCCTATTGTACAAGGTTCTGTATATAAAGACCTGAGGATAAAATCGGCCGAATTTATAGCTTCAATGGAAAGAGATGGCAATGCCATAGGTGGTCTTTCGGTAGGTGAACCAGCTGAAGAAATGTATGCCATGACCGAAGTAGTTTGCGATATCCTTCCTTATGACAAACCCAGGTATTTGATGGGCGTAGGCACTCCTATCAATATCTTAGAGAATATTGCCCTTGGGGTAGACATGTTTGACTGCGTAATGCCAACCAGAAATGCCAGAAATGGCATGCTATTTACCAGAAATGGGATCATTAATATTACCAATAAGAAATGGGCCAACGATTTTTCTCCCATCGATTCTGAAAGCGACCTCCTGGCAGATCAGGTCTATTCCAAAGCTTACTTAAGACATCTCATGCACAGTAAGGAGATTTTAGGCGCACAAATTGCTACCCTTCATAACCTTCATTTCTATCTTTGGTTGGTTGGCCAAGCAAGGGAAAAGATCATAACGGGAGAATTTTATGAGTGGAAAAACAAAATGGTTAGTATATTAGGCACAAAACTTTAAATGAACTTCATCAAACAGCGTTTAAAAATCATAGATGCCTACATCATTGGCAAATATTTGGGTACATTTATTTATACGCTGGCTGTTTTTGTGATCATTATTGTCATTTTCGATCTTTCGGAGAAATTCGACGATTTTTTGGAAAATGACCTTAGCATTTGGCAGGTCATTTCACAATACTACGCTGGATCTATTCCTTTTTATGTGAATATGCTCTCTCCATTGATGAACTTCATTGCCGTCATCTTCTTTACCGCTAAAATGGCCGACCAAACTGAAATCGTGCCCATTTTAAGTGGAGGCGTAAGCTTCAATCGTTTTCTTAGGCCCTACTTTATATCCGCTTTCATTATATTCTCCGCCAATCTTGTTTCAAACCTCTATATATTACCCTACACCAATAAAATCAAGAATAAATTCGAGAACGAGGTGGTGAAAAAGGACGATCCTTATACCAAGTCCAATATCCACATGAAAATTGACGAGAACACTTACATTTATATTGACAATTTCGATAACCGCAGCAACATCGGCTATCGTTTTGCCCTCGATAAATTTAAAGGAGACGTATTGGAAAAAAAGCTTATTGCTGAACAAATTGCCTATGATTCAACAAAAAGGGTATGGAAACTTAGTAATTATAGCACCCGAAATATAAATGGACTAAAGGAAAGCATGACATATGCTAATGGTAAGACCAAAGACACCATACTGGACATGAAACCCGACGATTTTTCGGTGTATGACAATGTAGTGGAAAGCATGAGCAGCAAAGAGTTGTCAGACAAGATCAAGAAGGAAAAAATAAGGGGTTCTGGCGTGATGAATGACCTATTGTTTGAACAATACAAAAGATACATACAACCACTTTCCGCTTTCGTGCTTACCTTAATTGGCGTAGCCTTGTCCTCAAGAAAAGTAAGAGGAGGAGTTGGTCTTCCACTTGGGATGGGCATTGTGCTAAGCTTTGCCTTCATTGTTTTTAATCAATTCACCAAAATGTTCTCTACAAAGGGCGGACTGCATCCTCTACTCGCCAACCTATTACCCACGATATTTTTTGGTCTCCTAGGGCTTTATTTGATCCGAAAAGCACCAAAATAAGTCCTTGTCAACTCATTCTATTGCAATGGAACAATAGGGCCCCTATTATATATCAAAGCACAATAAGCTATTGAAGACATCCTCTTATCTTGCCCATCATATATTGCCAACGGATCGCTTATTCTTTTTACAGGTGCGATATAGCGCCTTATATTGAACTAAAGCACATCAGCTAACCCTTATTACCCTACCTAAATCAGCTATGTAATACCGATTATATGAACCTAAAAAAAACACTTCACACTTTATCAAAGGTGATTTTACCACACATTTGCTTTCCTGCCCATATGCCCGGCAATGACACTTCATGTCTTCCGCTTTATTTATTTTTAGCGGTTCCAAAGAAATGCTTCCTCAAAGGTCAAGACCGGATTTTGATCCAATTTTAAAAGGCTTTTCCAAGAGTTTCACCTATCACTAAGCCCCTGTCCAAGCCTTGTAATCCACGTCATCAAACCCCTCAAAAAAAACCAATTCCATACCTAACCTCACTTGGTTCAGCCATCAAATTTAGGCCTGATCAGCAGTCACCCAACTACCATAAAACTTCCTTTACCCCCACTTTAACGGACTAAAAAAGTTCGGAAAACAACCCTCTAAAAGTAATTTTTTACTCAGCAAACATCCCACTCAATAATGGGGCATGAGCTTATTTTTTTGCTTGGATATAACTTGCCCACCTCCCAAAAATATGGCTATGCACCATGCAAACTCAGCCTTATTCGACACCTAAAAAGTATCTTTAAGCAGCAACATTATTTCATTAACCTACAACTTATTTCCATCTTTTTATCTATTATTTTAAGGACTAACTCGACCGCGCCACCCCATACCACTAGCCTAAAACTTCATCATCAGTTTTATTAACAAGCTAAAAAAAATAATACATTTTGACCAAAAATAATAAAACCAAAAAATATTAAATCTCCACACCTCCCAAAATCTTCATTACAAAAAAGCAAGTAACATCAACCTAATTTTAAAAATGAAACAATGACAAACCAAATCAAAATACCAAAAAAACATCTATTAAAACACAAAAAAAAAGACAGGGAATAGTATTAAAATTTTCCCTTTCAGAACCCACATCAACTCAAAAAAAAACACCAGAAAAACCAAAAATCTCAGCAAAAAAAATTAAAAAAAACACCTAAAAAACCACTTAAAAAATTATCTATACCTTAAAAAAAAGCAACCCAAAAACCCCAAAAAACAATCACCTCAAAAAACACACTATCCACACAGATCAAACATTCAAAACCACCAAACGAATCACACCATCAAACACAAGAAAAAGACTACTCATAAAACACAAAACAAAGCAAAAAAAGACAACAATTATCTCAAAAAAAAGCCTCAAAAAAATTGACAGCACTATACATTTCATATACATTTTTAAAAAATGACAGTAAATTTTCTTCTTAAAAACCACCTTAATAGTGTAGATACAATTCGGATATTAATATTATATTAGTAAATTCAAAATAGCATTTAAAAAACAAAAAACAACCTCAAAAAACAACATAAAACAGCAAAAACAACAAACAAAAATAAAAATCATTAAAAATTAAAAATCAGTAACTTAAATACCATAATATATTTTTTTAATTTAAATAAACGAAATACAAAAACCTACAAAAAACTAATTTTTTTAGCACACCTTTAAAATGCAAAAACACATAAATTTTAAAAAATTAAAAATCAGTTCATTAACACTAATTATATTAAGTTTTTGTTTTTTAAATGGTTTTTCCCAAATTTTCGACGATAGTCAAAGCCCTCTTAGTGTAAAATGGCGACAGATTGAACATGGTGGTTTTAAAATTATCTATCCTACCCTACTTGAAAAAGAAGCCCAAAGAATGGCCAATACCTTCAGCTTTATCTACCCTGTTGTGGGGCACAGCTTAAACCGCCAAAAAACCAAGATACCGATCATCCTTCAGAACCAAGGAACCATCTCAAATGGCTTCGTTCAACTGGCTCCAAAAAAGTCGCAATTCTACACTACCCCACCCCAACAGTTCGATAGTCAAGACTGGCTAAATAACCTCGCCGTGCACGAGCTTAGGCACGTTGCCCAATTTGATAAAATAACAGGCATTACAGGATACCCCTTTCCAGAAGAAATCTACTTTGCCTACCTGGGTGCAAGTACACCGATCTGGTTTCTGGAAGGAGATGCCGTAAGTATAGAAACTGCACTCACCCACTCGGGCAGGGGAAGACAGCCCAGCTGGATCATGCCCTTCAGAACCTCACTACTTACAGGAAAAAAATTCTCTTACTCCAAATCTTACTTTGGTTCCGAAAAAGACCAAAACGCAGGTTATTACCAATTGGGGTATTTGCTCACTTCACAACTGCGAAACGAGTATGGCAAAGACATCAGCAACCAAATATTAAGCGACCTCAACAAGCGGCCCTTGAGGCTTTATCCTTTTTCCCAAAGCCTAAAAAAACTGACCGGAAAAAACACCAGACAATACTACCTCCATACCTTGGACAACCTGGAGGTACAATGGAAAAAACAGGATGAAAAAAATCAAAGCATTGCCTACACTGCCCTAAACCAAAAAGCCACATATGCCACCAATTATTACCTGCCCACCCAACTGCCTAACAAAAACATATTGGTCATTAAAACCAGTAAAAGCGAAACCCCTGGTTTTGTATTGATCAGGCCAGACCAAACAGAAGAACCGCTATTCAAAATTGCCTATCAGGAACAACCATGGTACAGTTATGGAAGTGGGAAACTGGTGTGGGACGAAAACAGGAGCGATCCAAGATATAAACAGAGGAGCTATAATGTCATCTGCATTTACGATTTCAATACCAAAAAGAAAAAGCAGCTTACCCACCAAACTAGACTTTTCTCCCCTAGCCTATCGGGCGATGGCAAAAAATTAACAGCTGTACAAATAGACCTTAGCAATCAATGCCACTTGGTCACCATCAATATCGAAACTGGCAAAATAGAAGAAACATTGCCCAACCCAAAGAATGATTTGCTTCAAAGCCCTGCATTGAACCACGACGGGTCTAAGTTAACCTGGATTAGCGTGAGCGAAGAGGGCAAATCGCTTTGGCTTAAAGAAGGCAGCAGTGAAAACCTTAAACTTATCGACACTACCAGACAGCAGCTCTACAGACCAGTGTTCATTCGCGACGAGATCGCATTTAACGCTCATTACAGCGGTATTGACAATATTTACAGCATAAACCCTAACACCAAAAAAATAAGCGCGCTAACCGCCTCTAAATACGGTGCGTTCAATGCCAGCATTTCCATAGATGATCAACTGCTTTTCAACGACTATCAATTCATGGGCTACGAAGTGGCAAAAACAGCCATCGAACACCGTCCCATCCCTCCTAATTACTTTGTTTATTTTGGCCAGGCTGCCGAAGAGCAAGAAAACAGGAACAACATTTTTTCACATATCCCAGACAGCAGCTTCCAATCAAAACCATACAGCCCTTTAAAGCACGCTTTTAATTTCCATACCATTAGCCCAACTTCAGATGACAATGTAGAACGGGTCGGTCTGCAGTTAAAATCCAACGACCTGCTCAATACCACCAGCTTTTACACGGGGGTAACCTACGAAAGCTCATTGAGAAGATTTGAATATAATGCCGGATTAAGCTACAAAGCTTTATACCCCGTCTTTAATGCCACTTACAGAAACAGACCCCGTTTGGCCAACTACAGCTACAACAACACCATAAGACAGGCCCAATGGCGCGAAGATTATTTCAGCCTAAAAGCTTCTGTCCCCATTAGTTTCAATTCATTTAACCATCAGTTTAGCTTAATCGGTGAGGTAGGCTCTTATTACGTTCAACGACATTTCGATCCCATTGATGCGGCCAGACTAATAGGCACCATCAAATTTCCGATGAGTTATAGAATAGGCTTTAACCATCAGGTAAGAAGCGCAGAAAGGGATATCGCTCCGAAATGGGCGCAGATTATTGAGTTTAAGTACCAGAACCTTCCTTTCGACCAAAACCTGAGTGGCAAATTGTTTGCCTTTGAAAGCTACTTATATTTTCCAGGCCTGGCTAAAAACCATACCCTATTGGCCAGTTTTAGCTACCAGCAAAACACGGGCCTATTCAACACCGTTAATGAAATTCCTACCGTTTACGGTTACAATCAGATTAGGTCCCAAAGCCTTTTACAAAACACCTTATTGTTCAATTACCGTTTTCCATTCCTTTTCCCAGATGCAGAAATAGGCCCGTTTGCCTACATTAGAAATGTAAGGGCCAATTTCTTTAGCCATTATGAAAACATAGGCAAAGAAACCAACCTGGCACAACCCAAAACCTATGGATTGGAAGTAAGGAGCGACATCAACCTGTTACGCTACCAACCCATAGTTGATGTAGGCGCACGATTAATTTTCGTTAACAAAATTTACAATCAAAATCCTATATTCGAAGTATTGTTCAATTATTATTTTTAAGGCCATGAAATCAAAAACCATATTTATCATTATACTTACCGCCTTGCTCACCATTTTCCTAATGGTCAATAACGATGCCGTAGAATTTAATTTCATCATCGGTTCGCCCGTACTGGTCTCTAAACTGATTGTCATCGGTATCTGTATACTTATTGGTTTTATTTTGGGCTTTATTGCCGGACGCCCAAGAACCACTCACCGCAGCTATAATGATGAGATTGAAAAAAATCACCCTGCTCAAGAGAACAAAAACACCTTGAGTGACGAGGATAGGGATTATATCAGCTAATCTTTTTTTAGAAAAGCAACTTTTGCCCTTTTTCCATTTCGGTCCTGCCTTTGGCTCAACCCAATATTTACCTGACTAAGTCTAAAGATAATATTGGGTAACGCTGCCAGTCAGGTTTATTTATGTGCAGTCAACTGCCCGTCAACTTAGCCCTCAACTTAAATCCATCCGCTTCCTTTCCATACCAACTATTGCCCATTATCAATGTCTTCCTTTTCAAAAAGAATATTTCACCGGCTTATCCTCATATGTAGCCTTCTGTTTATCTACAATTTGGCTTTGGGGCAAAAGTCTTGGGATAAGGCAACATTTGCGCTAACCTGCAAGGAATCGGAGAAAAAATGGAATTCCTTAACATTGGATGGCAAAATATTCTGCTATTGTTTTTTGAACAAAAGTTATCAGGACACCAACCCTGACGGCACGTATAATTTTTGGGGAACGGTACTATTGGACATAGACAAAAATAATGTCGACAGCCTAACAGGTATAAAAATTTGCGCCCTCATTAGCAAAAAAATAAAGCTCAACAAATTTATTGTTTTCCGCACCTGTAAGGCCTATAAAATCTACATTTCCTCTACCGGCCCAAAAAACGAGGCAGAAAAAAGATACCTAATCGAAAACCACTTTGGCACCTATACTGGAAATTGAAAAACAGTGTTTGGCCAACTGGGTATTTTTTGTTAATCTTTAATCGTTCTGATCATCTTTAGTAAATAATTGACTTTCTCTTCCATGTGGCGTATCTGGAAATCAACCTCTGCCATCTCAAATCCAAATGCCCCATGGCTCGTACGCTAAATATTATAGAATTTTTCAAGGGTGTTGCCACTGCACCGTAATAGACAAAACTGTGGCCAGCGAAACAGTATGCGGCTGGTCAGCTCTTGCAAAAAGTATGATTTGCGAACAGATAAGTCATTGCTTGTTTAAAGTTTCCTAAAACGTTCGCCCAAAATGATAGCATATCCCATATCATAGGCCATAGTAACTTCTATTCTATCAAAAGTTCCGGCTTTGTTTCCCTTCCAGCCAGTCTCGCCATTGCTACCATATTTTAAGATCAGCACGACTTGATAATTTGAATTTACCTCACTTTTTCGTTTGTTAATTTTCCCTTGCGCATCGGTTTCTATCCAGTACTCTACAGGGTAAGCTTTTACATCGTGCACCTGAAAGTAACCGCTTCCATCTTTATTAATTTCCACTATTGGCTCTTTAACTTTTTCATATTTGTACAATCCGACAATTTCTGGTGGGATAGCCTTTATACCGTAATAAGTATTTCCCTCAACGGTAAACTTTTCAACTTTTTGTGCGGCTACATTTGCTGCGAAAGCCATAAACAATATGGCAAAGATGAATGATTTCATAACTTACTGTGTTTAACTTTTATTTAATATAGAAGATTGTTTTAGCTCCTTTTGTTTACACTGAATGTTGTTGGCGAAGAACTCCCTCCACAGCGAAAAACTGTTGTTGAGGGAAGCGTTGTCGTTTATAAATGTTCTAATTTTACACTTTTAATGATTGTTTTTCTATCAATATTGGCTTTTATGTCAAGACTGAACTTATTGGGTAAGTAGGTAATTTGTTTTTGTATTCCACAGTCAATTCCATTTATAGTATAAAATAAATACCCGTTTTTACTTTGAATAACCAATTCGAATCCATTGTTAAAATTTAAGTTTTTATTTTCTATAGCACCTGCTTTTTTATAGCCTTTATTCAAAAAGGCAGTTACAGTCTTTATATTTTCTCCTTTTGTGAAAAATAAAAGATTCTCGTAATTAAAAGCACCATAGCTTGGTGTAAATTCCGGATTAGGCATTTTGACAGAAAAAGCAGACCAATCTTTATATTCTTCATATTTCTTAGTGTACATTAGATAAGTATCAAATAAATAATACTGACCTATTAAAATAGCTGTCTCTTATACACATCTCCGAGCCCACGAGACCTGCGTTACCATCTCGTATGCCGTCTTATGCTTGAAAAAAGGGGGGGGGGGGGGGGGGGGGGGGGGGGGGGGGGGGGGGGGGGGGGGGGGGGG
>NZ_JAELTN010000094.1 GCF_016428855.1 Pedobacter sp. ASV28
ACGCAGGTCTCGTGGGCTCGGAGATGTGTATAAGAGACAGAGGCTGTAATGCTTAAATCAAAACATTACAGCCCTCTAATTCCCAGCTTAAAAGTACTATTAAAGCATGCCTCCGCAAACAGAAAGTGTTTGTCCGGTTACATAGGCACTCATATCTGATGCCAAGAAAACGCATACATTTGCAATGTCTTCTGTTTCTCCTGCCCTTTTTAATGGAATATCCTTTTCCCAACCCGCTACAACTGTAGGGTCTAGCACTTCGGTCATTTCAGTTTTGATAAAGCCTGGCGCAACTACATTGGCACGAATGTTACGAGAACCCAACTCTTTAGCCACCGATTTGGTAAAACCAATAATACCAGCTTTAGAAGCGGCATAATTAGCCTGCCCTGCATTACCTTGTACCCCAACCACCGAACTCATATTAATGAAAACGCCTTTACGGTTTTTCATCATCACCTTAGAAGCCGCCTTGGTAACGTTAAAGACCGATTTTAAGTTTACATTGATTACGTCATCCCAGTTTTCTTCGCTCATTCGCATCAATAAACCATCTTTGGTAATTCCTGCATTATTTACCACGATATCAATCGTTCCAAAATCAGCTACTATATCATTGATCAGTTTTTCAGCTTCATCAAACTTAGAAGCATCTGAACGATATCCTTTTACTGTTGTTCCAAAAGCTTGAAGCTCCTGCGCTAATCCTTGGCCTTTTTCTACCGAAGAAAGGTAGGTAAAAGCCACATTAGCTCCTTGTTTTGCAAATTCTTCGGCTATTTTTCTGCCTATTCCTTTTGATGCACCTGTCACCAATGCTGTTTTTCCTTGTAGTAATTTCATTATGAAATTTGTAATGTTTTAACGTTGTAAAGTTAACATTAATTGGTTAACTGTTTAATTGCTTAATTGACGAATTGTTTTAGCTGTATCTAAAACCGAAAATGCTACACCATCGGTTCTTGTTGACTTAAACAATGAAAGCTCCCCAACCCCCATATGATATCGGTAGAATCAATGCCTACCACTTCTCGATCTGGAAACACTTTTTGAATGATATCCAAGGCAATTTTATCATTCACATCCCTAAAAGTGGGTACGATTACCGCAGCATTTGCAATATAGAAATTGGCATAAGACGCGGGCAAACGGGTATCTTCATGAATTACCGGCGAAGGCATAGGCAATTGAATAATATTAAGCTTTCTACCATCCAATAAGGTCATAGCCTTTAAACGCTCCAGATTTTCCTGTAACAGTAAATAATTCTCGTCTAATGGATTACTTTCTATTGCCGTTAATACGGTATCCTCATTTACAAAACGAGTGATATCGTCAATATGACCATCTGTATCATCCCCTACAATACCATCGCCCACCCACAAAACCTGCTCAGCACCATAAAATTCCTTTAAGTAGGTTTCAATTTGTTCCTTGGAGAGATGAGGATTTCTGTTTTCGTTCAGCAAACAAGCCTCACTGGTTAAAATTGTACCTGCCCCATTAAACTCTACCGAACCTCCTTCCATCACAATATCTGGTGTAAAAAGAGGTAATTTAAAGTGTTGGGCAATTTTTGTTGGGATCACATCATCCAAATCATAAGGGGGATATTTGTTCCCCCAGGCATTATAGCCCCAGTCAACCACAGCCTTCTCATTTCCCTTTACCAAAAAAGCAGGTCCATGATCACGGCACCAGGCATCGTTGGTTTCATTAAAATAAAATTCAATCTGGCTCAAATCAGCTTCTACCTTTTCCAATTCGGAAATAGCTGCGGCCTTCATGGCTTCGTCTTTTACGTTGATACGTACTTTTTCTCCACTGGCCACCACCTTAATAAATTGGCAATAGGGCTCGTAGATCGTTTCTATTTTTCCTGGCCAGGAAGCCTCTTTATGTGGCCAGCTCAACCATGTGGCTTCATGCCTAGCCCATTCGGCCGGGAAAGTGTAACCTTTTCTTTTCGGAGAATTAAAAAAGTCTGATGTCGGAAGTCCGATGTCGGAAGTTATACCGCTCATTTATTTAAGTGTTTTTATCAGTGCAGAAATCAACGCCAAAATTTCCTCACAATTAGAATAATATTTATCAAAAATTTCCTTGGAAATGTAACCTCTTCTTATAGCCAAATGAAGGCAGTTAACCACTTCGATATCGCTTCTTAGCGCATAATTTAAAAACCTCTTGAATTCGGAATTACTTTGACCAGTACTGCCCTCGGCTATATTAAGAGAAATAGAATCTGCAGCTCTTTTCATTTGCGAAATTAAGACGTAAACTTCTTCTTTTGGAAAAGTTTTTGTTAACTTATCTATCTGCTAATTCTATCGACTTCTGCCAAACGCGTAATTTTTCAAATTTAAAAGACATAGTTAAATGTTAAGTAAAACCTACAATTCTTCGGTCATCGGTCTTCCGACCAAAAACTAATCCCCGTCTAAATACCTTTTGGTAATAGGCTGGTAAGAATCTATCCTTCTGTCCCTTAAGAATGGCCAATGTTTACGGAAGAAATCTGATTCCTTTAAGTCTATTTCAACTACGGTGGTCTCTTCCTCATCGTGCGATGCAAGGTACAACAGTTTTCCCTGGGCGTTGGTAGCAAAACTACCTCCCCAGAATTTCATTCTTCCTTCCTGTTCAAAGCCTACACGGTTTACACTTACTACAGGCACGCCATTAGCTACCGCATGAGAACGCTGAATGGTTTGCCAAGCATTATACTGATCTTTGTTGGTCTCTTCGTCTTGATCTGTAGCCCAACCAATAGCAGTAGGATAGAACATAATATCTGCGCCCATTAATGCCGTAATACGTGAAGCTTCCGGATACCATTGGTCCCAGCAGATCAAGATTCCAATTTTGGCAAACTTGGTTTGAAAAACCTTATAACCCAAATCGCCAGGGGTAAAATAAAACTTTTCATAGTAAGCCGGATCATCGGGAATATGCATTTTGCGATACTTCCCTAGATAAGAGCCATCGGCGTCCAATACCGCTGTAGTATTATGGTATAATCCTTCGGCACGTTTTTCGAACAATGAAGCGATAATAACCACCCCTAATTCTTTGGCCACTACCTGTAAGGCATCCGTAGATGGACCTGGAATAGCTTCGGCCAGATCAAAATTATCATAGTCTTCTACATCGCAAAAGTATAACGAAGTAAACAATTCCTGCAGACAGACAATTTGTGCCCCTCCAGCTGCAGCTTCCCGTACTTTAACAATGGCCTTATCTAAATTTTCTTGTTTATGATTAGTACAGCTCATCTGTACCAAGCCTACTTTTACTTTGCTCATATCTTTTAAAATAATTGACTGATTGACATGCCTGAACAATCAAAGTGAACATATGCCAACGTTTGACCCTCCAAAATATTAGTCATTCAAAATTCTCCGCAAAGCTACAGAAAAAGGCTGAAAGACTAAAGCATAGCCCTATCACAATATGCACAGCATAATAGTTCATAATGCTGTTTAGGCTCAATCTTATCCCCTATGCAAAAACAAAAAGTCCCGACAAACTGCCAAGACTTTTGAGTTATCATTGAGTGTGTTTTATTTTCCTAAACCGCCCATTTGTCCACCTTGCTGTTGCTCTTGCTTGATATCGTCATTCTTGATTTTCTTTTTCTCCGTGAACTTCAGCTTACCAAATTTATAGCTAAAGTTGAGGCCAAATGAACGTAGTGGATAGTAAATATTCTGGGTTTGATAAGTATCTGAAGATTGTGTAATGGTTTTAATATGCAAATCTCTGTGAAATGGATTTAATACATTTAAGCCAATAGATCCCTGTTTATTAAGGATATCTTTTTTCACCGCACCACCATAAAAGAACATTGGGTCTGTTTTACTTTGGTAGGTATAACGAGGTGAATTAACCACCCCATACAACTCTAGGTTCCAGCCACCCTTAAACGCAGTTGCCGAACGTAAGAAGATGTTATAGTTAAGATAAGTACCTTCATTCATTCCTGCTAAACTACCCTCTATCTTGTTAACTTCATAAGTATTTACACCTATATTACTCATTAAAGTCCATTTTGGCGTTGGGTTATAAGAAGCAAACAAGTTAGCTCCATAGCTTTGTGTGGTACCTACGTTACCAAATGTAGTTAATGTTTTACCAGAACCATCTTCCTTGATAATGCTCTCTATTACATTTTTGGTATTCCTATAGAATATCGATGCATTGATCATAGAGCCCTTAATAAAGGTTGAATAACCCAATTCTACATTATGGCTTAATTCTGGATTTAAATTTGGGTTACCTTGAAAAATATTGATCAAGTTAGACTCGTTTCGGAAAGGGTTTAAGTAAGCTAAGCTTGGACGTTGCACCCTTTTATTATAAGCTAATTTAATGGTGGTTTTTCCGTTAATCGTCTGTGAAAGTATTGCATTTGGAAATAAATTGAAGTAATCGTTCTTTACCGGATTACCATTTACATCGGTAAAGTTGATGGCCGTATACTCTCCACGTACCCCTCCCTTAAACTTGATTTTCTTGGTCAAATCAAAAGCAATGGTAGAATAACCTGCACCTACGTTCTGATCATAGTCAAAATTTTGGGCTGAATTCTGGGTAAATTCACTTTTTATATTTCTTAAGATAGCCTTTCCGCCCACTTCAAAAATTACTGATTTAGAAAATGGATAAACATAATCTGTTTGAACGGTATATTCCCTGTTCTTACCAACGTTATCGCTTGCAGTGTAGCTAATTGGCACACCTGTCTGGGTACGGTAATCATTAATGAAGTCGTTAGTATTTCTACCTTGGGTCAGCTGACCTGATACAGAAAACTCCTCGCCTTGTTTTTTACTGGTTCGTCTATAATCTAAGTTCCAGTCCAAGTTACTGTTGGTCATGTCTGTTTTGCTAACAATTGTTCCAGAAGATGCGCTATTAGTAGTAATGGCAGAGCTACCTGGTCCACCATTATAAAACCTGTTATACTTTGCATTGGTACTGACATTATTATAGGCGTTGAAATCGTAGTCCAAACCTAAACTACCATTATACATTTCACGTTTCCAATCTGAAACACCATCCTGTAAAACTTCGCTGAAAGGCAATTTATTATAAAACACCACTCTTGATTCTTGCGGGTAAGCTAACATTCCCCCAAAAGCAGTATTAGCACTAAAACGTCCAGTTTTTGCGGTAACATTAAAATTCCCTGTATTTTGGCGTGTACCTGCCGAAGCATTTACCGAACCACTTACTCCTTCTGCATTGCTTTTTTTGGTAATGATATTGATAATACCTCCAGAACCCTCTGCATCATATTTGGCAGATGGATTGGTAATTACCTCTACATTTTTAATTTGATCTGCAGGGATCATCTTTAAAGCATCTGCTACGCTATTGGCCATGGTACCAGAAGGTTTTCCATTAATCAGCACCCTTACTGCACTACCACGCAATTGTACGTTTCCATTGATATCGACCGATAACATGGGCACTTTACGCATCACATCTGTGGCATCGCCCCCAGCATTGGTGGCATCGGCTTCTGCATTATAAACCATACGGTCTATTTTATTCTCAATTATGTTTTTCTTACCCTCTATAGTTACCTCATTTAAGGTATTAGCACTCCCTCCCAAATAAAGTGTACCTGCATTATGATCAGGTTTTTCAGGCGTAGTTTTCACCACTATGTTTTTTGCTTTATAGCCAATAAAACCTACAATGAATTTATATTCATCTGGCGCCACATTCTGCAAGGTGATTTTGCCTTTTGCATCGGTAACTCCGCCATTTACGGCTTTATTATCTTTGATTTTCACCAAGGATACAGTAGCATACTCAATAGGTTGCTTGGTTAACGAATCTAAAATTGTAGCCGAAATACGTCCTGTAATTTTTGGTGCAGCACTGCCTCCTCCCATGCCAGGGAATTGCGCTTTTGCACTCATCATCATCATTAAACCGGCACAAATAAGTAAAAGTCTTTTCATCGAAATAATTTTTATTCTTGTTTTGTATTAGTACACCAAAGGTAGATTTTGTTACAAAATAGATAAAGCATTTTTTTATGACCTGAACGAAAACTTCGGTGAATGGTATTTTTTAAACGGCGAATGGTTATTGTATTTCTTATGTCTCGATTTTCGATCCACTTCAAACAATCTTTACATTTTTATAGTTTTATTAAACTAGGTCATTTAGCTTTGTAAGCATATGAAGTATATTTTGGTATTCTTAATCCTACTTACAGCGCTCTATTGTAAAAAACCAAATAATAATGATCTTCCCAAAGCTACCCATACCGCACCTCCATCCATTCCCTTTAAAAACTATTTGGGTATTAATCTCTTTGAGTGGGATTTTGTAGAACCCAATCTTCAGCAGGTAATCAGCGAGCGGAAAATGCACCTTGTAAAGGGCTTTGGCGGAATACGTCACTATCTTGACTGGGAAAAAATAGAGCTCACCGAGGGAAAATTCACCTTTAACCCTTCCCATTCCGGCAGTTGGCACTATGACAGCATGTATGAGAGGACCAAAAAAGAAAACGTTGATATTTTAGTGTGCTTAAAGACCATCCCTCCTTGGTTAATGAACACCTACCCCGAAGGAGAAAGAGACTATGAAAATGTTCCAGCTCCCTATGGTTCCAACAGAAGTGATCCAGCCTCTTATATCCTACAGGCTAAGGCAGGGTTCCAGTTTGCAGCACGGTATGGTTCAAACACCAACATTGACCAGTCTCTTATTAGCTTGAATACCAACTCCCGATGGCCCGGAGACGAGGCAAATGTCATAAAAATTGGACTTGGCATGATCAAATATATAGAATGTGATAATGAAAGAGATAAATGGTGGAAGGGTCCGAAAGCCGAGCAAAGCGCAGAAGAATACGCCGCTAACCTTTCGGCTTTTTATGATGGTCACAAAGGAAAGCTGGGCAACAATGTTGGCGTAAAAACTGCAGACCCTTCTATGAAAGTAGTAATGGCAGGCCTATCCATTCCCGATCCCAGTTATGTGGCAAGGATGATAGAATGGTGCAGAAAAAACAGGGGTCTCAGGGCAGATGGCTCCATCGACCTGTGTTTTGATGTGATTAACTACCACATTTACCCAAACGACACTGATCATACCAAAACCAGTAAGGCCACGGTAGGCGTAGCGCCTGAATTGTCTTCAATTGGGAGAATTGCAGATGATTTTTTAAAAATGTCTAAAGCACAAACCAAGAACATGGAGGTTTGGGTGACCGAAACTGGCTATGATGTGGCCACAGGAAGCATTCAAAGGGCCATTCCCATTGGCAACAAGTCTTCTTTCATTACCCAAGCCGATTGGAACCTACGTACGGCCCTACTTTATGCCAGACATCGAATAAATAAGTCGGTATTTTATATGTTGGATGATGTAAACCTCAATAGCAATGTACAATTTAGCTCATCTGGCTTTGTAAATGCAGACTATAGCCCACGACCTTCTTGGTATTACATGCAGCAAGCTAAATCTTTATTGGGAGACTACAGTTATGACCAAACCCTAAATAGCGATCCTTTAGTCGACCTATATAAGTTAAAAGATAAAGAAATCTATGTACTTACCATTCCAGATCAGGTAGGCCGAACGGGAAAATATACCCTAGATCTAGGAAAATCTAAACAGGCGATCATACACACGCTACAACAGGACAAGGAAAAGATGAGCAGCACAACCGTAGCTACCCTACAGGGAAAACTGGAGATCTCCGTTACAGAAACACCAATATTTATAGAGAAGCTTTAATGCTAATGATCTAAAAATAAACATCAACATAGACTTACGAAGTTGAAGGCTTTGCCATTCTAGAAACTTCGTAAGTCATAAATTAGCCTAAACTACAATATTTACAATCTTCCCTTTTACGAAGATGATTTTTTTAGGTTCCTTGCCTTCTAAATAGCCCTGAACCTGTTCATTTGCCAATACCGCCTCTTTTACCTGTGCCTCTTCCAAAGTCAAGCTGAGGTTAAGGTTCATCCTCATTTTCCCATTGATGGAAATGGGATAGGCAAACTCATCTTCAATCAAATAAGCAGGATTAAATGTTGGATATTTTGCTGTCGATAGATCTTCATGCCCCAACAACGACCATAGCTCTTCGCAAATATGTGGTGCATAAGGTGCCAATACCACAACCAGGTCTTCCAGTACCTGACGGTTTTTACATTTTAGATCTGTCAATTCGTTCACGGCAATCATAAAGCTGGAAACCGAAGTATTGAAAGAAAAACGTTCGATATCATCCTGTACCTTTTTAATGATTTTATGCAGGGCTTTCAATTCGGCCTTGGTCGGAATATCGTCACTTACATGGAACTCCCAAGCTTCATTGTGAAATAGGCGCCAAAATTTGCGCAAGAATTTAAACACCCCTTCAATACCATTGGTGTTCCAAGGCTTGCTCTGCTCTAATGGGCCTAAGAACATTTCATACATACGCAAGGTATCGGCACCGTATTGTTCAATCAGCACATCTGGGTTCACAACGTTGAATTTAGATTTCGACATCTTTTCTACTTCAACGCCGCAAACGTATTTTCCATTTTCTAAAATGAATTCAGCATCTGTAAATTCTGGTCTAAATTTCTTGAATGCTTCTAAATCTAAAATGTCATTCTCTACAATATTGACATCAACATGTAGAGCGATAAAAGTATCTTTATAAAGAGTTATACTATTAATCTTCTCTCCCAAAATTGAAAATAATTCAATTTTGAATAAATCCAGCAACTGCTTTTCATCATCTGTCAAAATCAATCTCCCCCCAAAAAACATCACATCTTCGCCAAATCTGATGGATTTTAGATGTTCTTCTTTCTTAAAAAACTTTTGAATTTTCTCAACCAAAGAGAACGAGACAAATGTATTCCTCAATACCGAATGGGCATCAGAGTCGATAGAACTTGCAGAACTATAATTGCCAAAACGATACACAAAATTACTTCTGCCCTGGATCATCCCCTGGTTAATCAGTTTCTTGAAAGGTTCTTCTTCCTGCACATAACCCAAATCTTTCAGGAATTTGTTCCAAAAACGGCTATACAACAAGTGACCCGTAGCATGTTCAGAGCCCCCAATGTACAAGTCTACATCCTTCCAATAATCAATAGCTTTTTTGTCTGCAAAAGCATCATTGTTCTGTGCATCCATATAACGATACCAATACCAGCTACTGCCGGCCCAACCTGGCATGGTAGAAAGCTCATATTCGTAGGTACCATCATATTTCCAACCATCAGCCCTGCCCAATGGCGGCTCTCCGGTTTCGGTAGGTAAATATTTATCAATTTCCGGCAGCACTAAAGGCAGCTCTTCTTCTTGCAATAAATAAGGTAGCCCCTCTTTAAAATAAACCGGAATAGGTTCGCCCCAATAACGTTGACGACCAAAAATAGCATCACGCTGGCGGTAGTTGACCTTTGCCTTTCCAACCCCCTGCTCTTCTAACCAATGGTTTAAAAAGGCTACAGCTTCTTTATAAGCCATGCCATTGATAAAGCCAGAGTTAATGTATTTCCCCTCCTTGGTAGGATCTGCCTGAACATCAATATCTTTTTGGCTGTCCAAGATCTGTACAATAGGCAGGTTAAAGTGTGTAGCAAACAGCCAATCGCGTTGATCGCCGCTTGGTACGCCCATTACTGCACCCGTACCATAACCAGCAAGCACATAATCTGCAATCCATAATGGTACCCGTTCGCCACTTACCGGGTTAATGACGTAAGTACCAGTAAAAGCCCCAGAAACCGTTTTCGTATCCGCCATGCGGTCTAGTTCCGATTTCTTTTTGGTTTGTGCAATATAATCTTCTACACTTTGTTTCTGTTCTGGTGTGGTCAATGCACCTACCCATTCATGTTCAGGTGCCAACACCAAATAAGAAACGCCAAAAATAGTATCCACACGTGTGGTAAATACTTCTATATATAAGTCCGATGCCTGTCCAATGTCCAAAGTTCCATTGTTCGACATTAAGTTTTCAACTTTAAACTTTACCGATGCGCCAACACTTTTACCAATCCAGTTACGCTGCATTTCCTTAATAGGTTCTGGCCAATCAATGGTGTCTAATCCCTGCAATAAGCGTTCTGCATAAGCAGTAATACGCATGCTCCACTGCATCATTTTCTTTTGCTCTACCGGATATCCACCACGTTCAGAAAAACCATCTTTTACTTCGTCATTGGCCAAAACCGTTCCCAAAGCCGGACACCAGTTTACCGTACTTTCCTTAAGATAGGTCAAACGATACTTCAACAGTTCTTCCTGCTTTTCTTCGGCCGTAAAATTAGCCCAATCGCTAGGCAGAAACGTCCTTACATCTTCATCACATACCGCTTTTACATCGGCACTGCCTGAGGCATTAAATTTTTCTATCAAAGTGGTAATATCTTCAGCCTTATCACTCTCCAGGTTGTACCAGGAATTGAACAACTGCATGAATATCCACTGTGTCCATTTATAATAAGACGGATCACTGGTACGTACTTCACGGCTCCAGTCAAAAGAGAAACCTATTTGATCCAACTGGCGGCGATAAGTAGCAATATTAGCTTCTGTAGTGACTGCAGGATGTTGACCTGTTTGGATAGCATATTGTTCTGCCGGTAGACCAAACGAATCATAACCCATGGGATGCAATACATTAAATCCTTTTAGCCGTTTATATCTTGAAAAGATATCCGAAGCAATATAGCCAAGCGGATGTCCCACATGCAACCCTGCTCCAGATGGATAGGGGAACATATCTAAAACATAATATTTGGGTTTGCCAGAATTGGTGTCGGCTTTAAAAGATTGGTGATCTGCCCAGTACTTTTGCCACTTTCTCTCTATCTCTTTAAATTGATAATCCATTAATGCGCTGTTTCTAAATAGTTTGCAAAAGTAAGGAAATTAAGCCTGTTTTGGTAGCGAGCTGCAAATAAAAAAACACCGTCTTTAACCAACGGTGTGCACTTATTTATCCTATATATTTAAAGTTGTACTATCGATAGAGATAGTATGTTTCGGTAACTTTCGGATTAGACCCAACTACCGTACCTGTAAACTGAAACTTATTTTCGCTTATCTGATCCACTTTACAGTCCAGGCCTTTGGCGGCAAACCTCAAAAACAGCGCATCGCCTATGGTGGTGGTAAATGTACCCAGTATCGTATTGCTTGCGAGTTTTAATTCTACATCATTATTGGTATTGTTTTTAAAATCCATATAATCTGATGATTGATAATTAGTAGTTGTAGTGGTCCTTCCAGTTTCCTGTACAGTTGCCACCTGAATTTTTTCAACTGTCCATTTTCCCAAAATTTTTGCACTGAGCGGCTTTGTTTCTTCGCTTTGCTTCTTACATGCCGTAAAGGCGATCATAATGGCCAAAACCGCTCCCAGGCATACGAATTGTCTTTTCATATCTAAATAAATTTAATGTGCGCTTACCAGAGCGATAGCATTAGCTTTCCAAAAACAACAATTCATATGCCAGTTATTAAATTATAACGTAGTTAAATAGTGTTAAAGTAAAACCCTTAAGCTAATTTTTTTATATTTTAGTATGGTAAAGACCTATGTTTAGGTAAACAAAAGGCCATTTAATTTAAGTTTTAACTTATCTTTCCTTATTTTCGCAGAAACAAAAATGTATATATGGAAGAATTTGAAGTAAGTCAAGCCTCGAAAAAAACCAAAACGGTATATGTTTCTACCATTTTTAGCATTGCCTTAGTCTTGTTAATGTTGGGTATGCTGGGTTTAATCTTGGTACATGCCAAAAATTTATCTAATTACGTTAAGGAAAATATTGTACTCAATATTATTGTGGATGAAGGTGCAAAAGAAACCGAAATCCTGGCTTTCCAAAAAGAGCTTAACAACAATGTGGCCATTAAGCAGACCCAATATGTAAACAAAGAAGTTGCACAACATAATCTTACCAAAGATTTGGGAGAGGATTTTGTGAATTTTTTAGGCTATAATCCTCTTTTGTCTACCATTGACGTTTACCTTAAGGCAGATTATGCCAACAACCAAAACATCGATGCCTTAAGAAAGGATATAGAAAAAAATCCGATTGTTAAGGAAGTTGTCTATCAAAGTTCATTAATTGATATGGTGAACAAGAATATCAGTACCATTGGTTTGATCGTACTGGGTTTTGCGGCAATCCTTTTGGTCATTGCCATTGCCCTCATCAACAACACCATTCGTTTAGCCATTTTCTCCCAGCGTTTCCTCATCAAAAGCATGCAATTGGTAGGGGCCACCAAGAACTTTATTAGAAAACCTTTCGTACTGGTAGCTGCCCTACATGGCCTTATTGCCTCTTTTATAGCCATTATCATTCTTTTAGGATTGTTATACTACGCTCAAAAAGAAATACCTGAAATTTTAATTTTAAGAAACTTTACCGAATTTGGTATTGTATTCATCAGCATGGTAGTGGTTGGTATTTTCATTACTTCGGCTAGCACTTTATTTGCGGTAAGCAGATACCTACGTTTAAAAATTTATGATTTATATAGATAATGGCAGATAAAAAATCTTCTCCTGCAACTCAGGAACAAAAAAACGAACTTGTTTTTACCAAAAAAAACTATCAATTACTATTGATCAGTATTGGTATAGTAGTACTTGGCTTTATATTGATGATGGGTGCTGATGGTGATATCTATGATACCAGAAGAACTTTGATTGCCCCTATGGTGGTGCTATTGGGCTTCAGTTTTGGTGTTTATGCCATCTTAAAAAAATAAGTTCATGGATTTTCTACAAACCCTTATCCTTTCTATTATAGAAGGAATAACGGAATTTTTACCGGTTTCTTCAACCGGACATATGATTATTGCCTCTTCCATAATGGGAATTGACAAAGATCCTTTCGTGAAACTTTTTGAAATTGCTGTACAACTTGGCGCTATCCTTTCAGTAGTCGTTTTTTACCGGAAAAAGTTTTTCCCTTTAAACCATTGGAAATTTTACCTTAAACTGGTTATTGCCTGTATTCCTGCAGCAGTTCTAGGCATGTTGCTACAAAAGAAGATCGACAGTTTGCTCGAAAGTCCGGTTACTGTAGCAGTGATGTTGGTTGTGGGCGGTATCGTACTTCTTTTTATTGACCGCTTCTTTAATAAACCAACGATACAAACAGAACCCGAAATATCCAACAAGAGCGCTTTTCTGATTGGATGCTGGCAATGTTTGGCTATGATTCCCGGCACCAGTAGAAGTGCTGCAAGTATCATTGGAGGAATGCAACAAAAACTAACCAGATCTGTTGCAGCAGAGTTTTCTTTCTTTTTAGCGGTACCTACAATGGTAGGGGCTACAGGCTTAAAGCTATTTAAAGCTTATAAAGAAACACCGGAGATCTTAAAAGACAAACATAACCTGATGCTACTTGGTGCAGGTAATTTAATTGCCTTTATAGTTGCTTTATTGGCTATAAAATTCTTTATTGGCTATGTACAAAAATATGGCTTTAGGCTATTTGGCTGGTACAGAATTGTTTTTGGTTTATTATTTTTAGCCTTGTATTATCAGGGACTTATACAGCTTTAATGATTGAATTTCCTGATTTCAATTTTGCAGAAGGAGAGCTCCTGCTCATCAACAAACCTTACAAATGGACCTCATTTGATGTGGTGGGCAAGATCAGAAACTCCCTAAAGCCACAGAAGTTGAAAGTTGGCCATGCAGGCACTTTAGACCCCTTGGCTACAGGTCTTCTTATTATCTGTACGGGCAAGCTCACCAAGCAGATCGACACCTACCAGGCTGAAGAAAAAGAATATACGGGCACTATGGTATTAGGTGCTAGCACTCCTTCTTTTGATATGGAAACGGAGATCGATGCCAGTTTTGACATTTCCAAAATCACCGAAGCGCAAATTTATGCCGCTACCGATCCCTTCACAGGTGACATTTCCCAATATCCTCCTGCCCATTCTGCCGTAAAAGTAAACGGTGAACGTTTATATGTAAAAGCAAGATTAGGCGAAGAGGTAGAACTGAAGAAGCGCTTTGTTACAGTTAGTACATTTGAAATTACACGTATTGCATTGCCTGAAGTTGATTTTAGGATTGTATGTAGCAAAGGCACCTACATTCGTTCACTTGTATCAGATTTTGGCAAGGCGCTGAACAATGGAGCCTATCTCTCTAAATTAACCAGAACAAGAAGTGGCAACTTTTTATTGGACAATGCTTTTGAGCTCACGGATTTAGTTGCTTATCTTCGTCATAAAAAAGAAGAGGTTAAAGCAAATACTCCAACTCATTTATAATGCAAACAGCAAAAAGAACTGAAGGGCTACGTTTAATTAAAGAAGTAGTTTTCATGTGCATGGGTGTAATTTCTGCATGTTTTGGGCTGAAAAGTTTTCTTATGCCCGAAGATTTTATAGATGGTGGTGTTACCGGTATTTCCCTACTGATCAGTACGCTCACCAAATGGAATCTCTCTTATTTGATCATTGTGATTAACATTCCATTTATCATATTGGGCTATAAACAGATTGGAAAAACATTTGCACTAAAAACGGCAATAGCCATCACAGCACTTTCATTAGCCCTTATATTTATACCTTTCCAGCCTATTACACATGAAAAAGTGCTCGTAGCCTTTTTTGGGGGCTTCTTTCTAGGTGGCGGCATAGGCTTGGCCATGCGGGGAGGTTGTGTAATAGACGGAAAAGTTCGAAGGATAATTAAGATGGGTACGGGTTAATTTTGCATGTCTCAGGCCCCTGGCTAATCCTCTTCGTTCTACTAAAATTGACCTTGGCTTATTCGGGATGAACAAATTAGTCT
>NZ_JAELTN010000095.1 GCF_016428855.1 Pedobacter sp. ASV28
AAGTAGGAAATAATCCCGAACCCGCAAACACATACAGGGATATTGCTCCGCGAAAACACATAAGCACATGGTTTACAGAAAGAAAAAATGAAAAGAAAAATCTAAAACACGACTTTAATCCTTAAAACTTTATGAATTCTAATCAAATTAATAAACAAAGGGCAGTTTTCAAGCCACAAACCCTATTGATACACAAACCATCTTAATGTAATTACCTATAATCTATTATATGTTACAATAACAATTACACCTTATATAATTAATCGCACGTATTATAACGTATATATATAAGGTTACAGTTCTTTAATAGTCACCAGCTTTGTTAAAGTAACTGCAGCACGAAGACCGCTCCTACCATGATCCCAATATCTCTATTATATAGTATACACTATATATATTATATACCAGCAACTACCCAAGCCTAAGATCGTCCACAACCTATATACATATACGACAATAACATAAAACAGACCATCATGGAACCCAGCCCAAAGAACGATCTACCTATTTAAGTTTACGTAAGCTCTTATCTGGCATTGCACAATGATCTCCTTTATGAGTACTTTTGTTAAAATTTGTTAAGTATTTTAAAGCTAAGCAGTGTTTAAGTAGCTTAGCCTCTATTATTTTAATTGACGTTATCGTATTATTACCTTATCTTTGCAGAATGTTTAAAATTAAACACCTTATTATTTTGAGTTTTACCATTGCTTTTTTGAGCTTAGGTGCATGTAAAAGTCGTTTTGAAAAATTACGTTTGAGTAATGACGTTGCCAAAAAGTATCAGGAAGGCATTAGGCTATATAATAAAAAGGATTACTCTAGGGCTTTGATCTTGTTTGAAGGCCTGGTACAGAAATATAGGGGAACAGCAGAAGCTGAAGACCTGAACTATTATTATGCGTTTACCTTATATCGACTAAAAGATTATACAACCGCACGGTATAAGTTTAAAGAATTTGCCGATACCTACCCTGCCAGTAAAAATGCAGAAGAATGTAGATACATGGGAGCTTATTGTTATTACCTCGACTCTCCTAAGTCTTCTTTGGATCAGGAGAACACCTATAAAGCTATTGATGCCCTTCAATTATTCATTAACCTTTATCCTAGAAGTGACCGAGCTACCCAAGCTGCCCAGTATATCGCTAATTTAAGGGATAAGCTAGAGACCAAAGCTTTTGATAATGCCAAGCTATATTATGACTTAGGTGGTTACGATATCACCAACTACAAATCGGCGGTAGTGGCATTAAAAAATGCTCAGATAGAATTTCCAGACATTAAATATGCTGAAGAAATGAATCTGCTCATCGTTAAATCACAATTCATGTATGCCAAGAACAGTTTCCCTGCAAGACAGGAAGACCGTTTCAATGAAGCTATCGAATATTATAACGAGTTTATTGAAGCTTACCCTAACAGTAAATACGCAAAGGAAGCTAAACAATTAAAAGATGATAGTGACACGGGCATTGCCAATGCCAAAAGAATACTTGCAGAAGAGGCCGCGATGATTGCTAAGTATAAAGCACTGGAAGGAAGTGGCAAAAAACAGAAAGATAGTACAAGTACAACAAATAAATAAATTAGATATTAAAACCCAATAATAAAATGAGTACTCCAAAACCAGCGATACCAAACACTACGGTGACCAGAAATGTACATGATTTGGACAGATCTACAGATAACATCTATGAATCTTTGGTGATTATTGCTAAAAGGGCTAACCAGATTTCTAATAATATGAAAGAGGAGCTTCACGGTAAATTAGCCGAATTTGCTTCTTCAAATGATAATCTAGAAGAGATTTTTGAGAACAGAGAGCAAATTGAGATCAGCAAGCACTACGAGCGCTT
Source organism: Pedobacter sp. ASV28 (assembly GCF_016428855.1). Lineage (GTDB taxonomy): Bacteria > Bacteroidota > Bacteroidia > Sphingobacteriales > Sphingobacteriaceae > Pedobacter. The sequence continues at coordinate 1,860 of NZ_JAELTN010000095.1, forward strand.
ACCTAAGCCAAGCTTAATTGCAATTGATGAGTTCTTAAATGATAAGGTTTATCATAGAAATCCTGCTAAAGAACAAAAATAATAGCATTGCGCATGGCGTTTTGAGCAAAGCGTTGATGTGCTGAGTTCCATGCCCTATGCATATGCTTAAAAATAAAAACATATTACTTGGCGTTTGCGGTAGCATTGCAGCATATAAGTCTGCCCTATTGGTAAGAGCACTTATCAAAGCTGGCGCAAACGTTAAGGTTATTCTTACGGCCGATGCCTGTAATTTCATTACACCACTTACATTAGCCACTCTTTCAAAAAATCCTGTTTATACCCAATATTTCGAAGCCGAAACCGGCGTATGGAGTAATCATGTAGAATTGGGTCTATGGGCAGATTATATGATCATTGCCCCAGCCAGTGCGAATACCATTGGCAAAATGGCAAATGGCCTGTGTGACAACTTACTTACCGCTGTTTACTTATCTGCTAAATGTCCTGTTTTCTTTGCGCCTGCAATGGATTTGGATATGTGGAAACATGAGAGCACACAGGATAATATAAGTAAGCTTAAGAGCTTTGGCAATCTAATGATCGCTCCTAACAAGGGAGAGTTGGCAAGTGGCTTGTTTGGCGAAGGTCGAATGGCCGAACCCGATGAGATTGTAACCTTTCTGAACGAAGAGATTAGAAAAAAACTTCCCCTGCTTGGAAAGACTGTAATGGTTACTGCAGGCCCTACTTATGAGGCCATAGACCCCGTACGTTTTATTGGCAATCACTCTTCCGGAAAAATGGGCTTTGCCCTGGCACATCAAATGGCAAACTTGGGAGCAAAGGTAACTTTGATAACAGGTCCTACGACCGAGAAGGCTAGTGATGAACTACAGAGAATAGACGTAGTAAGTGCCAAAGATATGCTAGATGCCTGTCTAAAGTATTATAATCATACAGACATTACCATCATGAGCGCTGCAGTAGCCGATTATACACCTACCAATGTTGCTGCTCAGAAAATCAAGAAAAAGGAAAATAGCCTTAGTATTGACCTAAAAAAGACGACCGATATTCTTGCTACTTTAGGAGAAAAAAAAACAAAAAATCAAATATTAGTAGGTTTTGCCTTAGAGACAACTGATGAAGAGAACTATGCTAAGCAAAAGCTACAAAAAAAAAATCTGGATCTGATTGTACTCAATTCTTTAAATGATAAAGGTGCTGGTTTTAAAACTGAAACCAATAAAATAACTATATTTAACAAAGCTTTTGAAAAAAAGATTTTTGAAACTAAGTTAAAGACAGAAGTTGCCAAAGATATCTGCAATGAGATCCTGAAATTGCTTGAGCTAAATAAAAACTTATAATAAATCCCAATGAAGAAAATCCTAGGTCTATTCTGTTTGATATTGATGAACATTGTGGCAATTGCACAAGAGCTAAATACCCGAGTGCAAATACTGGCTCCTACCATTAATAATGCCAATAGAAGAACCTTTGATGTATTACAAAATACCATTAGGGATTTTATGAACAATAATAAATGGACCACTGAAACTTATCTACCCCAAGAGCGCATTGATTGTAATTTAGTCATTAACATTACCTCCTGGGATGGTAATGCCAATTATACAGCAGAAGCTCAAATACAGTCCAGCAGACCTGTTTACGGAAGTTCTTATAGTACAACACTCTTAAATATGAGCGATAAGGATTTTAGTTTCAATTTTAATGAGGGCCAATCGCTAGAATTTTCAGAACAAAACTTCATTAGCAACCTTAGCTCCCTACTTGGCTATTATGCATATACCATTATTGGCCTTGATAAGGACAGCTTTGGTAAATTAGGTGGAACACCTTATTATAATAAGATACAAAACCTGATCAACATTGCCCAAGCTTCTGGCGGAAAAGGCTGGAGAGCTGTAGATGGGCTAAGGAACAGATATTGGTTAAATGAAAACCTGCTAAATCCATCTTTTAAAGAACTAAGGTTATTTATTTATAATTACCACCTTAATGGGCTAGATAAAATGCAATCTAACATAGATAATGGCACTAAAAGTATCTTATCTTCTTTAAACGATCTTAAGCAAATGGACAAACAAAAACTAGGTTCGATATTTCCTAATGTCTATTTTGCAGCTAAAGCAGATGAAATTACCAATGTGCTATCCCTCTCTTCTCCCCAAGATAGAATAAAAGCTTACAACCTATTGAGCGAAATTGATCCTGCCAACATTGGAAAATATGATGGTCTAAGGAAATCTAAGTAGCTTCTATACCTATTTCAAAAGTAATTTATTAATTTTTTTGTTAAAACATTTTGACAATACGAATATATTCGTACATTTGAATACGAAAAAATTCGTACACAAAAAAATGGATGCGACAAATATAAAACCTACTGAGGGTGAAATGGAGATCTTACAAGTACTTTGGCAAAAAGGGAATTGTACTGTTCGCGAGGTTCACGAAGCGCTAAATAAAAAGGATTCTGGCTATACTACTACCTTGAAGCTTATGCAGATTATGCATGAAAAAGGATTAGTAGATAGAGACACCAGTGCCAAGACCCATATCTATAGGCCCTTGATCAACAAGGAAAGAACACAACAACAACTCGTCAATAAAATGATTGATAATGTTTTTAATGGTTCTGCTGCCAGATTGGTTATGCAGGCCCTCGGAAATAAAAAGGCAAGCAAGGAGGAGATTGATCTAATTAAAGAATATTTGGACAAACTTGAAAACAAATAAACCATGGAAGCCATCATCGAAAATCTAATTAAAGCAATAGGCTGGAGCATACTCCATTCCCTATGGCAGGGCGCATTAGTCTATACCTTATTATTTATTATTTTTAGTGCTTTTCCAAAAGCTAATGCAAAAACCAGACATAATATAGCTTTCGGATCGCTCTTGCTTATCTTCATAAGTTTCTGCATTACTTTCTTGTGCCTATTCAAGCTACCTATTGAAAGCCCTACAGCAAACCACATTACCCTAAACAGTGAGGCTTATCTATTATTGCAAAAGGTCAATTCATATGGTTTCAAAACAGAAACTTATTTTCCATACCTGGTTGGACTATATAGCTTGGGTATTATATTCCAATTGATGATTATATTAAAAGGTTATTTTGGCCTAAAAACACTCAAGAAAGCACGGACTTTAGCTATTCCCAATGATTGGGAAACTACTTTCAAACAGACATTGGCTCAATTGAACATCAAGAAAAGGGTGAAGTTCTATTTGTCTGCAAAGGTTAATGTACCTCTTATTATAGGTTTTTTCAAACCTGTTGTATTATTTCCTTTGGCATTGGTCAATCAGTTGGACCTCCAACAAGTGGAAGCAATTTTAATCCATGAACTTTCCCATATTAGAAGAAATGACTACCTCGTTAATCTTGTCAAGATTTGTATAGAAACGCTCTTATTCTTCAATCCATTTGTATGGTTAACTTCAAAATTTGTACAAATTGAAAGGGAGCATGCCTGTGATGACCTCGTTGTGAGGTTTACGAATACACCATTAACCTATGCCCACGCCTTGCTCAAATTAGAACTGATCAAAGACAAGCATACGCCCAATCTTTCTTTAGCCGCAACAGGTGCAAATCAACATCTTTATCAAAGAATTAAAAGAATTACGAATATGAAAACGAATTACATTAATATTAAACAGCAATTTCTTATCTTAGCATTAAGCATTACGGCCATATGTTCTGTAGCATGGATCACGCCTTCAAAAGAGGAAACTAAAAAAGCCAGAAAAGAAAAATCATTATCGATCATTAAAACATCAACTACCAAAATAAACGGCGCTCCTAAAATCTTTATAGATAAAGTGGATATCGACACTTTAAAGAAGAAAAAGAAAACATTCAAATTAATTACTACAAATGAAAAGGGCGATACAATTGTCTATAATTCATTAAATGAATTACCCGATAGCTTAAAGTTGAAAATTGAAAACCTGGAAAAAAAGCTTAATTCGCCGGAATGGAAAGATAAAATGACCAAGCTTGATTTCCATGCATTGGATCTGTCAAAAAAAATCGACTCTAAGCAATGGAAAGATAAAATAGCCATGATCAACCTAAAAAGTATGGAGTTCGACAATTTATTTGACCGCATAGAATGGAAAAATAAATTATCAAAGATAGAATTCAATGGAGAGTCCATAGAAAAAATGCTCAATTCGCAAGAATGGAAGGATAAAATAGATCTTAAAAAATTCGATTCCAAAGAATGGAAGGAACGTGTAATAGAAATAGAGAGAAAAAACTTAGAACTGCATAAAAAAATAAATTCATCTGAATGGATGAAAAAAGTAGAGGATTTGAAAAAGTTGCAATCCTCTCCAGAATACAAAGAACTCAGGGAGAAATATGAGAGAGATTTAGAAGAGCTAAAAAAGAAAAAAGGCATTTCAACCGATAAAACTTTCCTTTTGTTCGAGAATGGTCAACACGTCTCAAAAGTATTTCTTCCCAAAACTGAAAAAACTAACGTACTAGCTGCCTTGAGTGATCACGTATTGACTTATGATACACAAAAGGATAAGCTAATCATTAAAAATACCCCCCAAATCACTTTAAAGAATCAAGAAGCACCTTTAAAAATAGCGGTAAACGCTAATAACCAAGCAATTGAAATCATTTTAGACAAATAATTACCCAATACGCAAATGAAACATTTAGGGCAGGAATAAATCCTGCCCTTTTTTATGATTTTAGTAGTTAACCATCAGTATTTTCAACAACAAAACATTAACTTTTCACACTTCTCGCTTTAGGTTGACTTATTTTACCTTTCATTAAGCGATCCAAAAAATTTAATAATAGTATTGTGATCATATCTTTTCCTTTTTTAAGACACATAAAAAAACTACCCCAAAATTGGGGCAGTTATCTGTTTTGGAAAAAATAAACAGCTAATTATTCATAGCACTAGGAGTTACCTAGTTACTAGACTTTTTGGTATCATCATTATTGATGCTTCGTTCATTCTTTTTGATAGAACCTTCTAGCTTTCCAAATTTCCAATTGAGGCCTACCGATATACGTCTGAAAAAGTTTTCCCGTATACGTTCTTGAGTAAAGTTCACCCCTTCGGTATAATTTCTAAATGCCCTAAACTTTTGAAATGGGTTGGCCACCATAGTAGAAAATGTCAATTTATCTTTAATGATATCTTTACTCCCACTAAAGCCTATAAAGTAATAATCATTGGATTTACCTTGTAACAATACATTTGGCGCCCCATAATTAAAAGAAACATTGGCTTTCCAAGTATTTTCAAATTTGTAACCGGTATTCAAGTTAATATAACCAGTTACACCACTATTTTGGGCTAGTACACCATTAATTGAGCCTTCTATCCAAATATAGTTCAGATTACCGCTTAAATTGACATTCCATTTTTTTGTAATAGGGTAATTAAAGTTCACGTTAGTGCCCAGTAATCTATCTTTTCCAATGTTCAGAGAAGTTATTCTCGTCAGATTTTCTGATTCTATATATTCGAACACACGTTGCTGTGTATTATTAGCGAAATTATAGGTCAAACTCAGGTTTAATGAGCCTTTTTTGAAAGAACTGTAGGTCAACTCGAAGTTGTTACTTAAAACTGCCTCAAGATCTGGATTACCAAAGTACTCGAAATTTGGTCTGGATTTATCTACAAAAGGATTTAGGTCCCAAATACCTGGGCGTTGTATCCGCTGTGTAAATCCTAAGCTAAGGCTTTGACTATTCTTCAAGGTTCTGTTAAAAGAAATGGAAGGAATAAGGTTAAAATAATCTGTTTTCACCGTAGAATTGGTACTTTCGAAATTACCAGTTACATAAGTGACCTCCAAACGTGCACCAGCTTTAAAAGTCCAATCTTTTAATTTTAAGGTATAGGTATTATAAGCACCATAAATATTTTGGTCGTTACTATAAATATTACTTTGTGAAGGATCTGGTATATAATTGTCTTGTGCTACGTTATAATTTAAATATTGGAAATTACTTTTCCCATTTCTCAAAATAGCCTTCACCCCTGCTTCCACCGTAATTTTCTTGAATGGATTAATATAGTCTAACTGCATGGTTTGTTCTTTAGACTTGCTGGTATTATCTTGTTTATAGTTTAATCCAGTAAAATTCACCCTATTTGAGAAGTTTACATTGTTAAGCTGTGGTTCCGAATTATCAAAGAACTTGTAAGAAAATGTCAATAAATGTTCTTTCTTATCTTTAAAACCTCGTTGATAATTAAGTGTATAGTCTGTTCCCCTCCATTCATACCTGGTACCACTATACATATCATAACCGCTATACACCGAACCATCCTGCAAATCGAAATGTTGGTTTAGGTCCTGCTGGTTGTATCCACCATAGGGGTTAACCTCGGCAGTAATCAAATTTAGCGTATCAATCTCATAACTTACCTCTCCTCCACCCCAGGCCCAAAAATTATCTATTTTCTGAAAGCCCTGCGAATAAAGACTAGAAGGCACTGCAGTTTCCCTACTGTTTCTACGGTCTATGTTCTTTATGCCATCTACCTGCCAAACACCGGTACCTCCATAGACATTGACACCAAAATTACCTTGCTTTACGGTAAGGTTTAAATTTCCACTGGGACCACCAGGGAACTGGTTGCGTACATTAACATTCCCATTGTATCCATTGTCCATTTTTCTGGAAGTAATGATATTGATAATACCTGATAGACCTTCACTTTCATATTTGGAAGGTGGCGTTGTAATTACTTCTATCTTTTGTACACCCGCAGCCGGCATGCTTTTTAAATATTCTTTAGGATCTCTTGTTAAAATTCCGGAGGGTTTTCCATTAATGAGAATACGGTAATTACCTGATCCTTTTAATTTTACGTTATCATCAGCATCTACAGATAAGAGCGGCACTTTACGCATCATATCTAAAACGGTTAAAACCTTGCTTTCAGGATCTGCCTGCGTATCATAAGTAATCCTGTCGGGCTCTTGTTTGATGATGGGTTTACTACCTACAATAGACACTTCATTTAAATCATTGCCCTGAGGCTTCATGTAAATTTTACCTAAATCTGTATGATCAGCCAACTTTACCGGTATTTGTTTGGACTGGTAACCTAATGAGCCAATAATTAAAATATAGAGTCCTTGATCTACTGCAGCAAATGAAAATTTACCTTGCTCATCTGAAATTACACTTTTAAGTAGTACCGAGTCTTTTTTTAATGCGATGGTAAAGTATTCGCCAGGCTTTTTAGTAAGGCTGTCAATAATAACGCCTTTTAATTGAACTGTTTTTTCTTGCGCTTTAAGATAGGTAGAAGTAAAGATGCATTGCATAGCAATACAAATGAATAAAAAGGATCTGATCATTATTATAATAAGTTTTGTCTAGTGTATAGAAACAATTCCTACATCACTACCCATTCAGACGTAAAAGTTAAGGCAACGTTGCACCTTCGCTTAAATAAAAATGAGATTCGCTCAATTTCAAGCTGATACATTATCTGTTCGCTTTAATTTTTTTAAGCCTTCCGTTTTCTTAATTTAGCACCTAGATATGCTACAAAAACTTTCTATACGGAATTACGCTTTAATCGATAATCTTGAAATCGATCTTAATCGTGGACTAAACATCGTTACAGGAGAAACTGGTGCCGGAAAATCGATTATCCTTGGTGCACTATCTCTAATTCTAGGGCAGAGAGCAGAGAGCAGGTATTTCTTTAACCAGGAAAAAAAATGTGTCATAGAAGGCCTATTTACGCTAGAAGATGAAAATACCAGATCCATTTTTGAACAAAATGATCTTGATTTTTTTAAGGAAACCATTCTAAGAAGAGAAATTTCCATAGATGGTAAATCTAGATCTTTTGTAAATGATACGCCTGTGAACCTGAACCTATTAAAAACCATAGGAGAACAACTCATTGCCATCCACTCTCAGCATGCTACCCAAGAAATTAACAATCCAGATTTTCAATTGGCCATACTTGATGCCCTAGCTGACCATCAAACCTTATTGGACAGCTATAAAACGGGTTTTAAACAACTGAAAACGGATCAGACTACCTTAAAAACTTTAGTAGGCAAAGCAGAAGAAGATCGAAAAAAACAAGACTATGAACAGTTTCTATATGACGAGCTGGCAAGTGTTAAACTAAAGATGCACGAACAGGAAGAACTGGAAATGGAGCTTGAAAAGCTAAACCATGCAGAAACCATAAAAAGAAGCATATTAATTGCATCGGGTTTGCTCAATGAAAATGACAGTTCAGTGCTAAACTTATTAAAAGAGGCTTCGCAGCAGCTAAGTAATGTAGAAAAGTACGATATAGAAATTAATAGTCTTTACGAAAGATTAAGATCGAATATAATAGAGATTAAGGATATTGCCAATGAGTTATCCATTATCGAAGCAAATACCATACACGATGAGAACAGGCTTACTGTTGTACAAGAACGTCTAGATATCTTATATGGCCTACAACAGAAACATCGGGTAAATCATATTAGTGAGCTATTGGACATACAGCAAGAATTGGAGAGCAACCTTCATCAATTGCAACATTCGGATGAAAAAGTAGAGCAATTGAAGATTTCCATTGAAAACCAAACCGGCACCTTAATTGGTCAAGCCAACGAGCTCCACAAAAATCGTTTAAAAGCTATACAAAAGGTAGAGAAAGAAATTAGTGAAACGCTAAAAAATATGGTAATGCCCAATGCGAAATTAGTTTTCAACCTCGCTTCTTTAAATGAATTGGGCAAGAATGGCTTAGACACTGTGCAGCTTTTATTCTCTGCCAATGCTGGGCATCAACCTGCACCTATAGCTAAAATTGCTTCAGGTGGGGAACTTTCCCGTTTAATGCTGGCCATTAAAGCCCTATTGGCCAAACATACCGCTCTGCCTACCTTGATTTTTGATGAGATTGATACTGGAATTTCTGGAGAAACGGCCTTAAAAGTTGGAGAAGTTATCGCCAAACTAGGTGAAAATATGCAAATTTTGGCCATTACCCACCTTCCTCAAATTGCCGCTAAAGGCCAATCCCATTATTTTGTTCACAAAGATGAGCGCCATAATAAGACAACAACTGGTATTAAAAAATTACTTCATGAAGAGAGGATAGTTGTAATTGCAGAAATGCTAAGTGGTAAAAATCCTGGCGAATCTGCCCTAAAAAATGCGAAAGAACTCTTAGATTAATCTATAAAGCACGCTCTTAAAATAACCCTGCAGAACTACGAATTTTTCGTAAAAATTTAATCAAAAGCATTTAAATAACTAAAATTTTAGTTATTTTAGCTGTATGAAGATTAAATTATTACTCCTATTTATAGGATTTTCTATCTGCTATCAAACAGCTTATACACAACAAGATTATTCTATTAGTGGCCTGGTAAGAGATGATAAAGACGTAATACCTGGTGCTGCCATCTACCTAAGCGGCACTAAAATATCAACCATTTCCAATAATGATGGAAAATTTATATTATCCAAACTACCTGCAGGTAATTATGATATCCTGATACAGGTAATTGGCTACCTTCCCTATTCCAAAAATATCATCATTTCAGACAAATCCATTTACATGGATGTACTATTAAAACCAAATACGGTAACTCTACAGGAAGTAGTAATTAGACCTGACCCAAATCGATTGGCATATATGAATGTATTCAAAAACTTTTTCATTGGACAAAGCCCCAATGCCAAAGAGTGCAAGATGCTTAACAGTGAAGTACTTCTCATTGATTATGACAAACAGAAAAAGGTATTATCTGTAAGTAGTAATGAGTTTCTCATTATAGAAAATAAATCTTTGGGCTATCGTATCAAATACCTGCTCAAGAACTTCGAATACGATTACAAAACCAGAATTGTATATTTCGCAGGTTATCCATTCTTCGAAGAGATGAAGGGATCTAAATCGAAAATTAGGCGTTGGGAACAAAAACGTAATACCGCTTATTATGGTTCATATCTGCATTTTTTCAAATCCTTATATAAAGGCAATGCACAACAAGAAGGTTTTGTTCTTCATAAATTGGCCACCATAGGAAATAAAAACAGACAACCAGATAGTGTAATCAATTCAAATATCAAAAGGCTTACTGCAGGACAAAGAGCCGTTAACATGCTTACTTTCAATAAGGATGATTCGCTTAACTTTTGGCTCAGAGAACGCTCTAAAACTAAAACTATGGCCATTTTGAACAAAGCTCATATCAGTACTGATACCCTTGTAAAAATCTACAATAATGATTTAAAATCTATCAACTTTACCGATGAGCTTTTTGTCATTTATACTAAAGAAACAGAAACGGAGGAATTTTCTAATTCGGGTTTTCAGATTAACCGTGCACCCGACATGGGCAATTATCAGGTTTCGTTAATCAATTTGATAGAACCGCCCATTTATTTCTATAAGAATGGTAGTATTATTAATCCTCGCAGCTTTTTGCTTAAAGGATTTTGGGCCTATGAAAAAATGACCGATGCAGTACCTGTAGAGTTTGAACCTACCAAACCAAAATAAAATCAAAAACATATTTTGCTAAAATTTTTAGTATTTTTAGCAAATGGAAAATCGAGGAATAAATGGAGAAGAGTACCTAAATGGTAGAGGTGCCCAACTCAATACAGCTAATAAATTTCTTAAAAACTCCCTTTCAAAAGAAAATATAGAAGGAATTGACGATTGGGAAGTTGATAATGGAAAGACCACCTTTATTGAAGGCAAATCTAAAAGCATAGTTAATAAGGTAGAAAGTCCCGATGTGAATATGCTATACTCTCTTAATCCTTATCAGGGGTGTGAGCATGGATGTATCTATTGTTATGCCCGTAACTCACATGAATATTGGGGTTTCAGTGCTGGTTTAGATTTCGAGAGAAAGATCATTGTCAAGCAAGACGCCCCAAAACTTTTCAAAGAATTCCTTGAAAAAAAAAGTTGGCAGGCTCAACCCATTACAATTTCAGGAAATACAGATTGCTATCAGCCCTGCGAAAGAAAATATAAACTGACCAGACAGCTTCTGGAAATTGCACTGGCTTATAGGCAACCCATTTTTATGATTACTAAAAATGCACTTATACTTCGTGACCTGGATATTCTCCAAGAAATGACCAAGTATAATTTAATCAGTGTTTTTGTTTCCATTACCAGTTTACAGGAAAGTCTAAGACAAAAACTCGAACCAAGAACTACTACAGCAAAGCAAAGATTAAAGGTAATCGAACAGCTTAGCAAAAGCAACATACCTATGGGTGTAATGTGTGCACCAATGATTCCCGGACTTAACAATCACGAAATGCCCGCCATTCTGAAAGCAAGTGCAGACCAAGGTGCAGTTGCAGCAGGTTATACCGTAGTCAGGTTGAATGGAGCTATTAGCCAAATATTCAAAGATTGGTTGTCGAGAAATTTTCCCGATAGATTTGATAAGGTTTGGCACATGATACAAGATTGCCATAATGGTAATGTAAACGACAGCAGGTTTGGCACCAGAATGAGGGGAGAAGGTAATTATGCCCAATTAATGAGCAAGACTTTTAAGCTACACTGCAAATTGAACAACCTTAATATAAACAGTATTCAACTCAATGGCCATTTATTTAAGATTCCACAACAACAACTTAGCCTTTTCTAAAGAAAAAACTCTCTTTCATTTTCATGAAAAGAGAGTTCTCATAGGTAGATGCGTCAATTATTTGATGATCTTTTTCAATCAGCCCACATATCTGAATGTTGAGCTAATAAAAATACTCTTTTTGAGAGTATCATTTTCATTGGTAAGTGTAGGGTTTCTTTTGTTTACTAAGGATGACCTAATTTAAAAGATATAAACAAGATCATCTTTAATACTTACAAGTATAGATTAAATTAAGATACACTGCATCATCAAATACCACACAAACGTTTGCAGTAGTTTTTGGAAAGAAAAGGTAACCAATCGGCAAAAACTAAGTATAGATTGGCTATTCTCAATTAACCATATCCTTAAAACACAATTTTTAAAAAATTAATCGGTTAAATGGATGCTATCTATACAGATAAATAAAGAAATCAAACGTTTGTGCTCATTTAACCAAAATAATAAATCGCCCGCTTTTCATATTTATTTTGTTGTGATTGCTATCATATAC
>NZ_JAELTN010000096.1 GCF_016428855.1 Pedobacter sp. ASV28
ATGCCGGATGGGAAAATAAAACTCCCCAACTGTCAACCTAATAATCTTACTATTATATCTAACCTATAGACGTTATAGCTTTAAAATTCGGTGCAGTATCCCCTATTCTTAAACTCATAGTATTATTTTTTAATTATTCAATAAAATTAATTGTAACTCAATTTACAAAAAACCTAGAACAATTTCCCCTGATGATCTATAAACTTTATTCTAGGTACGTGACTTCCTAATCTTTTGTTAAATTTTTCTATGGTATAATCGGCAATCAAGGGAGTATCTTTTTCATCATGCTGGTGCAAGAAAAAATAAACCCCTTGTAATCCTTTTTCCAACCATTGCTCCAGTCGTTCGGCCCAATCATCTACCCTCTTTTTATCGGAATCCAAAAAATTGCCCCCATTGCCCACAAAACGAATAAAGGCCTCTGGGGTAGTTAACTCCATGTGTAAACAATCTCTTCTGCCACTGGCATCCGTAATGGCTGCACCAATCTTCAACTGGCTGAGCATAGCAAACAATTTTAATCTGGCTGCTTCATCCTTAAACCAATCCTGATGCCTAACTTCTACAAAGAGCTTTAGATCTTTAGGCAGGCCTTCCAGGTATTTATGTAAGGTATCAAAGTTCTTAGGTCCAAAATTATCGCTCAGCTGCAAAAAACAGGGACCTAATTTATCTCCAAATGCCGAAATTGCCTTTAAATACAGGTCTGTTTCAGCTTGCGCTTGGTTTAAACGTTTAATGTGTGTAATGGTTCTAGAAAATTTGGGACAGAATACAAAGTCGGCCTTTGCATCTGCCATTTCCTTCCATTTGATAATTTGTTCCTCTCTCGGAATGCTATAGAAAACAGCGTTCAGCTCTATGGCATTAAAATGTTTAGCATATTCACATAAAAAGTCTTTTTCTTTTGTTTTAGGTGGATAGATCAGATCTACCCATTCCTTTCTTCCCCATTTCGCACAGCCGATGTAAAATTGGGGATTTTCCAGTGCTTTAGCCCTTAGGTTAATCTGTGTCTGCCTTCCATCAGCAGGCAGTGTAAAATCTATTTTTCTGATCTCTTCTGGTGCAACTTTGCCAAATTCCATAATATTGTACTTAAAAAGTAAACCCCGAAAACCTGTAAATGTTTTCGGGGTCTATTTTAAGCTTTTTTATTTAATTCTTAGTTGTTGTTATAAACTTTAATCATAAATACAAAATCCTGTATCTTATCCACCTGCTTATTACGTTTTAGACCTTGCAATTGGCTTCTCTTCCCGTAAGTGACCCTTCTACTCAGCGAATCTTGTGGAATGGCATTTAAAGCCTCCATAATATATTTAGATTTTACGGCAAAGGTAGCCCCATCTGTCTTATTCTCCTTACCGTTAATAATCCCCACAATGTTACCATTATTATCTAAGAGTGGGCCACCGCTATTTCCCGGATTAACCGGAATAGCCACCTGATAAGCTAGAGTATCTCCATTGATCCCTGTTTTCGAACTCACATAGCCATCTCCCAAAACCACGTCATCTTTCGGAAATCCTAAGGTGAACACTTGCTCCCCTATACTTGAACTACCTTTCTTGATGGCATAAGGCAAGTTAGGCAAGCGATGAAATGACTCATCGTTAATTTTAAGAATAGCAATATCATTCTGAGGGTCGTTATAAAAAGAAGTAACCTTATATGAAACTCCTTTATTATTTTGGACGTATACCGAATCTGCACCTCGTACTACATGATAATTGGTAATGATGTAACCATTTCCTGAAATGGCAAAACCAGTACCTCCAAATCTTGCTCTGTTATTGCTGTTGTTATTACTATTTTTATTGGCCTCTCTAGATTTAATATCGCGGATTAAACTATTTTGAGTAGTCTTTATCCTAGCCATATCTTTACTCATGGCTTCAAAAGTGCCAGCCTGTTTATTATTGCTCTGTATAGAATACAATGAAACCATGGTCAATAAGATAAATGAGGCCGCAATAGCAACAGCAGACCTGTTATTTTTCCACAGTTTAACTAGTTTGGAAGGATGCGGTCTCAGTTCTGAAGCCAAAGTTTCTACATCAATTTGCGCATGGGCAGCATCCATCCGTTCCTTCAACTGCAAAATATTGGCATATTGGGCCATTGACTCAAGAAAAACCTTATGTGCTACTACTTTATGATCGACTATTTGATCATTGTTGCGCAATTGCTCAAAAGCTGCGTGCTCTTCAGGAGTCAATTTGCCTTTGAGGTAATCCTCAATAATAGCCTCTAATTCGATGTCGTTTCTCATTTTCATGATTGAAAGAATAATTTCTTCAAACGCTGTAAACACTTATATTTTTGTGTTTTAGCATTATCTGCATTTGTGTATCCAAACTTTTCGCAGATGTCCTGCATAGAATGGTTATGAATATAAAAATCTTCTATAATGGTCTTGCAGGGCTCTCCTAAACTCTCCAATGCAATTTTCATTTTATCAAATTGTAGGTCTTTCTGCTCGTGCTGCTCCAAATCATCCTCTACAACAAGTATATCTTCAAAATCCGCAATATTATTGGTCTTTTTACGCTGTTGCGTAAGCTTCTTTAACCAAATTCTCCTACTTACCGAGTAGAGATACGTTTTCAATTTGCTGCTCAGCTCAAAGTTTCCACTTCGCACTTTATTATACAAAACAATAATGGCTTCCTGGTAAACATCCTTAGCATCATCTTCGTCTCCATTATTATTTAAAATAAGCTGTAACACCATTGGAAAATACGCCGCATACAATTTATTTAAAGCCTCTATCGAGTTATTGAGTATCCCTAATACTACCTCTCTATCTGTTGGAACCGAACTGCTTAACTTTATACTCACTTATTAATACTTTAAATTTCAAATGGTAACCCAATAATAGTTAAAAAAATTCCTTGAACTATTTAACGACAAAAAAAACAAACCTAATACCGGCTCTTTTACGGTACTGTTAATACCAGGGTTCACAAATGGTAACCTTTTTTTTTGCATGAAAAAAATATTTTATTTTTTTTCAAAAACACGGGTTACCTTTTTACCTTTGCGGCATTAAGATGTAAAATTAATTAATTATTTAAACAGAAAATTAAAATGAAAAACTTATTCAAATTTGGCTTTTTAGCTTTAGCATTATCTTTATCAGTTGTAGCTTGTACTTCAGAGAAAAAAGCAGAAGGTACTGATACTGTAGGTTCAGATACTACTGTAACTGCTGATACTACTGTAACTGATACAGTTGTTAAAACTGACACTACTGTTGTTGATTCAACTGTAAAACACTAGTCAATAGTTAAAATTATAGAAAAGCCCCGATAAAATCGGGGCTTTTTTATTTAATATCCTGTTACGTTCTAAAATAAGTTGACCCAAAAAGTGTTAACTTATGGAAAAAGAAAGAATTACGGGATACGTAAAGCGTACTCAAAGGAATTACAGTTTAGCGTTCAAATTGGAGCTGGTAGATGCTGTTGAAAAAGGCGAACTGACCTACAAACAGGCTCAATTACGCTATGGGATTCAAGGACGGAGCACGGTTTTGGTTTGGTTGCGAAAACATGGTAGATTAGATTGGCAAGAATCGGAAACCATGAAGAAAGATACCCCTAATCAAGGCCCTTGAGCAAAAGCTTAGATGTCTTGAGGCAGAAAAGGAAGTCCTAAACCGAGCAATAGATATTACTGATACCACCTTGGGCACCGATATTAGAAAAAAGTATTTGAGCCTATTGTCAGAAGCTACCGAACAGGCTCAAAAAAAGGGAGACGGGACGTCAAATTTGTAGCGAACACACTTGGCTATAGCCGCCAGTATTACTATAAGCACTGTAAGGAACTCAAAATCTAATCAGAGCGGTTAGAAAAGGTAAAACATCTTGTTGGTCTGCAAAGGAAGACCATGCCCAGGCTTGGGACAAGAAAGATCTATCACAAGATCAGGGGAAATCTTGCCCTAAACTCTATAAAACTGGGTAGGGATAAGCTTTTTGAATTTCTTAGGGCCCAACAAATGCTTATCGTACCCAAGAGGCGCTATATACAGACTGCAATGAGCAAACATTGGCTTAAAAAATACCCCAATATCATTCGGGATATCCAACCGGAAAGACCTGAACAGATATGGGTTAGTGATATCACCTATATAAAAACAGATGAGGGGAACTGCTATCTGAATATGGTTACCGATGCCTTCAGCAGAAAAATAATGGGCTACGAAATGGCCGATAATATGGATGCGGCAAGCATGAGAAAAGCTTTTGAAATGGCCATAACGGGCAGGAAACACAAAAAAAAACACTCATTCATCATTCCGATACGGGCTTGCAGTACTGTAGCAAAGAATACATTTCGTTGGCCGAGAAAAACAACATAAGAATCAGTATGACAGAAAATGGGGATCCATACGAAAATGCCCTGGCAGAAAGAATGAACAGGACTTTAAAAGAGGAGTTCGGCTTGGGCAGGGTAATAAAGTCAAGAAAAACCGCAAAACTGTTGATAAAACAGGCAGTTGAGATATACAATGATCAAAGACCACACCTATCTTTGAATATGAAGACACCAGAAATGGTACATTAAAAAATCCCAGCTACTCGAGGTAACTGGGACTTATATTAATCCGTCAACTTATTTCAGAACGTTTCATCCTTTTTAATCAGCATTTGGCTTTCCATTCCCACCAAATCTCAACGAATAACGTTCTAAAAAATCCATTCGGTATATCTCACCAATAGGAATTTCAAATTGCTCAATATAAATTGTACGTGTATCAAATGATTTTACATGATCAATGTTCACGATATACGACTTGCTTACCCTACAAAAACTAGAAGAACTGATCTTACTTTGTATATTCTTCAAATTCATAGCCGTAATTAATTTTTGACTCCCGCTATAAACAATCACATAATCTTTAAGTCCTTCAATAAATTGAATGTCCTTAAAATTGATTTTATATTGTCTACGGTCTGCTTTAATCAACAAATACTCGTTCTCATCCGAAATATTTTTTGATGTTTTAGCTAGCAACAATTTTTTATAGGCTTTCGCCCTACCTATTGTCTTGGCCAATCGTTCGATACCGATGGGTTTCAGCAGGTAATCAAAGGCATTTAAATCATAACTTTTTAAAGCGTACTGATCATAAGCCGTTGTAAAAACAATTAAAGTTTGTTTTGGTATTTGGGCGGCGAATTCTAATCCAGTAACCTTTGGCATCTGAATGTCCAGAAATATCAAATCTACTTTATTCCTTGCTAAAAAATCTGAGGCGAGAAAAACACTAGAAAACTTTCCAACGATTTCTAGATCAGAAATTTCTTCTATCAACGATTGTAAGCCTTCCCTGGCCAAAGGTTCGTCATCTACAATGATACAGGTCATATCGGGACGATTAAATTTACAATATGTTCTTTTGTCGATGTTTCTGTAGTTAGATGATAATTATCGGCGTATAACAACTCTAACCTTCTTTTAATATTAGCAAGCCCCATTCCTCCTTTTGGCAATGGAGGCTGTAGTCCCTCATCACTTACTATTGAATTGCTACACCTAAAGTGTAAACGTTGCTCATCAGCCACAATCAAGAGATGAACATAACTTTGACCGCCAGTGGCATCAGCACTATGTTTCACCGCATTTTCTACAAAAGTGGTGAATAAGTTAGGTGGTAATAAAATACTCCTAGTTCCCTGATTAGTATCAATATCGAAGGTAAAATCGTCTCTTCTTATTTTTTCCAAGTTGAGAAAATTAGATAAAAAATCTAACTCAGCCGTAAGACTGGTATACTCCTCATCATTATCATAAAGCTGGTAACGCAGAAAATCAGACAGTTTCAGGATAACCAGCGATGCTTTTTGAGGATTGATCTTAACCAAAGTATTGACATTATTAAGCATATTGAACAAAAAATGAGGATTAATTTGGTTTTTAAGCCCATTGAGTTCCATTCTCAATGTGATATTTTTCAGTTCGCTAATTCGTTCATTATCTTTAATCCAACGTTGCACCAACTTAATGGTGGTTGAAACCATGACAAAAGGGACAAAGAATACAATACCAGATATGATACTCCTAGTAAGGCTTATCGGGTGCCTCTCTAAAATTCGATGGGGCTCAAAGTATTTCTCCATCATCGAAAACATGATAGACAGTACCAAAGCCAACAACACCATCAATACTGTTAAATAAGCTAAATACATGCCCTTGAAGAAAAAGACCGGCACCAACAGATAGATGTTAACATATACCAAAAAAACGATAATAGCATAATATACTAACAAGCTATATTGTTCATAACTACCACTGTAGTCATTTAAAGATTTAGCATTAAACAATATAAGCAAAAGACTAAGTAGCATGATCGCATGCCTAACATACCTGTAATGCTTATCTATTAAAAAGCTGATCAGCTTTTTATTTGTAAAAGCCCTTGAGGCATCTTCCATAGAGAAATGGTCTTTCATATTCAAATCGCCTCAAAAATAGCGATATAAAAAACTTGGTATCGCTATAAATTATACGAAATGGCGTTAAAATTATACGAAACCCAACTTCGTATAAAAAAAAGTGGGCTTGGTATAAAAAGGAATAAAACAAGCAGTACTTTCTTCTTATTTGCAATAAAAACTAAAAATGCATTTAAAATTAGCAAAGTATACTAAAAGGCCGCTCCCAAAAATACTTACTCATTGGAAAGATACACCTTTCTCTTTTGTTTTGTTGCTGATATGCAGCCCTTGCTTTGGGCAGAAAAAAGACAGTATTCCCGAGAAAATCAATGCCTATGTGGCTGATAAATTCCCTTCAACCCGAGTGCTCAATATCGAACACGATCAGCTCGCATCTCACAAATTCAACTCAAGCCTGTTAAATGGTCCCGAAACCAGTGGCGAAATTACTAACATGTATCAAACAAAGGTTAATTTAAACCCAAGCTTTATCAAAAAAAGAAGGTGGTCACTAAGTGGGTCATTTAACTATCGATACATCGGTGCCACTACCGCATACACAAATCCCACCGACCAGTTAAAAACCATCGTAAAAACGAACTACCATTACCACACCTCATCCTTAAACTTTGCTTATTTCTCCAAGCTCTTAGATAAAATGGTGGTCTATTCAGGTTCTGCAGTGGTTGATGGCAGTGAGAAAAATTTTGAAAGGGTGAAAGGGCTACTGACAGCCACCATGATATTGAAGGCCAACTTAAAAACGAAAATGACAATAGGTTTAGTAGGCATTGTTGATCCCAGCACACAAATTCCCGTGATACCAACTTTCTCTTTTGAACACAAATTTAAAGGAGATTGGATCATCGACATTGTATTACCACAACGTTTGCTCTTTAAAAAGGAAATATTTGGTAATGGTAGGCTCTCTCTTGGCAGCGAACTCGATGGAACGGGTATTTACCTTTATCAATTTAACAGATCTTCTGGAACTCATGAGTTTAGGCAAGTTGAAATTAACACAGGCGCTATTTACGAGCATTATTTTGGAGGTTCATTTATAGGAACGGTTAAAACAGGCTTAAAAAACGTTACTTCCGGTCGTGTATTTGAAAAGAGCAAATCATTTGATAACTATGTTTTTGAGGCAAAACCAAATGGTGCCATGTATTTAAATCTGGGTATTTCCTTTAATCCTTTTGCCAAAAGCAAAAAGTAAATTTTCTAATTCCGTGAATGATATAAAGATTTTTAAAACGAATGTTACGTGTCCAAAAGATGCAAACTATATTATGCGTTGTTTACATGAAGTGGTTTGTACCTGTAAATTTAATTTTGACCTACAGGATTGTGACCGGATATTGCGTATCGAGGGAAAATATATTTCATCAAGAAAAATAGTTTACAGCCTTAGAAAATTAGGCTACCAATGCACCGAACTACACTAACACCACATTACAAATCCCTCATTTGAATTTCAGGCAGAGACAAATATCGTAGCAACAAGCTCCATATTATTTTGCATTAGTCAATTTGCTTTTAGGACTATGTTAATAGCCAACAAATGTTAACTTTGCACATCTTTATAAAATTCAATAAAACATGACTTTATCTCCTCTACAAGCTATTTCTCCTATTGATGGTCGTTATAGAAAAACTACTGCAAAACTTGCGGACTATTTTTCTGAATATGCGTTAATCAAATACAGGGTATTGGTAGAGATAGAGTATTTTATTGCCTTGGTAGAAGCAAATGTTCCGGGTACAGAAAGTTTCGATCCCACCCTTTTCCCTAAGCTTCGTCAGATTTATGAAAATTTTAATGATGCAGATGCCCAGAAAGTAAAAGATACGGAGAGCATAACCAATCATGATGTTAAGGCCGTAGAATATTTTATTAAATCAAAATTCGACGAACTTGGTCTTCAGTTGTATAAGGAATTTATACATTTTGGGCTGACTTCTCAAGACATTAACAATACCGCCATTCCATATACCTTTAAATTGGCTTTAAACGAAAGCTATTATCCAGCATTGAATGCCTTAATTGAAAAATTGGTTGAACTGGCAAAGGAGTGGGAAAATATTCCACTTTTGGCGCATACCCATGGACAACCCGCCTCGCCCACCAAATTGGGCAAAGAGTTTATGGTTTTTGTGGAGCGTTTAAAAGTCCAACTAAAAAATCTGCAACACATACCCAATGGTGCAAAATTTGGGGGGGCAACCGGAAATTTCAATGCACACCATATTGCCTACCCACAAATTAACTGGGTCGAGTTTTCCAATAAATTTGTTAATCATACCTTAGGACTTCATAGGGCCCAATTCACTACACAGATTGAGCATTATGATCAGTTTGCGGCACAATGCGATGCTTTAAAACGTATCAACAATATCATCATAGATTTAGACCGTGATATTTGGACTTATATTTCTAAGAATTACTTCAAGCAAAAAATTAAAGAAGGCGAAGTAGGCTCATCAGCTATGCCACACAAAGTAAACCCTATTGATTTTGAAAACGCAGAAGGAAATGCCGGAATGGCCAATGCTATTTTCGAATTTTTGGCGGCTAAACTCCCCATATCGCGTCTACAAAGGGACTTAACGGACTCTACCGTGTTGAGAAACATTGGTGTTCCTATGTCACACACACTCATCGCCATCAATTCTACGTTAAGGGGACTGAATAAGATTATCTTAAACAATGAAGCTATTAATGCAGATCTGGATAATAATTGGGCGGTAGTTGCAGAAGCGATCCAAACGGTTTTACGTAGAGAGGCCTATCCAAATCCTTATGAAGCATTAAAGGCATTAACCAGGACCAATCAAAAAATAACTGCCGAAACCATGGCACAATTTATTGATGGGCTTGACGTAAACGAGCAAATTAAAAAGGAACTAAAGCAAATTACCCCTTTTAACTATACCGGAATATTTTAGTTGTTTGGTTGGTTAGTTGTTTGGTTATGGGGTAGGATTTAGTCTTTGTTCATTGATTTTGGCGCTTCCAAACATAAATGACCTAAAATAGACATGCATTAGCTGCATTTGGGATTGGAATTATATATTTTTGTATTCTTAAATTTGAAGACATGACTATTAACGTATATACAGAACAAACACCAAATCCGGCAACCATGAAGTTTATGGTGAATAAGCTTCTGATCAATGGTAGTGAAGATTTTGCCACAAAAGAAAGCGCAGAGCACTCACCTTTTGCCAAAGAACTATTCAAGTTCAATTTTGTAAATGGTGTATTTTTTGCCAGTAACTTTGTGACCATCACCAAAACAGAAGATGCCGATTGGTCTGATATTGAGGCGATCTTAAAAGAATTTGTTAAAGGCGCGGTTGAATCTGAACTTAAAATTAAAGATGCTACAGAGGAAGCACCAAGCTTCGAAGGTTCTGACATTGAAATTAAAATACAACAGATATTACATGACTATGTACGCCCAGCGGTAGAGCAGGACGGCGGAGCCATTACCTATAAGTCATTTGACGAGGGTGTAGTAACCGTTGAACTTAGAGGCTCTTGCAGTGGTTGTCCATCGAGTACCATCACCCTAAAATCAGGCATTCAAAATCTATTGCAACGTATGGTGCCAGAAGTAAAAGAAGTAGTATCTGAAGCACTATAACGATTACACGTTTAAATAATAAAAAAATCCGTAGTGCTTAGCTACGGATTTTTTTATGGTAAAAAGTATTCTAAAAGTGTGCATTATCATTCTGAACGTAATGAATAATCTACTAAAAGATTCCTCCTATCATCGGAATGACAAACACCAATTAAAAATACTTCTTAATCGTATCTAGAATTTCTTGGGTGATTAAGCCATTGGTTGCCACAATTTCTCTTGTTTCCAGGTATTCGGTACCACCAGAGAAGTTAAGCAGCGTACCACCTGCCTGTTGTACTAAAAAAGCACCTGCAGCCATATCATACGAGTTTAGGTTATATTCGAAATAAGCATCAAACCTACCACAGGCCACATAGGCCAAATCAACTGCAGCAGAACCAATTCTACGTAAACCATGGCATTTCTGCATCATTTCGGTAAACAGTTTTATGTACTGGGGCTGTTTATCAAATTGGTAATAAGGAAAACCTGTAGCCAATAAACATTGGGAAAGATCTGTTGCCTTTGACACCCTAATTTCCTTGTTATTTAGAAATGCAGGTGCACCTTTATAGGAATAGAACATTTCTCCCCTGTTGATCTCGTAAACCACACCCAGTACGGGTATATTTTCCTCGTAAAGTGCAATACTAATGGAAAAAGTGGGTATACCATGAATAAAATTCGTAGTCCCATCCAAGGGGTCTATAATCCAAGTAAATGCCTTTCCATAAATATTTTCTGTATCTTCTTCCGTTATAAATCCAGATTCGGGCAATAATTTCTTGAGGTTCCTGACCAATTGTTTCTCGGCATTTTTATCTACATAAGATACCAGGTCATTTAGTCCTTTATACTCTATGGCACTGTTGTCAAAAGCGAGGGATTCCCTACGGATAAAATTACCCGTTAGCCTAGCTATAGCGATGACCTTATTGCACAATAATTCGTAATCCATTAGCTAGTAATTTGCCAGTTTTTCTTTCTTTTTTATAGCGTTGGCTACCAAAAAAGCGCCTGCAATAAATAATATTAATGAGATGAGTTCGGCCTGGGTAAATGGAATGCCTGCCACGTGATATTTAGAATTGACCCTGATCAGCTCTACCAAAAATCTTTCGACCCCACTGAACATTAAATAAATACCAAACATCATTCCTGGCCACTTTACCTTGGTCCTGATCTTCCATAAGAATAGGAAAATAAGCAAGGCGGCAATTACTTCATAAAGCGGCGTAGGATATACCGGTTGAGGCAATTCATTACAAAATCTTCCTATACAGCCCGGAATAGCAACACCTTCATTGGCCACATTATTGGGATAAGTATAGGCCCACAACCAATCTGGCAGCCATGTAAATGGTTTAGGATTTAAATTTGGGATGCCCCAGTCTCCATCTCCGGCTAAATGGCAACCAATTCTGCCTACACCATAGGCCAACATCATACCTGGCCCACCCACATCTAACATGTGCAAAGGTTTTATGCCATTTTTATTAGCGATATAAAGTACAGCAGCACCCCCACAGATCAATCCACCATAAAAAGTTAAGCCGCTAAACGATAATAAGCCTCCTATAGGATCTTGAACAAAAGTGTCCCAATGTTCCAGGTTATCGAATATTTTTGCACCTAAGAAACCCCAGATAGCAGCCCAAACTACCATACTGCTCATTAACTCATAAGGATGGACGGTTATCTCTACCTTTTTGGGTGCAGGTAATTTTGTTTTTTCCTTTTCCTTATAGGCCCAATAGGCAAATAGTGCCCCCAGTGCCAAACCACCTAGCCAATTACCTTTCGCAGACAATAGAACCAATTGCGAATCGGCAACAAACAGTTTATAATTAACCAATGCATAGATCAGTTTATAGCCAATCAAAAAACCGAAAAAACCATTGGAAATCAGTTCCATGGCTGAAGCAGGTTCGCCAACGGTAGTTATGCGTTTAGTTGGTTTTAAGATACCCAACTCTTCCTTTCTTTTCAGCTCTTTAGTAAAAGCCCAATAGGCAGCCAAAAAGGCCAAAGCTACGAATACACCAAAAGTATTAAATGGAAGCGGTACCTCAATACCAAATAAATAGGAAATAAAATGCGAGACGGTTGGAAACATACTCAAAAAGTTTAGGCGAATATAGGAAAGAAAGCTGAAAGGCTAAAGTATAAAGATGAATGAAAAGCCCAAAGTTTCGTAAAATAAAAGCAAGAAAAAGTCTTTAAGCATTCAGACTACCAACAAGGGGCTCGCCCAGTTTCAATTCATGAGCGTAGCTGGTTTCAAGCTCCGCCACTTCAACTTCTCCATCGGCAGAAAGTTCAACCAATTTTACTTCTTTTAGCTCATTAACCATCAATGGATCGTATTTGGCTTTAACTTTTACATAGTTTTTGGTAAAACCATGCATATAACCATTTTTCTGATCGTCTTCAAAAAGCACCTGAGCATTTGTTCCTATCTGTGATTGATAAAAAGCCCTTCTTTTCTTGTCGGAAAGAATATGCAACATTTTATTCCTTTCGAAACGTGTACTGCCCACCACCTTTCCTTTCATGCTTGCTGCTTCAGTCTGTTCACGCTCTGAGTAGGTAAATACATGTAGATAAGATATATCCAGTCCGTTCAGAAATTCATAGGTATCTAAAAAGTCGGCCTGCGTTTCGCCAGGAAATCCTACAATTACGTCAACTCCAATACAGCAGTTTGGCATCACTTCCTTTATTTTAGCCACCCGTTCGGTATACAGCTCGCGTTGGTAACGCCTTTTCATGAGGCCCAAAATTTTATTGGAGCCCGACTGCAAAGGAATATGAAAGTGCGGAACAAAGCGTTTAGACTTAGCTACAAACTCAATAATATCATTGCTCAGTAAATTAGGTTCTATAGACGAAATCCTGATCCGTTCGATACCTTCCACTTCATCTAATGCAGTTACCAGATCAAAAAAGCGATCTTGTCTCTGTCCATCCCTAATGCCAAAATCGCCAAGGTTTACCCCTGTTAAAACAATCTCCTTAACACCACTGGCTGCAATTTGCTGCGCTCTTGCCACTACATTTTCAATGGTATCACTTCTGCTCCCTCCACGGGCCAAGGGAATAGTACAATAGGTACACGGATAATCGCAACCATCTTGTACCTTTAGAAAGGTTCTTGTTCTATCACCTATAGAATAGGCTGCAATAAAATTATGGTTTACCTGTTCTATATTCTGTTGATGCACCACCGGCAGCATTCCTATGCCCTCCCCCTTGAAAATATTTCTTGCAAATCTCATTGGCCGGAAAATCGCCGGTTGAACGCAAAGATAATTTTACCCGATCTGTTCGTTCAATGATAAAA
>NZ_JAELTN010000097.1 GCF_016428855.1 Pedobacter sp. ASV28
CCCCCCCCCCCCCCCCCCCCCCCCCCCCCCCCCCCCCCCCCCCCCCCCCCCCCCCCCCCCCCCCCCCCCCCCCCCCCCCCCCCCCCCCCCCCCCCCCCCCCCTTTTTCACGCAGAAGACGGCATACGCGATGGTAACGCAGGTCTCGTGGGCTCGGAGATGTGTATAAGAGACAGGAATAACCCTTTTTTGTTTTTGCAACCTTTTAAGTCTCTCAGAAAAGAACGCCACCTATTGGAAGATAATAAAAAACCCCAAAACTAATTGTTTTGGGGTTAATTTATGTGTTACTCTACACTACCTTCTTCTTTTTTCTTTTTCTTTCCGCTACTTTTAGAGCTTACCACAATTTGTTCTTTAGCTTTATCGTAATCGACCTCCAGCGTGTCTCCTTCGTTTACCACACCTTTCAGAATCTCTTCGGCAATCGGATCTTCCAGGTATTTTTGAATGGCACGTTTCAACGGACGGGCACCAAAACTAATATCAAAACCTTTTTCAGCTATAAACTCTTTTGCCACATCAGTCAACTTAATCTGATAGCCAAGTGTATTCACCCTGCCAAATAAAGCTTTCAGTTCAATATCGATGATTTTGAAAATCTCTTCTTTACCTAACGTATTAAATACTACTACATCGTCAATTCTATTTAAGAATTCAGGTGCAAAAGCACGCTTTAAAGCATTTTCAATTACACCGCGGCTATGTTCTTCATTTTGGTTTACTTTAGCTGAAGTAGAAAATCCTACACCTGCACCAAAGTCTTTCAACTGGCGGGCACCGATGTTAGAGGTCATAATAATGATTGTATTTCTGAAGTCTACTTTTCTACCCAAACTATCGGTTAATTGACCTTCATCTAATACCTGCAATAAAATATTAAATACATCTGGATGGGCTTTTTCGATCTCGTCTAAAAGCACTACCGCATAAGGTTTGCGACGAACTTTCTCTGTCAACTGCCCTCCTTCTTCATATCCCACATATCCCGGAGGCGCTCCTACTAATCTAGATACCGCAAATTTTTCCATATACTCACTCATATCTATCTGTATAAGTGAGTCATCACTATCGAACATAAAACGGGCCAATTCTTTAGCCAATTCGGTTTTCCCTACTCCCGTAGGTCCCAAAAATATAAATGAACCAATTGGCTTTTTAGGATCTTTCAAACCTGCCCTTGTACGCTGTATAGCCTTGGTCAATTTTTTTATGGCATCATCTTGACCAATAATCTTAGTTGCAATGGTGTCGTACATATTCAAAAGCTTATTGCTATCTGTCTGTCCAACCCTCTGCAATGGTATACCTGTCATCATCGAAACCACTTCAGCAACATTATCTTCTGTTACTTCATAACGTTTCGTTTTGGTTTCAGCCTCCCACTCTGCCTTGGCCTTATCCAATTCTTCTAACAGATTTTTTTCGGTATCGCGTAATTTTGCCGCTTCTTCATATTTTTGGCTCTTCACTACACGATTTTTTTCCAATTTAATATCTTCTATCTTGCTTTCAATAGCAATGATATTATCAGGCACATGGATATTTGTTAGATGTACCCTTGAACCAGCCTCATCTAAAGCATCAATAGCCTTATCTGGTAAAAACCTATCTGTAATATATCTAGAAGTTAACGATACACAAGCATTGATTGCTTCTTCTGTATACGTTACGCCATGATGTTCTTCGTATTTCTCTTTAATACGATTTAAAATCTCTACTGTTTCGTCAGGAGTAGCAGGTTCGATCATTACCTTTTGGAAGCGACGGTCCAATGCACCATCCTTTTCAATAAACTGACGGTATTCGTCCAAAGTTGTAGCACCAATACATTGTATCTCTCCCCTGGCTAATGCCGGTTTGAACATATTTGAAGCATCTAGAGAACCAGAAGCACCTCCGGCACCTACAATAGTATGGATCTCATCAATAAATAAGATTACATCTGTAGATTTTTCCAATTCGTTCATTACGGCCTTCATGCGTTCTTCAAACTGGCCACGGTATTTGGTACCAGCTACTAATGAAGCCAAGTCTAAAGTGACCACACGCTTGCCAAACAATACCCTAGAAACCTTTCGTTGTACAATACGCAATGCCAAACCTTCGGCAATGGCACTTTTACCTACGCCTGGTTCACCAATCAAGATCGGATTGTTTTTCTTTCTACGTGATAGTATCTGCGAAACACGTTCTATTTCTTTTTCACGACCTACAATAGGATCCAAACGACCTTCTTCTGCGGCACGTGTCAAATCTCTTCCAAAATTATCAAGTACCGGAGTTTTGGATTTAATATCAGAAACTTTCTTAGGGGCTGTAAAGCTTTCTTCTTCCTGATAGTCATCATCGCCTCCAGCTGTGCCACCTCCTTGAGCTTCATCCCTAAATCCGTTCTTGTTCACTTCAACCTCTTGTTTAAAAATCTCATAGGTAATTCCATACTGCAACAAAATCTGCGATGCGATATTATCGTCATCCCTTAAGATAGAGAGCAACAAATGTTCTGTACCAATTAGATCACTTTTAAATATTTTAGCTTCTAAATAAGTAATTTTTAAAACCTTTTCGGCCTGTTTAGTCAATGGGATATTCCCTAGATTGACCGTTACGCTCGATGTGCCTCGAACGGCCTCTTCAATAGAACGACGAAGCTTTAAGGTATCGACCCCCAAAGATTTCAAAATCTTTATTGCCATACCATCGCCTTCGCGAATAAGGCCTAACAATAAATGCTCAGCGCCTATATAATCATGACCTAACCTCAGGGCTTCTTCCCTGCTGAAAGAGATCACGTCTTTAACCTGTGGTGAAAATTTAGCTTCCATAATCTGTATGTTATCGAGACGACACTAAACTATAAATTTGTTTTATAAATACGGCGCCCTGATTTTTATATTTTATCAACAATTACGCCATATTGGTGGATTAAAGCTACTTAATGATAAAAATAACTGACACATGCCCCTTTCATTTATGATTAAAAGCACTTCAAATGCTCCACTTCAATGAGATTTTTACAAAAAAACGCATGAAATACATCTAATTGTCGGCAAAGTGTAAGCTTTTAAAGCATCCATAATTCCTGACAAAATGAACGACTTCTCATTCATTTATTGAATTTTTGGCAGTCAACGAAATAGATATCAGGCCAAAAAAGTGATTCTATTTGCGCAAGTTCCACCGCAAGTTGTCCCTATTAGTACTCGTTCGTCCATTCATTTCAGGTTTTCATTCTATCAAGGTAGCTCTTCTCTTAGTTTAAATAATTCCAAATCATAGAATCTGCCAACTCACTAAACGTATTTGAGACCATTCTCTTATGCAAGCCACCTACCCAAATATACCTTTAAAATTAAACTCCCTGTATCATATATTATTATTATACAAAAGTTCCTTCTCGTTATTTTATACAGATAAAATTCCATCACAAAATCTGGCATCCAAACTACATTATGCTTCTAATTACCACAAACAATGAGCTTAAAACTTCATTCTTTGAATACGTACTGCATTTAAAATGGCCAAAAAAGCTACTCCAACATCTGCAAAAACAGCTTCCCACATGGTAGCCAAACCTCCAGCGCCCAAAATGAGCACAAGTACTTTTACCCCAAAAGCCAATCCTATATTTTGATAGACTATCCTCTTTGTAATCTTTCCAATTTTAATGGCTGTTGCTATTCTACTCGGCATATCATTCTGTATAACCACATCTGCCGTTTCGATGGCTATATCACTCCCAAGCGTACCCATTGCCATACCCAAATCACTAAGTGCTAAAACAGGCGCATCATTAATGCCGTCTCCAACAAATGCAACAACGGCCGATGTATCGTCTCTTAGTTCTTCCAATTTTTCCACCTTGTGCTCTGGTAGCAGATCTCCATAGGCAAAATCAATCCCCAGTTCTGCTGCTACTTTATGTGTAATTGATGTTTTATCTCCACTTAGCATTACGACTTTGGCAACCCCATTAGCATGTAAATCTGTTACTGCGTCCTTTGCATCTTGCTTAATTTGATCTGCAATTAAGACATAACCTACATAGGCTCCATCAATAGCTACCATAACAATCGTTTCAACTTCTAAGTCAATTTCATTGGGGTACTTAATTCCTAATTTTTCAAATAATTTCGCATTCCCTACCACTACCTCTGTATAGTCGAGCTTTGCGGTTAAGCCATGGCCTGAAATTTCTTTTACCTCGTTTAATGACAATAAGGGTTTGTTCCCATAATAGCTGACTATAGCTTTGGCTATTGGGTGAGTAGAATGACTTTCTATTGTAGCTAAAATAGCCAAAAATCTATCCTCTGGCAATAAAGTTTCTATCTTCTTTACTTCAAAAATACCACGGGTTAAAGTACCTGTCTTATCCATCACAACTGTATTCACCTTTGTAATAGCATCAAGATAGTTAGCGCCTTTGAATAATATTCCATTTTTAGATGCAGCTCCTATTCCTCCAAAATATCCTAATGGTATTGAAATCACTAAAGCGCATGGACAGGAAATTACCAGAAAAACCAAAGAACGATATAGCCAAGTTCTAAACTCATAATCTGCTACAAAGAAATAAGGCAAAAATACTAAAGCTACTGCCAAGAAAAAGACAAGAGGAGTGTATACCTTTGCAAACTTGCGAATGAACAGTTCTGTCTTGGCCTTTTTTGATGTGGCGTTCTGCACCATTTCCAAAATTCTAGACAATGCACTATCTTCAAAACGTTTGCCCACTTTAACGTTTACTACCCCTTCCAAATTCAACATACCGGCCAATACAATTTCTCCTTTACGAATATTCTTTGGTCTGCTTTCTCCAGTAAGTGCCGCAGTATTGAAACTTGAGCTTTCACTAAGCAACTCCCCATCCAAAGGTGCTTTTTCGCCAACTTTAAGCTGAATTACTTCCCCTATTTCAACAGTATCAGGCCCTACGGTTTTATAATTTCCATTTCTTAGTACATTAACAGAACTTGGTCTGACATCCAACAATGATTTAATATTATTTTTAGCCTTGGCTACCGCAGCCCCTTGAAATAATTCACCGATGGTATAAAATAACATTACCGCAACCGCTTCAGGATATTCGCCCAAAGCCAAAGCCCCAATAGTTGCCAACACCATCAATAAAAACTCTGTAAAAATATCGCCTTTTAATATGGTAGCAAAAGCCTCTTTTACTACAGGAAGCGCTACAGGAAGATAAGCAATCAGGTACCAAACCAACCTCAACTCATTCTTAAAGAATTCTAAAGCCAATTGGTCAAATACTATACCCAATACCAACAGCAACAAGCTCGCTATAGCTGGAAAATACGTTTTTATCTTATTATGATCACCATGATCGTGATCATGACCATCTCCATGATGTGGGTGAGCGTGATCACGACCACAACAATGGTCTTCTTTTATATGGGATTGAGGGGTTGTCATTTTTCTTGTTTAGAATTATTCAAAATTAAATAAATGAGTATTAATAATCCCCATTATCAAATCTATTTTTGAAACAGCACAATAAAAAATGTTAAATTATGTTAAATAGACAAGTAACTAATTTATCATGAGATCTTTCAGATTATCGATTTTAGGGAATGAGCTATTAAGAAAACTTGGGCTGACCAAATTATATTATTGGTTTAACAAGTAAAATTTCTATTAAGAATCCCAATTACAAATACATTTTCTTAATTTTCATTTCTAATTTATATAAAAATGAAAATTAATCAATTAAAGAATTATTTTGGCGCATTAGGGATACTTGCCGCCAGTTTTTCTGTTAATGCACAACAATTACCCAAAAAGTATATAGATCCTGCCAATATGGATCTTAATGTAAAACCTGGTGATGATTTTTATGAGTATGCCAGTGGAACCTGGGTGAAGAACAACCCTGTACCCGCCAAAGAAACCCGTTGGGGTTCTTTTAATGAATTGCGTGATTTTAATGTAAATGCGGTAAAAAGCCTAGTAGAAGCAGCAGCCGCAAATAAAACGGCACCTGCTGGTTCTGTGACCAAACGCGTAGGCGATTTTTACGCTGCTGCAATGGACAGCCTGACCATAGAAAAGCTAGGTTACACTCCTATCAAAGCAGATTTGGAAAAAATTAAGCAGATTAATAATCTACAAGGTGTTTTAGATAAAATTACTTACATGCGCACCAATGGACTGGGAGGTGGACTATATGGTTTTGGTGTAGGGCAGGACAGAAAAAATGTAACTAAATACATGGTGAACATTTCACAGGGTGGTACTACCCTAGGCGATAGAGACTATTATTTAAAAGAGGATAGCCGAAGTGTAAAAATAAGGGAAGCCTATGATACCTACATGACTACGCTATTCCATTTAATTGGCTATAGCGAAGCTGTAGCCAAGCAAAAAGCCAAAACGGTGTTCGACATAGAGAAGTCTTTAGCAGAAGCACAGATGAGCCGTTTAGAAATGCGTGACCCTTATAAAACCTATAATAAGCTCACTGTTTCGGAATTCAACAAAATTACGCCCAATATTAATTGGACTTCTACCCTATCTAAATTAAAAGTAGCTGGACAAGATACCGTTTTGGTTAATTCTCCTGCATTTTTTAAATCACTGAACAGTTTATTAAGCACTGTTTCTGTAGCTGACTGGAAAACATATTTAGAATGGAATGTAATAAAAGGAGCTGCCAATAACCTGAGTTCTCCATTTGTGAAAGCAAGCTTTGCATTTACCCAAGCCCAAACAGGTCAAAAAATCCAGACCCCTCGCTGGCAACGCATGTCGTCATTAACCGATGCGGTTTTAGGTGACCTGTTAGGCCAACTATACGTTGCCAAATATTTTAAACCAGAAGCAAAAGCTAGAATGGATGAAATGATTGTCAACTTACGTAAGGCATTTGAAATCAGGATCAAAAACCTTGAATGGATGAGTGACGAAACCAAGCAAAAAGCTTTGGCCAAATTAAACGCTTTCAGACCAAAAGTAGGTTATACTACTAAATGGAGAAATTATGATGGCTTAGTCATCAATAGAGCTACTTATTTCCAAAATCTGCGAAATGCAGCTGCTTGGTCTTATAACGAAAACATCAGCCAGTTGGGCAAACCAATAGACAGAGAGCGTTTTGGCATGACCCCTCCTACTGTTAATGCTTATTACAGTCCAACCTTAAATGAAATCGTTTTCCCAGCCGGAATTTTACAATTCCCATTTTTCGACCCTAAAGCGGATGATGCCATTAATTATGGCGGCATTGGCGCAGTAATTGGTCATGAGATGAGCCATGGCTTTGACGATACCGGTAGTCAATATGACAAAGATGGTAATTTAAAAAACTGGTGGACCGATGCTGATAGAGCAAAATTCACTGCAAAAACCAAAGAGTTGGAAAAACAATTCAATGCCTATACCGTAGTAGATACCATCCATGTAAATGGAAAATTAACCATGGGAGAAAATATTGGTGATCTAGGCGGGTTAAACGCGGCGTATACCGCCTTTAAGATGACCAAACAAGGACAGAGCAACGATAAAATTGATGGTTTCACACCTGATCAACGTTTCTTCCTTTCATGGGCACAAGTATGGAGGGGAAATATTTTACCAGAAACTGCTGCCCAACTGATCAAAACGGATACACATTCACCTGGCCCATACAGAACAATAGGCGCCCCTGTAAATATGGATGCTTGGTATGAGGCTTTTGATGTTAAACCTGGTGATAAACTATATAAAAAACCAGAAGACAGGATTAGAATTTGGTAAAAGAAATTGCCAGTTAATCTACTTAGCCACAGTTAAATCTAAAAATTTAACTGTGGCTATTTTCATATATGGCTAAATATATTTTGCTTGCACCCTTTTAGCTAGCTTACTTAATACCAGTTCCCTAGAGCGCTGCACCCTTTGTTTTAATTCATTACCATTCAAAACAGCTAAATCATCTACAAAAACCCATTGTTTTCTGGCAAAATGTGGGGCCTGTTTTATACCATCCCTAGCGGCTAGCTCTTCAAATTCATCAACTGTGCATTTGATACAAAAACCATGGGTTTCCAGATCTACAATAACGAAGATTTTTTCTTCTATCATAAAACACAAATGCTCCCATTTCATCCCTTCTGTCGTACCTGGCAAGGAAAGACAATATTCCCTAAAACTTTCAATATCCATCATCAATCAGCTTTGAAATATAAAGATATAAAGTTATTTAAGCACCTCATATTTATCTCTTATTTTTGAGCTATGAATATCCTTATCAAAACAGCAGATGGCTCAAACACCTTATTCAATGACCAAATTGGCGAACATTATCATTCTGCCCATGGAGCCCTACAAGAGAGCAGACATGTATTTATCGAAGCAGGCCTAAAGCACAGTTTGATTACCAATCAGGATAAAGAAGAGTTAAATGTATTGGAAATTGGTTTTGGTACGGGATTAAATTTCCTACTCAGCTTTGCCCATTGCCATGAAATTAAAACACGGCTCAACTATAAAGCAATTGAGGCTTTCCCCCTCAGCAGTGAGATTTTGGAAAGCACTGCGTATAGTGAGTACGTAAGCCCATATATTTGGCAAAGTTTTATCAATGGTTATGAAAAAGCCATACATGCTACACAGCAGCTTTCCGAATACTGCTGCCTCGAAATTTTTCATGGCACATTCCAACAGTTTAATACCGATCAAAAATTTGATGTATTATACTATGACGCCTTCTCTGTAAGGCATCAGCCAGAGTTATGGACCAATGAGATCATTGCACACGCTTGTAACTTTTTAAATAAAGGTGGAATATTTGTGACCTATGCAATAACCGGAAATTTGAAAAGAGCCATAAAAAGTTGTGGTTTTGAAATTGAAAAACTTCAGGGCGCACCAGGAAAGAGAGAAATGTTAAGAGCAAAAAAAATAGTTTAACTTTTAAAACATAAATTATAGTTCTAGGTTATACTATTTTTAGTAAATTATTCCAGTCAAAGTAAATCATATGCAAGAAAGACAGTTGCCCTTTATAGTCAGGTTAGCATTTACCCTACTCTCTATTATTATATTGGGCTATTTGGCGATTATAGGAAAGAGTTTGCTCTCTCCATTATTGTTCTCGCTACTATTGGCATTTTTAATGTTGCCAATGGCCAACTTCTTTGAACAAAAGTTTAGGCTTAAAAGAAGTTTATCCACCATATTTACGGTATTGTTAATGCTAGGTTTCATTTATGGAGTAGGTTATTTCTTTGCAGGTCAATTAAGTGAACTTTGGTCAGACTGGCCATTATTGGTTAAACAGGTTACAAATTCCTTTCATGAGATACAACATTGGATCTCCAAGACCTTCCATGTAAATGTAAGCAAGCAAGAGACTTATTTAGCTGATAGTGCCGAGAAAGCCCTGTCTACTAGTGCTGCCGTTATAGGAACTACATTGATTACCTTATCTTCCAGCTTACTATTTATAGCTTTCACCTTATTGTTTACTTTTTTTATTCTAAATTATAGAAGATTACTTTATAGATTCCTAACAACGGTCTTTGCCGAAGACCATAGAACAAAAGTCAGTGAAACTGTGAATGAAATCCAGCGGATCATTAAAAAATATATTACCGGCCTATTTATACAAATGGTGATCGTAAGTACTTTAATGGTGCTCACACTTTCAATACTAGGGGTTAAATATGCCATTCTACTAGGCCTTGTTGCTGGCATTTTTAACATCATCCCTTATTTAGGCATTTCAACCGCACTAATTATCAGTGTCCTAATCACCTTTGCAACTGCAGGTGCCACCAAAGCACTATTTGTACTTTTTGCTTTTATTGGGGTACACACCATTGACGGGAATATCTTAATGCCATTAATTGTAGGATCCAAAGTAAAAATAAATGCATTAATGGCTTTTATTGGCATTATCATAGGTGAAATGCTATGGGGCATTTCTGGCATGTTTTTATGTATGCCTTATCTAGCTATGTTAAAGATCATCTTCCAAAAAGTTGATGGATTAAATGCATGGGCCATTTTACTGGGGGAAGAGCAGAAAGAAATTGCCGAAAAAAAGAAGTTTTTTAAGCTCAGAAAAAAATTAAAAATAGAAGAACCAGAATAAAATGGATGACGATAAACCCAGCAAATCTCCACATATACTTAGCACCTCAGCCAACCTATTAGGTTTTTGCTTCATTGTGCTTACCTCGGTAAGAATTACAAAACTTAATGAGTCCAGTTTTATTGATGAAGGAGCCGCTTTAGCAATTATTTCTTTTATGAGCAGCTGCCTGCTTTCTTTTCTAGCCATGAGAAGCAAAAATGATAGGCGAGCTGATAAATTGGAAAATCTAGCCGATATTTTTTTCCTTTGTGGTTTAATTGTGTTATTCTTGACCACCATGCTTATTACATTTAATATTATTTAGCTATGCCTGCAAATATCCCTCCTACACATGCTTCGACGCCAGATAACGCCTTTCTAAGATTATTGACCGTATTGGATACCTTACGTACCCAATGCCCATGGGATAAAAAACAGACTATGGAAACCCTTAGGCACTTAACCATTGAAGAAACCTATGAATTATCTGACGCTATTTTGGAAGGAGATATGCAAGAGGTGAAAAAAGAACTCGGGGATATGATGATGCATTTGGTGTTTTACGCACGTATTGGCGATGAAAACAATCATTTTAACATTACCGATGTCTTAAATGGGGTATGCGATAAACTTATACATAGGCATCCGCATATTTATGGCGATACCGAAGTGAATGGTGAAGAGGATGTAAAAAAGAATTGGGAAAAACTCAAGCTGAAAGAAGGAAATAAGTCTGTTTTAGGAGGCGTTCCCTCCTCTCTACCTGCATTAGTTAAAGCAAGTAGGATACAGGAAAAAGCTCGTGGCGTTGGCTTTGACTGGGAGGAGAAACAACAAGTTTGGGAAAAGGTGGAAGAAGAGCTACAAGAATTCAAAAATGAATTCAATATTGTAGAACAACAAGAAATCGACTTGGAAAAAGCAGAAGGTGAATTTGGCGACCTCTTATTCTCACTTGTTAACTATGCCCGTTTCATTAACATTAACCCTGAAAATGCATTAGAAAAAACAAACAAAAAATTCATTAAACGTTTTCAGTACTTAGAAGAGAAAGCAAAGAATAGCGGCAAGGCTCTACAGGACATGACCTTAGCCGAAATGGATATGTATTGGAATGAGGCTAAGAAACTCTAGCCTTTTAAAAAGAATAAATATGGAAAAGCCCAAAAGTATGGATGAATACATTGCCAATTTTCCTGTTGAAAGCCAAGTTATACTACAAGAAATTAGGGAAGTTATTAAAAGTATTGTTCCGCAAGCTAAAGAAACCATCAGCTATGCCATACCTACCTTTAAGCTAAATGGCAATCTGGTTCACTTTGCCGCTTATAAAAACCATATTGGCTTTTATCCAGGAGCTGCCGGCATTGATGCTTTTAGAAATGAAATATCTTCTTATAAATCATCTAGGGGAGCGATACAATTCCCTATTCATCAGCCTATGCCCATTGCCCTTATTAAAAAAATGGTCGAATTCAGGGTAAATCAAAATTTGGAAAAGAAAAAAGGTTAGATTACGAAATATGGGCAATTCAAAACCTATATTATCCAAAACCTTTTACCTTTCATCCCTCAACCTTTTTACTTACCTTTGCACCTTATTTTTTAGTAACATGATTTCAGTATCGAACCTATCATTACGTTATGGGAAACGTACACTTTTTGAAGACGTCAACCTCAAATTCACACATGGAAACTGTTATGGTGTGATTGGAGCAAATGGCGCAGGCAAATCTACATTTCTCAAGATTTTATCTGGAGATGTAGCCCAAACCAGTGGCTCCGTTGCTTTTACACCTGGCGAAAGAATGGCTGTTCTTAAACAGAACCACTATGAATTCGACGAGTTTACAGTAATAGAAACCGTAATGATGGGACACCAGCAATTGTACAACATCATGAAGGAAAAAGATGCCATTTACCTAAAAGAAGACTTTTCAGAAAAGGATGGTGAACGTGCCGGCGAATTGGAAAATCTTTTTGCAGAGATGGATGGTTGGAATATGGAGAGCAATGCAGCTACCATGCTAAGCAATCTAGGCATTAAGGAAGAAGCTCATTATAAACTTTTAAAGGAATTGGATGGTAACCAAAAGGTACGTGTATTATTGGCACAGGCGCTATTTGGCAATCCTGACATTCTATTACTCGATGAGCCAACAAATGATCTTGATATAGATACGATTGCCTGGTTAGAAAATTTTCTGGCCGACTACCAAAATATAGTATTGGTCGTTTCCCACGATAGGCACTTTTTAGATGCAGTATGTACGCATATCGTAGATATTGACTTCAGCAAAATGAGCATTTATACCGGAAATTATACATTCTGGTACGAAAGTAGTCAGTTGGCATTGAAGCAACGTACAGATCAGAACAAAAAATTAGAAGACAAGGTAAAGGAATTGCAGGAGTTTATCCGCAGATTTAGTGCAAATGCATCGAAGTCTAAGCAGGCCACTTCACGTAAAAAAGCCTTGGACAAGATCGATATTACCGAGATCAAGGCGTCCAGCAGAAAGTACCCAGCCATTATGTTCAACAATGGCGCTCGCGAAGCTGGTGATCAAATTTTACAGGTAGAAAAACTATCGAAGACCGCCAACGGGGAAATGATGTTTAAAGACATTACTTTTATGGTAAACAAGGGTGATAAAATTGCCGTACTTTCTCAAAACAGTCTAGCAACTTCCGCATTTTACGATGTACTTACCGGTAATGATAAAGATTATAAAGGCGAATTTAAATTTGGCGTTACGATAAGTATAGCCGATATTCCCAATGACAATTCCACCTATTTTGAAGGAAAAGATGAAAACTTGGTAGATTGGTTACGTGAGTATTCAGGTACTGATGCCGACGAACAATTTGTGCGTAGCTTTTTGGGCCGTATGCTATTTTCGGGAGAGGAAGTACTCAAAAATGTAAAAGTGCTTTCTGGAGGTGAAAAAATGCGCTGTATGTTTTCTAGAATGATGTTACAACAAGCTAATCTACTTCTATTTGATGAACCTACCAATCACTTAGACCTGGAATCAATTACTGCCCTGAACAATGGAATGAAAGACTTTAAAGGTGCCATTCCTGTCTCTTATACACATCTCCGAGCCCACGAGACCTGCGTTACCATCTCGTATGCCGTCTTCTGGTTGAAAAGTGGGGGGGGGGGGGGGGGGGGGGGGGGGGGGGGGGGGGGGGGGGGGGGGGGGGGGGGGGGGGGGGGGGGGGGGGGGGGGGGGGGGGGGGGGGGGGGGGGGGGGGGGGGGGGGGGGGGGG
>NZ_JAELTN010000098.1 GCF_016428855.1 Pedobacter sp. ASV28
CCACCCCCCCCCCCCGACACCTACACTATGGCTCGATCGTCGGCAGCGTCAGATGTGTATAAGAGACAGAAATTATCTGTCATTTATCTATTATTAAAACAAGTTAATTTATAGCTTTGTATTATAATTATAATAGTTTGGTAATGGTAAACCTAGAGTGGTACAGGACATTTAAAGCCATCTATAAAACAGGTACATTAACTGGGGCTGCCGAAATCTTATTTATTTCACAGCCGGGCGCTAGCCTACACCTTACTTCCTTGGAAAGTTATGTAGGCTATAAGCTGTTTGAACGAACTGGACGTAGAATGATTCCCACGGAAAAAGCCAAAGTGCTTTATAATGCATTGGTAGCGCCTTTAAACAAACTGGAAGAAATAGAAAAAAGTTTCCAGAAAAGTACGGAGAAACATACACCTACCATTAGTGTTGGGATGTGCTTCGAAACTTTTCAGCTTACACTCGAACAGTACATCCATACTTTGCCGTTTAATGTGATCATCCGTTTTGGAGAATACCCAGAGATGCTGGAGAACTTGGAAAAAGGAATTTTAGACCTGATCATTACCCCACAAAAAGGCGTATCTACACAAATACTTCATGAAGCTTTTTCCTCCGAAACCATTGTTTTGGTAGGGGGAAATGAGACAGATAGTGAGGTTTTTCAAGAAATTTTAACTAAAAATGATCCCATTGAATTGGAAAACTGGTTGAAGCAGGAAAAATGGTATGGTACCACGGGAGATATGGAGCATTTATTTAGGTTTTGGCAATTGAACTTTAATAAAAATCCAGAATTTAGGCCCAATTATATTGTACCCAATCTGAATTCTAT
The DNA here is from genome assembly GCF_016428855.1 of Pedobacter sp. ASV28. Lineage (GTDB taxonomy): Bacteria > Bacteroidota > Bacteroidia > Sphingobacteriales > Sphingobacteriaceae > Pedobacter. Next base: position 836 of record NZ_JAELTN010000098.1, read on the forward strand.
TGTACGCTGTCTGGCCAGTGGAAAAGGATTGGCCATCATCCCCGATTTTCTGTGCAGGAAGGAGTTGGAAGAGCAAAAAGTTAGATTAATCTGGAAAGGCTATTCGCCATTGACCAATACCCTTTATTTTGGTAATCGTAAAAATACCATTTATGTAGATGAAATCAACCTCATTAAGGAGCTGTTCCGGAAAACCATGTTAGCTATTGAATGAGATAAAAAGCACAAATTATGGATTTGTAGCTATGTCTTTGATGGTTTGATTTCTAGTGGTTAAGAGTTTCGTCATATATTTCCGTAAGAAAATCCAGTTGAACAGGTCACCTAACCAACCATAGGGTACACCGTAAGAAAATACATCTTTCATAATAGTTAGGCCATTAATTTCTTCGAAGAAATGATCATGTATGATGAATGAAAAAGCGCCTTTGGTCATACAATCCTGAAAATAATAAGGTGCTTTAAATTTAGTGATCTTTGAGCTTAAGGTTTGATAAATTCCAAAGTGTCTTGCCCTCCAGGTTACCTCATCGCCAAGTTCACATAATCCAGCTGTTTTGCCCGCAATGGCTTTTTCGTTGGTATGTTTGGTCGATAACTGATGGATATCAATGCTCCTTGCGCAGTCAAAAACCACCTGTATGGGGGCTTGTATTTTGGTAAGGAGTATGATCTCGGTTGGCTTCATTGCGGCTTCGTTTTTATGCAGTGATAAGAAATGCCCATTGACAATTTACGAATAAGAGAATATCCAAAAAGTTTATTTCTTTACTCATTCCCAATCCATTTAAGGATCTTAAAGCTACATGGAGGAAACCTCCTTTGTAAAATCCTCTGGAAAGCTCGCTTATGGAAGTGATGGTCAGACTTTCTGGATATTCTCTTTTAAGAATTAATCGCAGTTAGGCACAGTAAATGTCCATGTTTCAGCCATTTTGTAAGGAATAGAAAAAGCCACCCCCTTGTCTAGTTCAAACCAAAGCTTAGGTCTTAGCTTTTCGCGGCTAATGGTTTCATTCATGGTCAAGCTATCATAGATCCTTCCGTTGATCACCACATATTTAATTTTTTCCGAGTTTTTGATATCATCGAGCGGATTATCATCCAGTATCAATAGGTCGGCAAGCTTTCCTGGTTCTAAAGAGCCCAATTCTTTGCCCATTCCCAAGTATTCGGCACCATTTAAAGTGGCACATTTAATGGCTTGTAAAGGATCCATTCCACCTTGCACCAACATCCAAAGTTCCCAATGCGCACCAAGACCTTGTATCTGCCCGTGTGCACCTAGATTAACCTTGGTGCCACCATCGGCAATTTGTTTAGTCGTTTTGGCCACTTCTATGTGTCCATAATCTCCATATTCTGAGGTGGTTCTACGTCTGGAACGGGCATCGATAATGGCCCTTGGCGTAAAATTCAATAAACGTTCGTTTTCCCATACATTGGTACGGTCATACCAATAATTTTCACCCCATTGGCCTCCATAGGCTACAATTAAGGTAGGTGTATAGGCTACTGCCGTTTGGTTCCAAAAATTAACTACATCCTTATAAGCTGGCGCAATAGGAATACTGTGCTCTATGCCGGTATGCCCATCGGCAATCATGCTCATGTTGTGATAGAAGGTAGAACCTCCTTCAGGTACCACCTCCATTTTTAATTGCCTGGCAGCTTCTATAATTTGTTGACGTTGGTCCCTACGGGGCTGATTGTAAGACTTAACAGAAAAGGCACCTACCGCTTTCAGCCTTTTTAAATGAGATAGGGCATCGTCTAGGCTATTGATCACCACTTTGAAATCGCCATCGGCACCATATAAGATAGAGCCTGTGGAATATAGACGAGGGCCTACCATGCGTCCTGCTTTTAGCATTTCAGCTTGGCTGAACACCATTTCCGTATTGCTGGAAGGATCGTGGGAGGTAGTAACGCCAAAACTTAGGTTGGCCATGTATGACCAATCTTGCTGCGGACTGACCCCATCTGGGCTGGTGCGTAAGTGCGCATGTACATCGACCATACCCGGCATAATGGTTTTGCCCGTTACCTCTAAAACTTTAGCATTTTCGGGTATACTCACTTCATCTACTTTACCGATAGCCTTTATTTTATTGTTTTCTAAAAGAATGGTACCTTCTTCTATTACCTGTTCACCCTTCATGGTAATGATACGTGCTCCTTTTAGGGCTACCAGACCTGTAGGCAGATCTGTTTTTAACCTTAGCCCAATAGATAGTCCAACTGTATCTAGTTCGGGCAAAATCTGTGGTGCTCCCTCTATAAAAGAAAAGGTATTTTTAATTTCCCTGTTATAATATTTTTCGCCAAGCGTCCATAGTAATTTTTTGCTGTCGGCGCTCCAATGCAAATAGGTGCCGGCATCTTTGGTGACCTTGGCCAATGGAATGGCCTTGTTGCCAGAGGATAGGTCAAGGGCAGTACCCGCAGTTACCATTGGCGTAATGTAGGCATTGAACAGCTCGGTAAATGCCATCCATTTACCATCTGGACTTGGGCAGAACTGAGTGGCATACTGTGAGGTATAGTGTATGCGTTCATTAGCGCCATTTAGGTCAATACTCTTAAAGGCTTTCTTGCCCGATTCGGCACCCTGAAAATAAATGCGGGTGTCATCTGCATTGAACATGGGCCTAATTCCATTGTCGCTAATCAATATTTTGCTTCCTCCATTTGAAGAAATCATATAAATACCTGTATTTTTGCCATAAGTCAATCCCAAGACCTCATTTCCGCTGCCTTTTCTAAAGACAATTTTATCTCCTTTATTGGAATAGCTCGGAGAATAGTAATAGCCTTTTTCGTCGGTAAGTGTAATCGTTTTACCTGTCTTGATATCAGTGCGTTTGATTGCTCCTTTAAATTCATCACTCCAAGTAGTGTAAACTACAAACTTGCCATCAGGACTAAATTTTGGCTCAAATTCAAAATCCATTCCATTGGTTAGCCTTTCAGGTAATCCATTGGGCAGTTCTTTTTTGTAAAGATAGCCGGCAGCATTGAACACCAACATCTTTCCGTCTGGTGAGGTAACCAATTGTCTGATCATTTTAACCGTAAATTCTGGGGTAAAAACCTGTTGATCAAAATGTAATGCTTGTTGTATCGTTTGATTACTGTTCACTTCGAATGGTATATCTTTAACAGATAGATTGTTGAGTTCTATTTGCTTAATTTTTCCTTTAGCATAGAAAACGATTGTTTTGGAATCTGGTGTCCATGCAAAATTGGGATAAACACCAAAAATGGCCCAGGTTTCTTGTTGGTCCTTGGACAGGTCATCATATAAGGGGTAATCTTCTCCAGTTTTTAGGTTTTGTAAGTACAGCACTGATTTTAGCCTTACTCTTTTTACATAGGCCAGAAACTTTCCGTCGGGCGATATTTGGGGCCGTACTGCACCGCCCTGTTCGGCAATGAGGTGGGTGAGTTTACCCGTGGTAAGGTCCAGTTGACGTATGGCATAGATCAATCCATTTGGATCTTTGCTGTATTGAAAGCTTGGTCCCGGAGAAACATCTTCACTAAAATAGACATATCGTCCATCAGGAGATACATTGGGTTCTCCTGCATCTTGTTGGTCGTTTTTACGCTTGGTCAATTGCACACCGTCTCCACCATAAATATGGTACATCCACATTTCGCCAGCACCCAATGAACGGGAGGCCGTAAAATGCTTGCGTGCAATAATATATTCGCTATTGGGCATCCAGGTGGCATTGTTCAATAACCTGAAGCTTTCTTTGGTGATTTGTTTTTTGTTGCCGCCCTGTCTGTCCATGATCCAGATATTGTCGGCGCCACTTCTGTCGCTGGTAAATGAAATATATTTTCCGTTAGGGCTAAATCGGGGTTGTACCTCATAGGCTATGCCTCCACTTAGCAATTTGGCCGTGCCCCCCGTAATTGGCATCACATAAATATCTCCCAATAGGTCGAAAACAATTTCTTTTCCATCAGGACTGACATCCAAATTCATCCAGGTACCTTCATTGGTATTGATATTAAAGGTTTTGGTTGGGCCTTTATACTTTTCAACATCCCATTTTGGGGTTTCTTTTTTATCTTGGGAAAATGCGTTAGTTAATGAAAATAAAAATAAGGGAATCAATAAAAGCTTTTTCATCTGCATATATACATTTGTTTTAAAAGGCAATTAAACGATGATGATCTTAATACCTGAACAAACCTAGTTTATATTCGTATGCTGGTAATAAGATCATGATGTTCTCAAGCTACAGTTTAGTAAATATTCGTTTCGCAATTTACTAATATAAGTCTGTTTTTTCATAGTTTTGAATTTACCAACCATATGACTGCAACAGAAATTTTAAAGAGATATTGGGGTTTTGATGTTTTTCGACCGTTGCAGGAAGAGATCATAAACTCAGTTTTGAAAGGTAAGGACACCTTGGCTTTATTGCCTACCGGAGGCGGGAAATCTATCTGTTTTCAGGTTCCTGCCTTGCTTATGGAGGGCATTTGTATTGTCGTATCACCCTTGGTCGCTTTAATGAAAGATCAGGTAGAACACTTAAAATCCAGGGGCATTGAAGCGGTGGCAATTTATGCGGGTATGGGGAAACGTGAAATAGATATTCTATTAGATAATTGCATCTATGGCAAGATCAAATTTCTGTACCTGTCTCCAGAACGTTTGCTTTCCGAGATAGTAAGGGCACGTATCTCTTATATGAACGTGAATCTTATTGCCATAGATGAAGCGCATTGTATTTCCCAGTGGGGCTATGATTTTAGGCCGCCATATCTTAAGGTAAAGGAACTTCGGGAAATTCACCCGGACAAGCCGGTGCTGGCCTTGACGGCTACTGCTACACCAAGGGTAAGAACAGATATTATTGACAAGTTGGTGTTAAAGGATGTGCAGGTTTTTGTGAAGAGCTTCTCGCGTAAAAACTTGAGTTATGTTGTATTTAATCTTGAAGACAAGCATAAAAAGCTGATAGAAATTGCACGAAATGTAAAAGGTTGCGGATTGGTGTACGTACGCAACAGAAGGGAAACAGCAGAAATTGCCATGTTTTTACAGCGTAATAAAATTTCGGCCGATTTTTATCATGCAGGGCTTGAGAAAGATCAGCGCTTCAAAAAACAGGAAGATTGGAAAAAGGATAAGATAAGAATAATGGTGGCTACAAATGCTTTTGGCATGGGCATAGATAAGCCTAATGTACGCTTTGTGGTGCATTTGGATCTGCCGGAGAGTTTGGAAGCTTACTATCAGGAAGCAGGAAGGGCCGGTCGTGATGAGCATAGGGCCTTTGCGGTTTTATTGAGCAACAAGTCGGATCAGCTATCATTGGAAGCCAAATATACCGACAGCTTTCCATCAGTTGAAGAAATCAAAAAGGTATATCATTATCTAGGGAACTATTATCAATTGGCATTTGGCGTAGGGCAGGGGCTAAATTTCGAATTTGATTTAGCCGACTTTTGCAAACGCTTTAATATTAGCGTGATCAAAACCATAACTGCATTGAAATTCTTAGAGCGTGATGGATACTTGGCCTTATCGGAAAATGTTTTTATACCATCGAGGCTGATGTTTACCATAGGCCATGAAGAAGTATATCGCTTTCAGATCGAAAACTCATCCTTCGATCCTATCATTAAAACCATACAAAGATCTTATGGAGGGGCATTTGATAATTATGTGAAGATCAAGGAAAGCGATTTGTCCAATCGTTTAAGGATATCTTATAACGATGTGATTGCTTATCTAAAGAAATTACAGGAATTTGGTGTGATATCCTACTTGCCCCAAACAGATCAGCCACAGCTTCAATTTTTAGTGCCGCGTACCGATTTTACTCATTTGGATATTGATGCCAAATATATTAAGCTGAGAAAGCAGATTCAAAAAGATCAGATAGAAGCCGTGATAGCCTATGCTTCTGTGTATAGTTGCAGAAATGTACAGTTGTTGCACTATTTTGGTGAAAGTAACGCTGAAAAATGCGGCGTATGCGATGTATGTCTGGCGGAAAAGAAGCGTGGCGACGAACAGGATTTAGATGACCGTATAGATTTTGAAATCAGCGTTGCCCTACAAAGCCAACATTTAGATTTGGATGAGCTTGTTGGAAAAATACAAATAGGTAGCGATAATGAAAAAATTGAGCGGATTAGGGAGATGCTAGATGCAGGCAAGATCAAAACTGATGGGAAAAAATATTATTTGTAAGTTAAATCATCAGGATTTTTTATTCGCTAATTTATCAATTCACCAATTTTCATATCTTAGCTGTTCCTTAAAATAAACCATGCAAACCATCAAGAACGATAAAAAAACGATACGCTCCTGGGCCTTTTTCGATTGGGCCAACTCTGCCTACAATTTGGTTATTACCTCTACCATATTCCCTGCTTACTTTACCGCCATTACTTCAGATAAAGATGATAGCACTATTGATTATGTGTACTTTTTCGGCTATAAGATCATTAATTCTGCCTTGTACAGCTATGCCATGGCTTTTGCTTTTTTGGTGATTGCCGTACTGTCGCCTATCTTATCTTCTATAGCAGATGCGAGAGGAAACAAAAAGATTTTCATGAAGATGTTTACCTATTTGGGAGCTATAGCTTGTAGTGCCTTGTTTTTCTTTGAGATTAACCACGAAACGGGTGTAAATACCCTTAATTTTAGTGTCATTATGTTTGTTTTGGCTGCCATAGGCTTTTGGGGGAGTTTAGTTTTTTACAATTCTTATCTTCCTGAAATAGCGACTGTTGAAGAACAGGATAAGGTAAGTGCAAAAGGTTATACCTATGGCTATATAGGCAGTATTGTCTTGCAGATTATTTGCTTCGTTTTTGTATTTAAACCAGAATGGTTTGGTATTGTGGATGCGTCCATTCCTGCCAGGTTATCTTTTTTATTGGTAGGGGTTTGGTGGATCGGTTTTGCACAGATCCCTTTTAGGAAACTGCCCAAAGGAAGTCCCGATTTTAAAAAGCAGAAACAAAATATCATAACTGGAGGCTTTAAGGAACTAAATAAAGTATGGAATCAGGTAAAGCATATGAAATACCTAAAAAGATTTCTATTTGCCTTTTTCTTCTATTCCATGGGGGTGCAAACAGTCATGTTGGTGGCCACTATATTTGGAGAAAAGATACTCCATTTGCCCACCTCAAAATTAATAGCTACCATACTTGTTCTGCAACTGGTAGCCATTCCAGGGGCCATGTTGATGTCTTATCTATCTTCTAAGAAATTTGGTAATGTAAACGTATTGATAGGAGTTGTAGTGATTTGGATCGGGGCTTGTATATCAGCTTATTTTATTCATACAGAAATGCAATTTTATGCTTTGGCAGTTGTAATTGGTCTGGTGATGGGGGGGATCCAATCTTTATCACGCTCTACCTATTCTAAATTTCTTCCTCAGCAAAGTCCAGACCATACCTCTTTTTTCAGCTTTTATGATGTAACAGAGAAAGTTGCGCTGGTTTTTGGTATGTTCAGCTTTGGCTATATAGAAGTGTTAAGTGGCAGCATGCGTAATTCGGTAATTGCTTTAGCCCTGTTTTTTGTTTTAGGTTTAGTATTTTTGCTGCTCTTAAAAAAGGTACAGCCCAAAGCGATAGCTGTATCCTAAATGTTGAGACCTAAAAGATTATGATGAAGATAGAATTATTTATACCCTGTTTTGTAGACCAATTATATCCGGAAACTGCTTTTAATACCGTTAAGATTTTGGAAAAAGCAGGCTGTGAGGTGGTTTATAACGCTAAACAGACCTGTTGTGGGCAGCCAGCCTATAATGCGGGATATTGGGAGCAGGCAAAGGAAGTAGGGACTAAATTTCTAGCTGACTTTTCGGAAACCGATTATATAGTTGCCCCTTCTGGGTCATGTGTAGGCATGGTTAAATCAGGCTTTAATGATCTTTTCACCAATACAATAGTACATAACAAGTGCCGGAATATACAGTCCAATATCTTTGAGCTTTCAGACTTTTTGATCAATATATTAAAAAAAGATTATTTTGGGGCTGAGCTGGAAGGGAAAGCTGTCTATCATGATTCTTGTAGTGGATTGAGGGAATGTAAGATTAAGGAAGAGCCCCGTCAACTGCTGTCGAGGGTCATTGGATTGGAGATGGTAGAGATGAGAGATACTGATATGTGTTGTGGCTTTGGAGGAACATTTGCGGTGAAATTTGACGCAATTTCTTCGGCTATGGCAGAACAAAAGGTAAATAATGCCTTGGAAATGGATGCCGATTATATCATATCTACAGATTTATCCTGCCTGATGCATTTAGATGGCTATATTAAAAAGAATAACCTTTCCATCAAAACCATGCACATTGCTGATGTATTGGCCAACGGATGGTTGGAGGGTTCCGTTTATTAAACGGGAAAGGCAGAACCTTGTAATTGTAAAACTCTAGTTATAATTTAATAAATTAACTTTTTTTAACATAAGTTATGCTTAAACTAAGGTAAATTTGTTGGCTTATTTTATTAAAAATGTTCTATAATAGAGACTATGAATAATGTTCATTTCGTTGTTCTTAATTGGCAGATCATCTTAAACAGAAATATATTCTAATGAAAAAAATATTTATAGCCTTTGTAGGTGCATTCCTTTTAGCGGTGAATGTACAGGCGCAAAAAAAATCTGGAGCCATACAGTTCGAATCGGTAATTGATCCTGTAGCCACAGCGGAAGCGAGTGGCTTCCCCATTACAGATGAGATGAAGGCCCGTATGCCAAAATCGGTCAAAGCAAATTTCGAATTGTTGTATAACGCAACCAATGCCAGTTATATGCCAGTGGTAGATAATGAAGATAGTAACAGTGGTGGTGGGGGTAGACCAGGAGGGGGCGCCGGAAGGATGATGATGCGATTTGGTGGTGGAGTAGGTGGTAACAGAGAGTATTATTACAGTTTTGCCGACCAGAAATTGGTAGAGGTGTTCGATTTGATGGACACTACTTACATGATGCCAAGCAAATTGACTTTGGCCGCCAATAATCCAACTGGCCGTGGAGGCAATCAGCAAAATAACAATAGTGCTGTTCAGTTTTTGCCTGTTGCTCCAACTGTAGAGGTCATAAAATCTGATGAAACCAAAAAGATATTGAATCTTAATTGCAATAAAGTGGTGGTTAAAACTACCCGCAAGGCAAAGATATTGGATATGGAAAAAGATATAGTAGAAGAAACTACACTTTGGTATACCAATGACCTAGGGTTTAACTTCTCTCCAAATCCAAATCTTTGGACGGAAGGTACTGTTTTGGCCATTGAAAATAAAGGAGGGGGGACAGTAGCAAAAAGTATAGAATACAGAGGGGTGAGCAATAAAGATGTTACAGCACCTAAAAAAGCCATAACCATTACACCCGAAGAATACCAAAGCAAGTTAGAGGCAATGATGAAACGTTTTAGGGGCAACAATAACCGTGGCCAAAATGCCAATGGTGCCACTAGGATTGTGATTAACTAAGATATACCATTTTATATTTTCTTTTAATGTCCCGACTGTATGGTTGGGACATTTTTTTTATGCCATTTATTTTAAAAATAGAGTCGAAAAATCTGTTCAATATTTTATCTTTGCCCAACAATAATCACGTAGTAGGTGATTGAATAAACAATTTTTAGAAACTTTAAATCATAGTTGTAGATGATTAACATTACATTACCTGACGGTTCAGTACGTCAGTATGAAAAGGGGATAAGTGCCCATCAAATTGCCTTGTCTATTTCAGAAGGCCTTGCCAGAAATGTTCTGGCAGCAGAAGTTAACGGAGAAGTTTGGGACTCGTCAAGAGCTATCGAAGCGGACGCTAAGGTTAAATTGTTAACCTGGAATGATACGGAGGGAAAATCAACTTTCTGGCATTCTTCTGCCCACTTGATGGCCGAAGCATTAGAATCACTTTATCCAGGTACAAAATTTGGTATTGGTCCAGCTATAGAAACAGGCTTTTATTATGATGTAGATTTTGGAGACAGGGAGTTTTCTTCTGATGATTTCAAGGCTATTGAAGCTAAAATGCTGGAGTTGGCCAAACAAAAAGAAGTATTTGAAAGAAAAAGTGTAAGCAAGGCTGATGCCATAAAATATTTTACCGAAAAGGGCGATGAATATAAACTAGATCTAATTGATGGTTTAGAAGATGGAAAAATCACATTCTACACCCAAGGTGAATTCACGGATCTATGTCGTGGGCCGCATATTCCTAATACCGGCTTTATCAAAGCCATTAAGCTGATGAACGTAGCGGGTGCCTATTGGCGCGGAGACGAAACCAGAAAACAGCTGACGCGTATATATGGAGTTACTTTTCCTAAAGCAAGTGAGCTGACCGAATACCTGCACATGATTGAAGAGGCCAAAAAACGTGACCACCGTAAGCTTGGTAAAGAACTAGAACTATTTACCTTTTCCGAAAAAGTAGGTATGGGTTTGCCCATGTGGTTGCCAAAAGGTACGGCACTGCGTGAACGTTTGGTGCAGTTTTTAACTAAGGCCCAGCAAAAATCAGGTTACGAGCAGGTAATTACACCACATATAGGTCATAAAAATCTTTACATTACCTCAGGTCATTATGAGAAGTATGGCAAGGATAGTTTTCAGCCCATAAAAACACCGCAGGAAGGGGAGGAGTTCTTCCTTAAGCCAATGAACTGCCCGCATCATTGCGAGCTTTATAAATTTAAACCTCGTTCTTATAAAGATCTGCCCGTGCGTTTTGCTGAGTTTGGTACAGTTTATCGTTATGAGCAGAGTGGCGAATTACATGGACTTACCCGTGTTCGTGGCTTTACACAAGATGATGCGCATTTGTTCTGTCGCCCAGACCAGGTGAAAGACGAATTTAAAAAGGTAATCGACTTGGTGCTGTATGTGTTCAAATCTTTGGGTTTTGACAATTATGTAGCCCAGGTATCGTTGAGAGATCCAGAGAACAAAGCTAAGTATATAGGTAGTGATGAAAACTGGAGATTGGCAGAAACAGCCATTATTGAAGCGGCAGAGGAAAAAGGATTGCCAACTGTAGTAGAATATGGAGAAGCGGCATTCTATGGTCCTAAGCTCGATTTTATGGTGAAAGATGCCTTGGGCAGAAAATGGCAGTTAGGTACCATTCAGGTTGATTATAATTTGCCAGAACGATTTGAACTGGAGTATACAGGTAGTGATAACCAAAAGCACCGCCCTGTCATGATTCATCGAGCCCCATTTGGTTCACTGGAACGTTTTGTGGCTGTTCTGATTGAACATTGTGCAGGTAACTTTCCATTATGGCTTTCTCCTGAACAATATATTATCCTTCCTATTTCAGAAAAGTATGAAGAATATGCAAAAAAAGTTTCAGAAGAATTAAATAATTCCGATATTCGCGGTCTGATTGACTTTCGTGATGAAAAGATCGGAAGAAAAATTAGAGACGCTGAAGTCAAAAAACTGCCTTACATGCTTATCATAGGGGAAAAAGAGATGGAGGAAGGAAAAGTTTCGGTACGTAAGCATGGAGAGGGAGATGTGGGAAGTATGACTTTGGCAGAATTTAGTGCATTAATTAACAAAGAAATAACAGTTTAATAAAGTAAGCATTTGGCATTAGGAAGACCAGGATTTAATAGGGGACCACGTCCACCTTTTAAGAAAAAAGAGGCAGAACATAATATTAACGAGCATATAAAGGCTCAAGAGGTTAGGCTAGCTGGAGATAATGTAGAACAGGGTATTTATCCTTTGTCAAAAGCTTTGGCTATTGCAGATGGGCTAGAACTGGATCTTGTAGAGATCTCTCCAAATGCAGTTCCACCGGTTTGCCGTATTATGGACTATAGTAAGTTCTTGTACGAGCAAAAGAAAAAGCAAAAGGAAATCAAAGCCAATGCTAAGCAAACCGTTATTAAAGAGATCCGTTTCGGTCCTAATACGAATGAACACGATTTCCAGTTCAAGTTAAAACATGCCGTTAGTTTCTTGGAAAATGGTGAGAAGGTAAGAGCTTATGTACATTTTAAAGGAAGAGCTATTGTTTATAAGGAACAAGGTGAAATTTTACTTTTGAAATTTGCACAGGCACTAGAAGAAATTGGAAAAGTGGAACTATTGCCTAAGTTAGAGGGTAAACGTATGTTTTTAACAATTGCTCCTAAAGCAACCGCAAAAAAATAATAAATTATATAAATAAACAGGTTATGCCAAAAATGAAAACCAATTCCAGTGCAAAAAAGCGTTTTTCGCTTACTGGAACAGGTAAAATTGCAAGAAAGAACGCCTACAAAAGCCACATTTTAACAAAAATGAGCACTAAACGTAAGCGTAACTT
>NZ_JAELTN010000099.1 GCF_016428855.1 Pedobacter sp. ASV28
GTACTCCCGAATAGCTCAGCCGGTTAGAGCATCTGACTGTTAATCAGAGGGTCGCTGGTTCGAGCCCAGCTTCGGGAGCAAAGATTTTCAGAGATGAAAATCACTTAAAAACCCCATTTCTAGCTATTAGGATGGGGTTTTTTTATTTCCAAATCAGGAAAGCCCTAATTCCCATCCCATTTTTTCCAACAGTATTTTGGTTAGGTTTTACATCAAAAAATGTCAAACTTGACGAAAAACCGTCACAAATACGTCACAGAAATATCCGTTTATGTAGGGCTTCCGGTATCCGTAAACTATATTTTTTAACGTTTGATTATGGCAACTTTAGATGCAAAAATCTATGTCCATCACCTAAAAAAGGACGGTACTTGTAATGTGAAGATCAGGGTCTATCACAAAGAGCAAAAGAGATTAATTGACACTTCGCACTATTTATGCGAGAAGCAGATGAAACCACATCCTGAAAATAAAGGTGAATTTCTAATAAAAGACCCTTTTATTAAATCTCTTGTTGTAAAGGAGCTAGACGAATATCGGCTTGCTATAAGTAAACTGGGTTCACGACTAAGATTATTTAGCCCTGACGATCTAAAAAGTTATTTAACGCAGACAGATGAAGATATTGATTTCATAAAATTCTGTGACGATTTTATCGGTGGCTTGAAAAAGGCAAAAAAGAATAAAAGCGCCTCAAACTTTAATACAGTTAGAAATAGCCTGGTAGATTTTTTTGAAAGAAAAGTAGTACTTATTGAAGAAATAAATTTGGATATGCTGTTTGAATGGGAAGATTTTCTGCGCCAGGAGAGGACGATGATCAGGTATAACCAATTTGGGAAGCCTGTTACTACTGTTCAAAACCCTCTGACGGATTCTGCTATCCACAACTATATGCGCGATTTAAGAAGCCTGTTCAATCATGCTCGGAAAAAATATAATAAAAAGAGCTTAGGGATTATCAAAATCGAACATTATCCTTTTGAAGATTATAAAGTAGGTGAAGCACCAGAAACAAGAAAAAGAAGCCTTGATATAGAAACGCTTAGGTTAATTCGAGACTGCAAACCAGAGCCTAATAGTAGGGCTGAACTTGCAAGAGATTTATTTATGCTTTCATTCTATATGTGCGGAATAAATGCATCAGATCTTTATCAAATAGATACATCAAACATTAAGTTTAAAAGGCTGGACTATAAAAGGTCAAAAACCCGGGATAAAAGAAAGGATAATGCTTTCATTAGTGTTAAACTTGTAGATGATGCGAGGCCAATACTTGAAAAGTATCTTGGGAAATTGGCAGTAAGGTATGCCACAATTGGAGGGCTTAATAAAGCACTGTGCTTGGGAATGAGAGAGGTATGTAAACTTATTTCAGTTAGTGGAATTACTTATTATTGGGCGCGCCATACTGTTGGTAATCTAGCTAGAAATAAATGTAGAATGAGTAAAGATGATGTGGCACTAGCTTTAAACCATGTAGATCAGGGAAGAAAAACTACAGATATTTATATAGATAAAGATTGGAGCATTGTTGACGAGGTTCAGGGGAACGTGATTAAACTTTTAAATGAAGATTTGGCTTTAAGTTACGTTGCTTAATATTCTTGCATGGCTTTCTTTTAAAGCCATGCAGTTCATTTATTAATTAAAAACATTAAATTCGATTATTATGAGAACTCTAGTTTTTTTCATTTTTACCTGCATTGTTGCAACGGGAGCTTTCTTAACCGCTATCTCTATGAAAAATCTTTTTCCCGGCTTCTATGTTGGTGCAGGCATTTGGTTATTGTTCATATACTATATCGGTAGAAGAAAGTAAGTCTTTTTGCAATTTTTTCTTCAAAGGTAAATTTGAATATTTCACCCATAATTTGCACTTTTAAAAGGGGAAATGTAAACAAAATGAACAATTGTTCTAGGAAATACGATGGGCCAATAAAAAGCAAAGAGCGCACCAGTCAAAAAATTCTTGACGCTGTAGGGGAGATAATAAAAGAAAAAGGTTATGCAGGTCTTAAAATTAAGAATGTTGCTGAACGCGCGAAAGTAAATAGGAAAACACTATATGACTGTTTTGGCAATTTCGATAACCTAGTTGAAACTTACATCAAAAGAAAAGACTATTATATGTCTTTTCGTGATCAGGCAGATCAGCTGGTAAATAAATATAATAAAGAGAGTGCCAGGGAATTAGTGCAAACGCTTTTAGTTGGTCAGTTGGAAAATTTTTCGACCGACAAAGAAATGCAAAAAATCCTATTATGGCATCTTAGTGAAGATAACCCCCTTCTGTTGGCAATTAACGAAGAGCGAGAGCGCATAGGTGGTAAATTCATGGAACTTAGTATCGAAGAATTTGCTGGGACAAATGTTGATATAAGATTACGTATTGGTTTGTTAATTGGAGGTATCTATCAACTTGTGTATAATGCAAAAAAGGAAAAGGGCCTTTTCTGTGGTATAGACTTAGCAAATAAAGATACCTTAGATAGGTTAAGGCTTACCCTTATTCAAATGATAGGCGAAGCATTTGAAAAAGGAAAACATCCATAATAAGTCATCGTGGTATGTAAAATTGAGGAATTTACCTCTAAACCGAAATTGCTTCGATAGCAATGCCCATTTTTAATAGATGATCTTTCAGCAATCGCCTCTCTTGTTCTATTTCTTCCAATTGTTCTTTTCTCCATTGCTCCAAGGCCATTATTAAAGCGAAAAGGCTAACAAAACCACAAAACAGAAACACAGCCACTTTTAAACCTGTTAAAGATTGCATAACCTGTAGATTTTTGTCAATATATAGATCAGTATATCCGATAAGTCTTTCAGTTATTTTTTGATAAAATTTAGGGGACAGTGCCAAGACTATCCTCTATCTACTAAGGCTCTCGACCTTTGCTGTTGGTTATACAGTGACTAAAACCGTATCATTTTCAAACTTGATAACCTGTTTTTCCGCCATACGGTAAATTATAAGATTATAATGTGTTTCCATGTTCTCGGCTTCTATTACCGGGCCAAGGTTAACAATATAATGGCCTTCTTTTATATCTGATATGGAAATCTTTTTGAATTTAGAAACATCTAAAGAAATAGACATAGGCAACAATATTTACCCACATAAGTGGAGACGAGTTAATTTGATATTTATATTTATCTGTAAAGAGAAAAATAAGAGACGAATAAAAAAGTGAGGGAAGTCAGATGACTTGCCCCCACCAATTAACGCTCTCAATGTCAAATATACTTATTTGTTATAGTTTTCTGTAACATTTATGCGGCCCGATTAAGAATATAACCGCTGGTTATGCGAATATTACTATTGGTTATATTATATGATCCCAAAAAGTAAAACTGCCGTACAAAAAAAAACACTTATTAAGTGGCATTTTTGATTTAATTTTAATATTAAAGATTATTACTTGATTTTCTTCTTATAGTCGTCAAGTTCCTTTTGGAGCTTGGCAAGCTGTGCTTTAAGCTCATTATTTTGTTCCTTTAGTTCATTATTTCTTATGAACCTTTCATGGAGCAGTTCGTCTTTAACATCTTGTTGTTTCCTGTAAATTGCTTCGACGATTTCGGGATCGGTATTATTGTTTACGCCATTTACCTGGTTTACACTTTGAGAATGGTTAATGAAGGTATTTGAATTACTGGGAAAAAAATAACCAGGATCAACTCCAAATAACTCGCCCAACTTATCGGCCTGTTTCAATGATAAATTGCTACTATCACTTTCGAGCTTAGAAACTGCAGGTTGGGTAATGCCTAACTTTTCTGCTATTACCTCTTGCCCCCAATTCCTTTTTTCTCGAAGCACCTTTATTTTAGTGCCGGTTGTCATGTTGCCAGTTGTCATGTATTTTCTATAATTATCTTGTCAAGAACTTATTTTAATCTAAGCAAAGATATGTAAAAATCGCCTCCACAATCGTAGAGTTATTCCTCTTTCAGATACTTAAAGATTTAATTTTTCATAATAAAAGCCATATCCAAAACTGATGGTCACATTTATTTTTAAGTTTTAAATCCGTATTCAAAACATTAGGTATGTCGCAGTGTTTCTGTTTTAATTATTTCTTGTTCGCATTCTTATCTATTCTCTTTTCTATTTTTTCAATTACCTCTTTTTCGTTTTGTATTACGTCTATTACAAGTTTTGGATCAATGTTAATTATATAGGAAAATCGTAAAAGTTCAAAAACAAGAAAGGTTTCCGGGTTCGCTAGTTTAAGAGCATATCGACCTTTGTTCATCCCCAATGCTGATGCAATTTTTCCTGAATGCAAATCATTAATTTCATACATTCTTTTGATTGCATGGTTTTCAAATAACCGCTTAATGGGAGCAAATATTTCTGTATCCGACTTTTCTCTATTTTTCCAATCTGCCATGTGTATTAACTTTGACTATAAAAGTCACTAGATATTTGCTTGTTGAAGAAAAAAGTTACCTATCGTATTAAATTGTTACTATGTGTAATTATTTTATTATATTTGATCTGAAGTGTCTATAGGACTTTCACAGTACAATTATTATTGCTTAATTTTTTAAATAGAAAAAGATTATAAGAAAAAACAAATAACTTTACTGAACATATTTTGTGATTATTTTATGTTCGGTTTACGAGCCTCGCTACACAAATCTGGTAAATTTCCACGCGAGAGTAAGTATAGCACCGTCCCCTATATAACTATAGGGTCGGGGCTTGCTTATGTTTAGTGGTGGAGCCTTTGCTTACGCAAAGGTGGGCTTACCAGAGCCCGTGTACATTAGACTTTGCAAGTTCCCGGCCCTATTGTTTTCACAAGTTAGGTCTAGCAAAATCCTGAGGCTCATTATTGGAGTAGCCGTAATGAGAGGGTTGTGCAAAATATGTAAACGTTTAGTACTTTATAGAAGTACTTTATTTAGGAGCAAATCCTGGACTATATCTCCTATTTCAAAATTTAAATATCAACAACATAATGTTAGTGTCCTTTCAGGGCTTTTCATAATCCTTATTAGCCTAGTCATCTGTCATCCAGAATAGGGCTGGTTAGACAGCAACGGCAACACCAGGTTAGTTAATAATAAGCCAAGTTGCCGTTTGCTTTTTTTCTTCTAACCAATTATTTAACCTAAATCTTATCAAGTGAAAAAAACAACGATTTATATCGTATGGGCTATGCTTTGCCTGAACTTTACCGTCGATGGACAGGCAAACAAGGCCGTAGATATAACAGCTACAGGGCTACAGATCGGCCAGCCAGTACCCGACATATCCATAAATTCAATCCACAATTTTAAAAGCAACAGCGCAAAAATATCAGACTTTAAGGGCAAGCTCCTGATAATTGATTTTTGGGCCACATGGTGCAGTCCCTGCATAGCCATGTTGCCAAAAATGGACAGCCTGCAAAGGCAATTTGGAGATAAGGTACAGTTCCTTTCAGTTACCTACCAGAGCGAAAAGGAAGCCATGCCATTTTTGGAAAAACTGGAAAAACAAAGCAAAAGGAAATATATACTGCCAGTAGTTACAAACGATACAAAACTCAATAAACTATTTCCCCATGTTTTTCTGCCCCATTATGTTTGGATTGATCAAAAGGGTTTTGTAAAGGCCATTACCGACTTCAATGAGATAAACGCAGAAGGGATTAACAAAGCTCTAAATAATGTCGGAAGCCTGACCAAAAAGGCCGACCTGAAAATTGCCTACGACGAAAAGAAACCATTTTTGATAAACGGTAACGGTGGCGACGGTAAAAACCTCATTTCGCATTCGCTTTTAACAGGTTTCTCTTCGGGCATATCAGGGGGATATTCTTACGATCCTATTGATATTGGTTCATACAGGCCAAGAAAAATATCCTGTTGGAACAAATCCATTTCATACCTGTTCAGGATTGCCTATCAGGAGGACAAAAGTTACATTCCCTTAAACAGGGTGGTATTTAATGTAAAAGACACGTTATCCATATACAATCCATATTCAGGCAAGCGTTTTTTGGATTGGCAACCCCAAAATACCTATTGCTACGAGCTAATCGTACCGCCAGAACAAGCGAAGCAAGCGTTTAAAATCATGCAGGCCGACCTTAGCAGGATGTTTCCCAAATACGAGGCCAGAATGGAGAAACAAAAGGTCAGATGCTTGGCACTTGTAAGGACTTCTCTCGATGACAAAATCGGTACGACGGGCGGTAAATCAATGGGAGAAGTTACTCCTACATCATTTGTTGCCAAGAACGCTTTTATAAGTTATCTGATTGTGCAATTGAGCATCAAATATCTTTCCAAATACCCGCTCCCGATTATTGACGATACACATTATTCAAATAAAGTTGACCTTGATTTGGAGGCAAATCTATCTGATGTTACCTCGCTGAACAACGCGCTAAAAAAATATGATTTGGCTTTTGTTGAAAAGGATATTGAATTGGATATGCTCATAATAAAAGACAAAACAAACTAACAACCATTGACATGAAAAGAACTTTATTTTTCTTCTGTCTAAGCCTGATCGTAAATGTTTGCCTTTCACAGGAAACAATCAACGGCAGGGTTACAGATGCAGAAACACATAATCCGCTGGGGGGAGCAACATTAAAACTAAGGAAAACGGGTGCAGTATTTATAGCCAATCAAGATGGCACTTTTAGTTTTAAGGCAACCAGCCTGATTGATACAATTGAAATTTCGTTTATTGGATACAACAGGGTCTTAAAGCCTGTTTCTGAAATTAAGAGATCAGGCAATATCGGCCTTGCTAAATCACAATCAAGTCTTCAGGAAGTTACAATATCTACAGGCTACCAAAAAGTCAGTTCCGAACGGCTTTCAGGCTCTTACGTTCAGCTGAACAAGGATTTGGTCAACAGGCGGGTCAGTCAGGATATACTTAGCAGGCTTGAAGATGTAACGCCTGGACTGATTTTTAACAGGGGGGTATTGTCAAAACAGAACGACATCAGTATACGGGGGCGATCTACAATATTTTCGAATGCGCAACCGTTAATTGTGCTTGACAATTTCCCCTATCAGGGTGATATTTCAAATATCAATCCTAACGACATTGAGAGCATAACAGTTCTGAAAGATGCATCCACGGCCTCTATATGGGGTAGCATGGCCGGAAACGGAGTAATAGTAATCACTACAAAAAAAGGCAACTATTCACGCCCTTTGAGGGTTTCCCTGAACAGCAACCTGACTATTGGTGGCAGGCCAGATGTTTTTTACCAGCCCCAAATGTCGAGCAGTGATTATATCGATATTGAAAAACTGCTGTTTTTCAAAGGATTTTATCAAAATAGGGAAACTTCAACCAGCCATGCGCCGTTAACTCCTGCTGTCGAACTCCTTATCGCAAATCGTGATGGTAAAATAGACAATGCCGAATTGGAAAGAAGCCTGACGAAACTGCGGGGCTATGACGTAAGAAATGATATTGAAAAGTATCTCTACAGAAATAGCCTGAACCAGCAATATGCGCTAAGCCTTGATGGGGGTAGCAAAAGAAATAGTTATTATCTTTCTTTTGGCTATGACAGCCAGCTGTCAAATTTGGTTGGGAACAAAAACAATAGGATAACCTTTAATTTCTCCAATGCACTTTCTATCATTCCCGCCAGACTTGAATTAAAGAACGACATTTCAATTTCAAGTACCAAAGGCTTATTGAACTCTCTAAGCGTTACATCACTTAGCATGGCCCCAGGTTATCCTATATACCCTTATGCTCGATTTGTAGATGAATTGGGTAACCCGCTGGCGTTGATACATGATTATAGAGAGCAATTTGCGCTTTCAGCTAAACAAAATGGTTTGTTGGATTGGACGTTCTATCCGCTAGACGAGCTTGCCAACAACGATAATGCGCTGTCTGTAAACGATTATCGGATAAATACTTCTTTGAGATATAAAATAATTGAAGGAGTGAACGCAAACCTTATCTATCAATTTAACAAAGGAAGCAACAAAGGCCATACATTATATAGTCAAAGAAGCTACTTTGCCCGTGATCTTGAAAACACCTTTGCACAGCCAAATGGTGACGGGAGCTTTAGTTATGCCATACCCATGGGAGGCATTCTCGACAGAAATATTTCGGAATACAATAGCCATAATTTGAGGGGCCAAATCGACTTTCAAAAGAAATTTGGAGAAGGGCACGAAATAAACGCCTTGTTGGGTTTGGAAATTAGGCAGAAGCGAACATTTGGAAATGTTGACCGTGATTATGGCTATGATGATGTACATTCTACCAGCAAGGCGGTAGACTATATTAATTACTATAAATATCTGTTTTCTACGGCAGGCCTGCAAGGTACCATTCCATACAAAAATACATCCTTCGAGCAGGCAGACAAGAACT
The DNA here is from genome assembly GCF_016428855.1 of Pedobacter sp. ASV28. Classification (GTDB taxonomy): domain Bacteria; phylum Bacteroidota; class Bacteroidia; order Sphingobacteriales; family Sphingobacteriaceae; genus Pedobacter. The sequence goes on from NZ_JAELTN010000099.1 coordinate 8,369, forward strand.
TGTCGGCATTCTTTAACGCTACATATATCTATAGCGGGAAATACATACTAACGGGGAGCATCAGGCGTGATGAAAGCAATCTCTTTGGCGTAAACACAAACCAAAAGGGTGTCCCGCTATGGTCTGCAGGCTTGGCATGGAACATTAACAGGGAGTTTTTTTACGATCTTGATATACTCCCCCTGCTAAAATTAAGAGTATCTTATGGGTCGGGGGGAAATGTAAATAAGGGATTGTCGGCTTATACCACTGCATATTATAATAATGGAAGCTTTTCAAGTACGCGATTGCCTTATGCACAGATAACCAACCCGCCCAACCCAGAATTGAGATGGGAGAAAATTACGACCCTGAACATTGGGCTTGATTTTTCAACAAAAAATAATATAGTTACCGGAACCTTTGATTTTTATTCAAAGAAAGGGATTGACCTGATTGGAACGATACCTTACGCGCCCTCATCGGGCATAACCTCATTTACCGGAAACACTGCCAACACCATAACCAAAGGATTTGACCTAACCATCAATTCAAAAAACCTTGATGGAAGCCTAAAATGGAACACTAACCTGATGTTAAGCTATAATAGGGACGAGGTTACTGATTATGTGACAAAAAGCAGTATTGCAAGTTATGTTAGTTTTGATAGCGGTCAGCAGGCCGTACCATTGGAGGGCAAGCCATTGTTTTCTATGTTTAGCTATAAATGGGCCGGACTTGATCCAGCTACCGGAGATCCGAGGGGTTTTCTTGATGGCAGTCCCAGCAATGACTACACAAAAATCTTTGCCACAACAACACCCGATAACCTTGTTTTCAATGGTTCGGCAAGACCTATTGTTTATGGCGCGTTGAGAAATACGTTTTCATTGAAGGACTTCTCTTTATCCTTTAATATCAGTTACAGGCTGGGTTATTACTTTAGAAAGAACTCCGTAAATTATGTGAATGTGCTAAGCGGATATGGAAGCCATGGGGACTTTTCATTGCGTTGGCAGAAAGCGGGCGACGAGCAAAACACCTATGTGCCTTCCTTGCCAAGCACAATCAACAACAATCGGGAAAGTTTTTATCAATACGCTGAAATCCTTGTAGAAAAGGGCGATCATATCAGGCTTCAGGACATTACCCTTAGCTATGATTTTTTAAAAGCTAAAAACAAAAGGCTTCCATTTTCGGGTATCAAAGTCTATCTGTATGGAAATAACATTGGGATATTGTGGAGAGCTACCAAATCAGGGATTGATCCGGATTATCAGTTTGGCCCGCCAGCAAGAACTCTATCAGCAGGTTTAAAAATCGACTTCTAATCAAATAATATTATGAGACATAACAAAGAAATACTAATCATTGCATTCCTGTTCATATCGTTTTTGAACAGCTCATGCAGAAAGGAATTTTTAGAAGAAAGCCCCGATAAATCATTGTTGGTGCCAAAAACACTAGATGATTTTCAGGCACTTTTGGACAACAATCAGGTAATGAATATCTCTCCTGCATTGTCATTTATAAGTGCCGACGATTTTACCATTACGGAGAGCGGATATAACGGATTGGTAACCCCAATGGAAAGGAACGGTTATATATGGGCACCAATGGAAGACCTGTACGAAGGACGTGCAATCAATGATTGGTCAGTTCCTTATTTGCAGGTATTTTATTGCAATGTAGTGCTTGAAGGCCTGCAAAAAGTCAAACTGGATGCTGGAAATGAAAAACGATGGAAAGAAATCAAAGGTACCGCATTATTTAACAGGTCGTTTGCCTTTTATAACCTTGCCCAGCTCTTTGCACAACCTTATAGTAATGCCAGGGCAAAAAATACTTTGGGCATTCCAATAAGGCTTTCTTCCGATGTAAATATCAAATCGACCAGAGGCAATCTTTTTGATGCATACCAGCAGATTTTAGCCGATTTAACCGAAGCCGTTAAATTGTTGCCAATAAATGTTTCTTATAAAACACGGCCAAAAGTCGCATCTGCAAATCTATTGCTTGCCAAGGCTTATCTGATGATGGGTGATTATCCCAATGCGCAATTATATGCCCAAGAGTGTATTAAAAACGCTAACGGCCTTATAAACTACAATTCATTGAGTACAACTTCCACAAGGCCCTTTCCGATCGCATTGCCTAACAGTAACGATGAAGTTTTGTATTACTCGTCGATGATTACCTATGGCTACCTAAGCTCTGCGCAGACTGGGGTAGATTTGAACCTGTATCAGTCTTATTCACAGAATGACCTAAGAAAGGCCCTTTATTACCGAGATCGTGGAAACAGCATCTATCAGTTCAAGGGAAACTATACGGGGTCTGCCTCACAATTTGGAGGGCTTTCCACCAACGAAGCCTATTTGATAAAGTCCGAATGTGAGGCGAGGAACGGCGACTTCCAGTCAGCAATGAATACCTTAAACGATCTATTAAAAAACAGATGGAAAACAGGTAGCTTTGTTGCCCTTACGGCACCGAACAAAGAAGAAGCTCTCAAAATAATTATGTTGGAAAGAAGGAAAGAGCTTGTAGCAAGGGATACGAGATGGAGCGACTTGCGCAGGTACAATCTGGAAAGTAATCTTGCTAAAGACCTGACCAGAACGATTGGGAGCAAAGCATACTTGTTACCCGCCGGTGATTTGAGATATACCCTGCCAATTCCCGTTCAAGAAATCCAATTGGGGGGAATTGAACAAAATCCCCGAAACTAAAAACTAAATCTAAATAGAAATGGGTGCCCCAATGGCACCCATTCTTTTTTATGGCTGGATTGGTACGTATAGCCCGTCCCTTACAATAGGGGCAGTATTGTCCATTTGTGGATTAGGGCCATTTGGGTCGTTCAGAAAATATGCCTTGCATATTTCTTCGTTTTGAAGGTTGCATTCAAACTCATCATCGTTGACCAAAACCCAACCTGATGAGGTTCTGCCATATTGGGTACTTGTGGTTTTTTTGGCAGGAGCTTTAAAGGCCATAGTAGCAAATGCTACAGATAAAATGCCAACTAGCGCAAACTTGTTAACGCTTTTCAAGGTGTTAAATACTTTTTTCATGTCAGTTTTGTTTAAGGCTCTATCTTTTAAGTTTTCCGGTAGAACCGATACGATATTGAAATCCTGGAAGCCTAATTTCGTTATCAAATTAAAGGGTTCGGTTGTAAGTTTCAGGAGAGGCTTTTTGTCCTGTTTCAGGGTTTTCAGCTAAATTGATTGTAATGCTCCTTTCTTAAAATGTTAGACCATTTATTGTTTTCTATTAGTAGCCCAAACGTGGCCAAGGCAATGAAGAACAGATTAAAAACCAAATGGGTTCCATAGCTCATATTTTCTAAAATCCCGCCACAACTGCATGGTACCCGGCCAAAAACTCCTGTCATTACTATGGCAATGTATAAGGTGAAGACTATCAGCAGAATCAACGAGGCTTTCAATGCACTATGGCGGGTCCTTTGAAATAACAAGCCCAGCATTAGCACTATTTCGATTGTTGGTATTAGCCAGGTAAAAATCGAAGCAAAAAATGGGGAAAATACTTGGTTCCTCATTTGGCTAAAAGACTTGTCATAGTCGATCAGCTTAGAGAATGCTGCATAAAAGAAAAGTACCGCAAGGATTGCAGTAACTATGGTCAATATGTTTTCCTTTTTCATAGCTTGTTAACTGATAGATTAAAGTTAGAATGGTGCTGAGCGGAAAACTATAGGTAAATCAGAAAACTTTTGGATTATTTCAAACCCTTTTATGGTTAGAAATCAAACTTATTTTTGGTGTGAAATCAAACCCTGTCTCTTATACACATCTCCGAGCCCACGAGACCTGCGTTACCATCGCGTATGCCGTCTTCTGCTTGAAAAGGGGGGGGGGGGGGGGGGGGGGGGGGGGGGGGGGGGGGGGGGGGGGGGGGGGGGGGGGGGGGGGGGGGGGGGGGGGGGGGGGGGGGGGGGGGGGGGGGGGGGG
>NZ_JAELTN010000009.1 GCF_016428855.1 Pedobacter sp. ASV28
AGGGGTGCATGGAGGAACACAACCCGAAGGACAACATAATTTGAGATTGAGGGCAGGAAGAAGTTCAGGTGCATTGTCAGGTATTGAAATCACTTGCAGTTGCGGAGTGCACAAAACAATGGCAGGTGCATTCAATGAGAATTCACTAACCAAAATTGGAATTACTTGTTCCGGTGGCAGACCGTGGTTGGGTCAGGAAGTAGAAAGAAATAATGCTTCTCATTGCGGAGAAAATTTAATTGTAGTTCAAAAGGGTGCATCCAATGTTTACTTCTCACAGGTTCGCAGTTCAATTTATTTGCCTCAATGGGAAAAATCAGTTGACAGAAGATTAGTTGAAGTGCTGGAAAAGAATTGGGGATTTCTCACAACCGGAATGGAGAACGGAAATTTTCAAAGAATGAGATTTGAATTAGTTGCAGAAAGAAATTTTGCAGAGGAGAAAAAAGAACTCTACACAGAAAAGTTATTGGAAGCAGCAACAAAAAGAATTTCAGGTGCTGACAATTCAACGGCTGATGATTCGGAGGAGAAATACCGCAAGATGGAATACGATGCAATACTTGCAGAAGCAGGGGGAGAAAACCAAGATTTCTTTGTTACGAAAAATCAGGCGAATACTTATGATGATTTGGAAACAGGCGGAGCAATCTGCAATGAATTTACAAGTATTGGTTTGTTGCATAAGCTGAGAGAGACAAGGGCATTCGTTGGTTTTTCAAGATGGCTTCCAGATGACGGAAAATCTTTAACAGAGAAAAAGAACTTCATCAAACTTGGACAAAAAATTGAATGGCTTCCGGCAATCGTTGTGAGAGGAGAAGGAGTATTCTTCGAGTTTAACGATAAACGTTTGAAAGCATGGTCAGATAATGAAGAAGTGAAAAAGAGAACAAAATTCTTATCCGACAATTACAACAGACCACGGGAAGCAAAGGGACATAAACGCAGAGAAATCAAACCTGAATTTGTTTTGATTCATACCTTTGCCCATTTGGTGATTAACCAATTCAGTTACGAATGTGGTTACGGAAGCTCTGCATTGAGAGAAAGGATTTATTGTAATCTTGAATTTCCGGACGACACCATGAATGGAGTTCTGATTTATACCGCATCCGGTGATTCAGAAGGTTCATTAGGTGGACTTGTAAGACAAGGCAAACCAGGCAATCTTGAAACAATAGTTTACAATGCGATTGAAAATGCAAGGTGGTGTTCAAGCGACCCAATCTGTATTGACAGTCTTGGTCAGGGACCGAACTCATGCAATCTTGCAGCATGTCATAATTGTGCCTTGTTACCCGAAACTTGTTGTGAAGAATCAAATATGTTGCTTGACAGAGCAATGTTGATAGGAGAATTAGATAATCCTTCAATTGGATATTTTAATTTTAAAAAATAGTAGATAAATTATCTGCTATTTTTTTGCCCATTAAAGGCGGTACAGCATTACCAATTTGCTTAAAAGCAGCGGTACGATTTGCTCCTTCTTTTATACCTTCAAAGTAAAAATCGTCGGGGAAAGACTGTAAGCGAGCAGCTTCTCTAACGGATATAGACCTATTTTGCAATTCATCAGGATGGATATAATAATGTCCATCCTTTGCAATGTGTGCCACTACGGTTTGTGATGCATCCAAGTCTGCAGCTACTACTTTAAACCTATCAAAAAATGAGGTTCTATTTTCATGGGTTTTTAAATAATCGGGCAAATCATTGTAGTTTAGACGTTCTTTTTGATTATTCCACTTATCAACAGCAATACGATAAATTTCCTTATCCTGTAATCTATGCGGTCTAGCTATATGTTGAGTAAGCGTGGTAATGCCGTTACGAATATGTGCAGCCGCTAAATAATCATTTCTATCTTGAGTGTATTCAGAGAATTTATCTGCTCCCTCTCCAGCTTGTATGATAGGCAAGTCGGCAAATAAACTAGATACGTTTGAAGTTAAGCCACTTTCGTAATTATCTAAATCTGGTAGATTAGGTATAAAATCTTGTCGCCAGCCAATGATGATTAAACGCCTACGTTTCTGTAATACGCCGAAGTTTTCTGCTTTCACTGAGAAGATATGGATGTTGTAACCTTTTTTGTTAAAAAGCTTTTCCATATTCTGTAAGTACACCCCACCCCCAGCAGATTTTAGTCCTAATACGTTCTCGAATACAAACATTTTAGGTTGGTATTTTTCTAGATAATTAGCGTATTGCACATAAAGAAAATTACGTGGGTCTTTCTTCATGTTATGCTCAGACCTTGCTCTTCCTACTAGTGAATAAGCTTGACAAGGCGGCCCGCCAACAACGAGGTCTACCTCTCTGTTACCATCTAGACTTCGATCTATTTGGTTAAATATTTCAGTATTGTTTTCATCGCCAATACCTAAATTGATTACGGAAGTTAGTACTTCTTCAGGTATTTTACTGTAAAGCTCGTTTCTTGGAATTTCACCTCTCAGGTAAGAGAGGTAAGTATCAAACTGATTATTCTCTTTGAGGTGGTAATAGGCTGCTCTAGTCCTTAGTGAATAGGAAGCAGCTTCATCAATCTCTACATGGGCAATAGGTGTATAACCTGCCCGTTTGAAACCTTCAGAAAGGCCTCCTGCACCAGCAAAGAGATCGATATAGTTCACGATTAATATAGATAAAAACGTAAAGATACGAAGATTTATATAAATCGTTTCAAAAAGTGGGACGAACGTAAGGTAATATTTGCAACTTCATTATGTGAACGTCATATTCAAATAACCTTGTATATGTTTTGCCATATGGATCCAGTGCTTTTCACTAAAATGCCAACGCTCATTCTAAGTAAGTTAGAAATACCTTGTATCGAATATATCTTAACATATTTTGAAAAGGAAATTTCATCAATTTTAATAATACGGCTTAGATTTGCTGTCTAAACAAAATATAAAGAATGCTTTTTCAGATTCCAGTGATCGATCAAATCAATGTTAAAAATAACTTTTGTTTCCGTAAGCTTTTCTTTTTGCAGTCATTACCTACCCCTTAAACACCTCTCCCCTATGCCAAGCCAAAGCTTCCTGCGCGGGGTAATGGTTTTGTTGTTGCGGTAATATGATGCGCTTCCCTTTTAATGCGTTGAGTGCATAAGGATGGGTTGTATCTTCAGTTACATGTTGGGATACTAAGATGCGGTAGTTTTCATCGATACTGAGCAGGCCACGGTCGAAAGCTCGATGCATGTTGGGGCAAAGGGCAATGCCGTTGGTACGGCTATCATTAAAACTTAGGGCAAAGGGAATGATATGGCAGGCATCAACGAAGTTATAGTTAAAAGAATTGCTCAGCTTCATTCCCGTGAAACTACATTGATAATCATAGGCATTCGTTACCCAGCGCTGGAATAAACCATCACGTACAATAATTTCCTCGGTAGTATATACTCGTCGTTTGCCATATTTTGGTGCAGCATCATTCAAGATACTTTGGGTCTGTAATTGCAGATATTCTTTACCAACCTGTTTTGCAGCCCGAAAGAAAACTACTTGTTCTGGGAAGTAGGTGTCTAATAATACTTGTCGCAAAAACTCCCTACTTTGGGCATCTAGTAGAAGTAACCAAAGCTCATTAGCTAAAGCACCAAATGCACATGCTTCAGCTAATTTACTTAAAGACTTAATGGGCTGGTTAATTTGGTAACCTGGCTTAGGGTGAAGCAGCCAAAAAGATTTCCCGTCTACTCCATCGTTCTGCAAATAGTAAAATGGTTGGGTAAGGTCTTCAATGTTGGCTGTAGTAACCAACAACTGCCAGTTTTCTTTAAAGGTACCTACCAATTGGGCATCTACCAATATACGGTTATCGGTTACGATGCCTTTTTCGATGAGCTCGATGAGGGTTAACAGCAAAATGGGCTTATGTGGTGCCGCACCGTATGGCGTGGATCCACGTTTAAGATGTGAAAAAGCTTTGGCGTATTTTTGGAGCAAATTGATTAGTTTTTTAGATGCTTGGTGTTTAGTTTTTCGGGTTTGGTTAAGGCTAATTTAAAAGAAAGATTGAGAATATGGAAATGAGTTGTGGGTTGCGAGTTATTGGTTTGACGGGCTATTTCCCGACGTATCGGGATCTCGCTTTGCAAGCTAGACATTCGGCCATTCGATTTTAACCAAGGGCGATCACCAGCTTTTGTTAAATAAACCCGATTGCAACGGCAGCTCCCGATGAAAAATCGGGACTATAGTGGAAAGCGGGGCTGCTGTAGCCACGGGGTAGCGGCTGTGATTTTCTAATTTTTAAATTATCTTATTTGTTTACCTATCTCTTAAACACCTCACCCCTATGCTAAAGCCTCTTGCGCTGGGTAATGGTGTTGTTGCTGAGGTAATATTTTTATTCTAACACCATTAATATTCCAAATCCTTAACCATGTAAAATTTAGCCTCTACACACTTCAACTTCTCCCCATCATCGTAACTACGACAGCAAATACAGATAATGTCGGAGTAGGAACAAAAGCATAGCTTAAAGAAGCAGGGAAAGTAATTTAAGCAGACGAACTACGACAAATAATCACAGCAGAAAGAGGAATACCTATAATCGTAACTACGACAGCAAATGATGTATGATCAGCAAATAGCAACTGTATATAAGGAAAGTTGACCTTATATATAGTTGCTATTTCTCTTTTAGGTATGGTGCAAAAACTAAAATTTAATTATGGTTTTACTGTCTTGTTCTTTTTGCCCTATAAGCGTTAAAACATAATAACCAGCGGTATAATTAGCTAAATTTAGCTTTAGGGAATGATCTGTGTTCTGCAACTGTTGCTCTATCAATTTTTTGCCATTAATATTGCTTAATATCGCTTTTTGATATTTACCTGCCTGAAAGCTGATATTGCTCCAATGATTAGTAGGGTTTGGATAAACATTTACTATAGAGCTACCCATACCGAAAGTAAATGGCGCTACACCTATCTCTTTCTGTTTTCCATCATGATCTATCTGTACCAAACGGTAATAACTGTTACCAGCTAATGGATTGGTATCATAAAACACATAGTGTTGCTTTAAGTTACTATCTCCTCCTCCTTTTTGGGAACCGATAAACACAAATTCGCCTTCATCTCCCTTTCTGTAAACATCAAACCTAAGGTTATTTTTCTCTTGTTGTGTCGTCCATTCCAATTTGGCACTTTGCCCTTGCGCCTTCACTTTAAAGCTTAAAAGTTCCACGGGCAATGCCGCTTGCCGATTAATGTTTATCGTGTAGTTTTTAATGGTAGTTCCGTCTTGTGCCGTTACCTTTACCGTAACGGTATTTTGGCCATCGCTTAAATTTATAGCATTGCTAGGCTGCGCACTTACTGCCGCCATGTCATTAATGGCAAGCGTGGCATTTAGCTCCTTTAGCACCGCGGTAAGCGTAACGGAAGTAACAGTGCTAGCTACCGCTATATTGTAGCTCAATGTATTGCTGTTAAACAGTGGATTTAATGTCCCCTCGCTAAGGTTTAAACTAGCAAGTAAGGCATTGGCAGAACGATGGCTACTTTCATAAGCGCCCAGATCTAAACCATTAAATTGTATACGTTGTGCACCTGCCAAATCTGAAGTTACCCCTGCAATAAAACTGGCATCGCCAGCATTAATAGCTGCGCTGCCTGCCTGTAGGTTAAAATTACCACTGGCTTGGTTAACAAACAAAGGATCTATATTCTGATTCAAATCTATCCCCTCTTTATAGCCCTGCGTAATGTTATTTTTTGCGACACTGGTACTGCCCTCTTCAGCTACATCTTTATATGTATCGGCAATATTGCCCCATATAATGTTATTGTAAATGGAGGCCTTAGCATTGCCGCTATAATTATAGTTATAAATAGCACCACCACTACTGGCTTTATTGTTATAAAAAGTATTGTTAACTAAGCTTGCGTCCAATGTAGGGTTGGCTGTACCGTTATTAAACACTGCCCCGCCATAATTCGCTTCGTTGTTGTAAAACAAACAATTTAGCGCATTAAATGAGCTGGTAGTGGCATTATAAATGGCACCACCAGTAGCTAAAAATTCGGTTTTAAGCGCTGTTGAGCTCAAAAATGGATGTATTAGCAATGAAATATTGGCACCCCAACTACTAGGATTATCATATCTGTACCATATGTTGCTGCTTGTTTTTTCCCAAGTAGCCGATGGATTGCTTTGACCACTGGCATTACTTACAATGCTAAGTACGTCTTTAACCGAGGAAGTCCATTGCAAGTCGGTTAAATCTACACTAATAAATATTTTTTTTGAGGCTGGCAATTCTAGTGGAGTTTCAAAATCGATGTAGGTGTAAGTATTTGCCTGAACATCGTCCATAATGGTACGCATTGTTAAGTTTTTGCTACCTATTAGAGCTCCGGGTGTTCCACTGGTGCCGTTGTAAATTTTAACTGGCACCACTTTATTTGGATTACTGCTCTGTGCCCTACCAAAACCAATATAGATATAGTGTAAATACTTCTCCGTTCTAGCAGAAAGATCAAAATACATGGCTTTTTCTTTATCAACATATTTATTCACACCGTTTATCCACCCACTCACTTCGGCACTTGGATCCAAATAATAGTTAGTAATTGTCCAATTTGTGGGCATTGGATAGTTAGCACTATAAAGATTATCAAAACTAGCCTTGTTTTGATTAAATATGCTATTGCTCACACTGGTTTCTCCCTGAGCAATGTATATTGCACCTCCCACTACAGCTGTGTTGTTTTCAAATTTACATTTGTTTATTTGCGGGTTACCGCTGGCAATAGTAATAGCCCCGTAAGTGGAATTACTTAGGTGTAATCCATCAAGAATAATGGAGGTAGTGTTAAGCGTTGGGTTAATATTAATTAGACAATTTTTCAGCGTAGTATTGGCAGTTATTCTTGTAGCATTGGTACTATGCATTAAGCTTTCGTTTCTAAAGATAACACTAGCTTCTGCACCTGCAAAACCCCCATATAGTTTCACTGCCTTGGTAATATTGATACTGGCAGTTAACTTGTATTCTCCCGCAGCAATATAGATCTCATCGCCGGCATCGGCCACATCAATAGCAGCTTGTATATTACCCAAGGCATTATTCCAAGAGGTACCATTACCAGAAGCACCTGTCTTAACAAAACGTATGACCTGCGCATGAATAGATAGCGAAGAAAAAAGGATAAGTACCGGCAATAAAACACATTTGTGATTTGTTCTAAAAAGAAAGAGGATTGAATTTAGATTTTTTCTCATATAAAAGTTATTTTGATGGATTAACAGCGAATTTAGCTTTAAAAATGATTTATTCAGATAAAATAAACAAAAAAGCTCTACTACTATTAGCTATAAGATTCGGGAATTAGATAAACAACAACAATAGTAGTAGCGAAACGAATAACATAACCGCAACTCCGACAACAAGTACAAATGATGTCGGAGTAGGAATAAAAGTATAGCTTAAAGAAGTAGAAAAAGAAATTTTAGCGGAAGAACTACGACAAATAATACAGCAACAATATCGTAATCACAACTACGACAATAGACACAAATGATGTCGAAGTAGAATAAAAACACAGCATAGAGAAGCAGAAGAACTGTAACAAGTTTTCATCAAGATTTAAACACCTCCACCCTATGCCAAGACAAAGCCTCTTGCGCTGGGTAATGTTTTTTTGTTGCGGTAGTAAATGGTTAATTGCTTGTTTGGTTTTTGGGAGGTTAGTTGTTTGGGACCGAAATGTTTATCCATTACGCTAATTTAAGGGAAAGATGGGAATATGGAAATGACAAACAAATGCGCATTTTATGCTAATTTATTTAACGCCTTTAGTTTTCCTTCAATAGGGCCAAAATAAATATCATCGTCTATACTGTCACTTTTGGGTTGTGGGAAACGTTTAATTTTACCATTCTCATATAGCTCAAACCGCCCTTTATCTTTACCATCTAGGTTGATATGAAAGCACGATCCGTTCTTTGTGACAATCACATGGGCTAATTTCTCGTTAATCAACACATCGAAAATGATTTTTTCACCTTCATTAGGTGGTGAGCTAATGGTAATAGGGGTCTGCTTATTTGGGTCATTGCTGGTTTGCTGAGCTGTTTTTACGGAACCGGTATAAGCATCGTCACTTAAGGAATCATAACCTTGTGTACCTGTATTGTCTAACCCATCTTGAGGAGAAGGTTGGTTGGTAATTTTGTGAGTGGTATTGGTCATCGTTTATGTATTAGCTATGAGTTTAACAAACGAGCTGGAAATATGTTTAGTTGTGAGTTGTGAGTTGCGGGTTTCCCGACGTATCGGGATCTCGCTTTGCCAGCTAGACATTCCAGCCATTCGGTTTTAAGCAAGGGCAATCACCAGCTTTTGTTAAATAAACCCGATTGCAACGACAGCCCTCGATGAAAAATTGGGACTATAGTGGAAAGCGGGACTGCTGTTACCACGGGGTAGTGGCTGTAATTTTCTCATTTTTAAATTATCTTATTTGTTTACCTATCTCTTAACCACCTCACCCCCCTCTGGCGCAAGCATTTGCTTGGGACTCATTCAAAAAAAACTCCTCCAATTAATTATTAAACACAAGCACCGCTACCGATAAAATGGGTACAGGTCCAGAGAGCAAGTGCAACAGCTCATTTTGTGCGCTCAAAGCCTGATCGAGCTGGAGCAAGCCAGGTTAAGCAGCCTTGATTTTTTATCAATTTTTGAGTTAATTGACTTTTGCCTTGATACAAAAATTGATAAAAAATGGGTCCCGTTCATCACAATACCCATACCTATTAATATTGCTAATTTAAAAACTTACTTAAATGTAAGGGTAACTTTATGCGCTGCTGTTTTCTCTACATCTACTGTTGCGTCGATACCAATTCCCCATATTTCGAACTCTACACCAGCAGAGCCAGTTTTTTTCAAGCTAAAAGATAGCGCTACAGAGAACTCTTTTTTAGATAAACCTGCAACCCCAGTGCTTGCCGCAGCCCATTGTTTTGATGCGGAAACAACGGCATCTTTTAAATGCGTCTCAAATGAAGGAGATACCATCTCCTTTTGATCGCTTTTCTCATAACTAAAAGTTAAGGTAGTTGATTTTTCTATTTGCCATTTTTTAGAGGCTTTGGCAATGATCTTAAAGCCACCACCTCCAGCTTTATCATAAATGGTACTCAATGCAATCTCGGCAGATTGTAATTTAGGCTGCATACTACCATCAAGCTCTTCAGAAGCTCTTTCTAAACTATTGTTGATTAAGGAAACAATCCCTTTTAATTCGAAAGCTTCCACTTTATCTTCTTGTTTTTGGGCATGCGAAACTCCTAGCGACATTACCAATGTCAGTAGAAAAAATAAAATTCTTTTCATAATGCATAATTTTGTCTATTACCACATAAAATTACTGATATTCAACAACTTAACAAATACCAAATAATAGGTAATATACCAATAGAAACACGATTACCCATCCTTAGCCAAAACCTTAGTGCCGGGGCCGAGCCAAAGCCAGAATGTGCTTTTGCCTACTCAAAACAGGTGCACATTCAATAGAAATTAGCTGCTTTGCATGTGCTTTTAATTGCTCAACCCCAGTTCAAAACGGTTATGCAGCTGCTGGAATTCATGAGCCAAGGCCTGGTGCCCACAGATCCAGCTTTAACCGGGCAAGAATGAAAAAACGGTATTTAGGCGATCATTTCCGCTGCCTGTCTTTATTTTTTTCTGGAAGCGCTAAAAAATGGAGGATGGCCTGATTGAGCTGCGCTGGTTTTTCGAAAGGAACATAGTGAGTGGCATTAGGAATGATTTCGAGCTGGGCACCGCTAATCTGGCTTGCGATAAGCTGGGTATGTTCCGGCTTGATGACATCATCGCTACCGGCGATCACCAATACCGGATTGCTGATCTGCTTCAATTGTGAGGCCTCTATATGAGGATGTTCGAGCATCAGCCTGATCAGTTTATGCTGCTGAGGAAGCGTATCTGCTTCGATCTGCTGTTTAAATGAGGCAATTAAACTGTCTTTAACACCCGAAGGGTTTAGGTTAGCCCCAATGGCCACTATTTTTTTAACCATTTCTGGATGAGCAAGATTAAAGCTGAGTGCGGTATTTCCACCATCGCTCCAGCCTACGATATTCACCTTCTTAAGGCCCAGTTTAGAAATGATCTTATACAAATCTGCTGCAAATCCATCATAACTATAGGCACGGGTAGAAAGGTCGGTACTTCGCCCCTGCCCCCGTGTATCGATGGCGATGACCTTGAAATGTTTAGCCAAAAATGGGATCTGAAGATAGAAATCCGAAATGCTGCCATTATTGCCATGGAGCAACAGGAGCGGCTCGCCCTCCCCGTATTCTTCCGTGTAAATCTTAGCATCATCCAGGTCGATGAATCTGCCGTTTTTGCGCTTCCCGTATCCGCTTTTTTGGGCAGCTTCCTTATGGTGATAATAATCAGCAAGCATGCTCACTTCGGAGGTTTCTTCTACCACCTTTTCAGCAGGCTTTTTAGCTTTTCCGACCTCCTTATTGTACTTTATTTCCAAGTTTGCAATAAAAGCCCCTGCATTGTTTTCCCAGTTTCCCTGACTTTGGTAGCGGAAAAGTAAATCTTTTGACAGGGTTTTCTTTGCGGAAATTCCGAATACAAAAGTATTTGTACTATCCGGCTGATGTTCTACCAATTGCAAGGTAAGGGCAATTTTGGCCATACCATTAAAACCAAGTTGATAGGGCGTAAGGTCGATATGTTGCCAGCCTTTGGCAGTAGTGCGATACGTGATATTTTCACGAAGCAAGCTGGTGTCTGGAAGGTTATTTCTTACGGCATATAGGTTTAGTTTCAAAGTAATGGAAGAGAATTTAGAACTGGGCATAATGTAGAAGTTATAGGCTTTTAAAAGGCTCTGCTCCTCAATCTCAAACACATTACCTTGCTCGATGCTGGGAACGTGCTGGTCGAACATCTTGGAAAAAGTAATCATGGGGCGGGACCGTTGTCCAACTGTTTTCTCTTTAAGTTTAGTTCCCTTAATGACGACCTCGGCCATATCAAAAATCTTTTCTTCCAAGATGACCACGGTTCCCTCCTTTAGTTTATTGATTTCGCCAGGAGACATTTCCCTATCGACAAAGCCAATTGCACTAAAGACCAAATTGCGATCGGCCAAGCTGTCGGGGATGATCAACCTGAAGGCACCGCGTTCATCTGCTACGGTGGCGGCCTTGCTATTTTTAATACCGAGCGAACAATAGGCAATTGGGCGATGCTGCAAGTCCTTAACGGTACCTGTTAACACGCTTTGGGCGCTGGCGCTAAAAATAAACAATAAGAGCATGCCTGTAATGAACAGGCCTTTGGTGTGAACGGCAACATTTTTCATATGAGGCAAGACGCTGCGGTTTACAAAAGGGTTGCATGTTGATTTATTAAAAAATACAGGGAAAATCAAATTAATACGGGTTTTGGTTTTCTTGGATATTGACCAGGTCCGCTTACAATAATTGAGCATTTTTGTAGCTTTAATGTGATAAAACTTTGATATGAATGAAATTCGGCTGCTATATTCTCTAATATTGTTATCCATATGCGCAATAGCAGCATGTAACACCCCCAACAAAAAGCGCCCAACGCTTTCGAAAAAAAACGCAATTGAATTTCGTGGCAACTACGTGGTTTGCGACACCTGCCTGATGACAGTGCTTGTCCATCATGATGAATGTACAGACTGTAAGGACATTATTGTAGATAGTGGCACCGTCTATCTACCCCATGAAATACTTAAGAAAGCAGAAAATTTGGTTGTTGATGTAGACACCACGAACCTATTTAGTGTAGTTGCAAATCGGCTATCTGTGAGCGATTTACGTTTTGAGGATAGAGACTATTTCCGAAAACTATATACTGATACGGTTAACTATAGAGATTTATACAAGGCTTTTCGCTTAAAGGGCAAGATTGTGGATGTGGGTCGAAGAAAATCGAAATACGGCGTGATCGAAACTTCGCCTTCGCTGTTTTTTAGGGCATCACATGCTGTTGAAATTGATACGGCTTATTGGAGAAAAATTACGGAAGCCAATTACGCAGCTATTCAATAGGTGATAAGTACTGGATGGACCTGTGCATTAAGCTTCCAAAACGGTTTTTTTTGCATTTTCAGAAGGTTTGGCATCACTGGAAATGAATATAGATTGCCCGCAACTCGGAACAGGCAATTCCTGAAATCAGCGGGAATAAACAAACGGCTTTAGCTCCTTCGCTACGTTCAGGATAATAGCGTGTAGAGTAAAAATACAAAAACCACAAGCCACCGAATAGTTGGCAACCTGTGGTTAAAATTATGTTTCTCCGCTTTTATGTGTTTAATACCAGCAGTGTCCCTGAAAGGTAAGTAGGCTTCCGCCAGAAGTGATCTGTAAAGAAATATCTATCTGGTGATTGAAATCATGTGTTCCAGACCAACTGTAGGCCTGGCCACCTGTATGCTGACCAGCACTATCTGTTAAATACAGCTCGGTAATATTTCCGCTGCTATCGCCCCAAGCCTCAAAGCTTTGCCCACCTACGGTAAACACGCCAATATGGATAGAGGAGGTAGCCACTTTTAGAGGCTGCACTTTTAAAGCAGACTGGGCGGTAAAAGTTGAAAATGCCAGCATGAATGCGGCAAAGAGTAAGAGTTTAGCTTTCATAGCTTAAAATTTAGATTTAATGAATTGATATTTAGTTATTTATAAAGATATAAATTTAGTTCAGACTTGCAAATTCCCTGAACGAAAAAGCAGCGGAAGCAAGTGGGGCTACGCATGAGCTCAGGGTTGTGGCCAATGCCGTTAAGTTAAGCCTTGGCTGGGCACCAACGCCGGAGTTCTCTCATGTTGGCGTTCTCGCCAACGTGTAAAAAATTCTTAATCTAAATTATAGTTGCGGCAGCGGGCGGGAACAGCTGAGGAGGATCTTAGGCAGGAGAAGAAAAGATTAAAAATTTAGCAACCTCTTTATTAAAAAAAGAATTAATGGATTGAAAACTGCTAAAAGGTTAATCACATAAAGTAAAGTTAAAAGTCATATAAGTTAATTAATATATCTCAAAACGAGTTGAGCATAAAGGCTATCAACCAAAACATTTTCCATAATACAGGATAAATTTTGTAAAGCTAGCCATCAACTATTTCTACAAAATTCATCCTGTCTAATTTTGATAAGTAAATATTTTAAAGCTTAATCATTTTCTTTACCACTGTCATAGAGGAATTACTTAATCGGAGTAAATAATTATTTGGCTTTAAATAAGAAATATCGATGATTGCCTCATCATCTTCTGAGCTTACAGACAGTGTTTTTAAAATCTTCCCATTCATATCTAATATTTCTATCCTGGTAAAAGGATCATTAAATTTCACTTTAATAAAGTCTTGTGCAGGATTCGGGGAAATTAAAACCTGTGCTTTTTCTTTTAAATCGAAATTTAAGGATCTGGTCCCAAGGTCATTTACTTTGCCATTATTATCAATTTGCATTAACTTATAATAACTCGCCCCATGAAATGGGTTACGATCATAAAAAGAATAATTATTGCTAATTGAAGTAGTCCCATTTCCTTTAATTGAACCAATAGTCAAAAACGTGATCCCATCAGTTGATTTTAAGATTTCGAACCGTTGATTATTATTTTCGGAAGCCGTAGACCAAACAATTTTAGCATAATTAGCATCTTTTTTGACGCTATAATTTATGAGGGTTATTGGCAAAACCTGTTCTGTATTAATACTATAATTACGAGAAGCTGAATAGGGCCCGGGACTTGTTGAAGCATCGGTCGCGGTCACCGTAAAGGTCGAGATCCCACCTGCCGTTGGGGTGCCCGACAGCGTACCCGTATTTGAAAGGGTAAGTCCATCTGGCAATAACCCTGCCGTAACTTTGTAGGTGTATGGAGAGGTCCCTCCCGAAGCGGTGATCGTTTGGCTATAGAACGAGCCTACCGCCCCATCTAGTAGCACAGCTGGAAATATCTCGATGGTTGGGGCTTCGTTTACCCTGGTGACGGTTAGGGTATAGGTTTTTGTGGTTATCTCATTTTCAGCCGTAACCAAGATCTCTATCACGTTAGCTCCAACGTCCAGTGCCAAAGCACCGGATGAAGAACCGCTTGTTAGTGTAGTATAGGCATTTCCATTAACTCGAACTTTTATCGTTGCTCCAGCATGAGCCTTAGTTGGTGTAATTGTGGTAGACGTGGTTGCATAGGGAACACTAGCCGTATACACTGCTGTAGCGGGGTCAAATGTAGGTGATAACCCAGCTGCGGTTGTGCCAAGTGCCGATAGATCTGCATTGTTTGATGCAATAAGAATGGTTGCGGAAGGGGAACTTGCTCCGGCAATGTTCCCTGGAATATCCTGCGCAGTGCTTGCGGCTACCGAAATGCCTAATGTACCCCATCCACTAACGCCAGTTAATTTCGCCGTATAAGTTGAACCGCTTCCAGATAATATTAAAGAGGTGTATGCGGCTGTACCCGTAGTATTGACAGTGATATCGCCCGAAGAAAGCGATGAATAACTAAAATTGGGATCTACGTAAGCTATAGTAAAGGATGCATCAGCACCAGGGGCAGCTGTAACCGCTGTTGGGGTGATGTTGATTACGGGAGGTGTTTTGTCAAAAATCAAAACTGTACCGAAGTCCGTATTCGATTGTTGCCTTACATTTCCAGCAAGATCGGTTGCCGAATATGTCCATGGAATATTACCTTCGGTGTCACCTGTGACCAAGCTATAGGTAGCTGTCCAATTTTTATTTCCATTAGATGCCACGGCTGTTACAGGATGTCCAGCAATAGCAATTGTTATGGCTTGAAGAGCCTCATTAAAGCCCACAGAAAGTGTGATCATATTGCCAACCTTAGCGTATTGACTTGAATAACCATTGTTCGAAAAATAAGAACCAGAGACTAAAGTTGGGGCTAAATGATCAAAAGTGTATACCTCTCCTGTTGTATAGGCTGCACTCACATTGGGGGTTACTCCCGTTGTACCGGTAAAGTCAAGGCGTAGAGTGCCATTGCCCACAATTGAGTTAATCGGAACCGTCCAAGTGGCACCAGAACCGGTTGGTGTACCTATAGAACCCGTAACACCCGAAGTAGTTAATGTAAAATCGCTTGCATCTACTCCTGAAACTGGTTCAGAGAAGGTAACGGTATAATTAACAGTCGTAGCGTTGGTTATTTGGGCCTCAACCCTATTGATAGCCATTACGGTTACCGTTGCAATATTACTTGTTAAGCTTCCATCACTAATCTTATGGGTAAACGAATCAGGGCTAACACCTTTAAAATCAATAGCAGCTTGTGAATGAGCAGCGGCATTACCCCAGCCAATTCCATCGCCCGTTGCGGTAGCCTTAACATAAACACCCCCATTGGCCTCGGGCATTTTTGCCCAAAGGGCAATAGCTGTTAACCAAATCATGCAAGTAAGTAATAGTTTTTTCATATGGTTTTAAATTTGATGGATGCATTGTTCAAAATAACACCACACCAAAGCCATTGCGATAACTGCAAGGAGTAAGATGATAAGAGGTCATTTGCGATGCTTATGCTGTTACACGGTTTAAAACTAATGATAAACGCATGTAAAACCAAAAGCTTAATGGAGGGAAAAAGCGGACAAGCAATTTTAGGTCATCAGAAAACTGATTAAAGTAGTGATTTATAATCGATAAGCTACTTCTTGAAATGGAAACTTTTATTTTGAATAAGATCTATTTATGGAAAGAGATGGCAATAATATTATTTTTTATGACTGGATTTAAAATCCACTTTTAACCGGGTCGTGATTACAAATCCCAGTCAACGGAGAAATTCCCTGAGCGAAAAATCAGCGGAAGCAAGTGGGGCTACGCATGAGCTCAGGATTGCGGTCACTGCCGTTAAGTTAAGCCTTGGCTGGGGCACCAACGCTGGAGTTCTCTCATGTTGGCGTTCTCGCCAACGTGTTAAAAATTCTTAATTTAATTATGGCTGCGGCAGCGGGCGGGAACAGTTCAGGAGGATCTCCCGGTCGATCCTCATTTTGAGGACTATGGCTGCCATATTACAAGGCCGATGATTTTGGCAATGCGGCGCTAGACCAACATTGCTTTCCGCCCTTGTAGCGGGAGATTACACACCAGAGCGGCGAGCGCTTATTTATAAAAAGATAGTACAAAACCAGCCCCTACGGCACTATGTTAATGCCGTTACGAAAAACCGTATTTGTTATTAGGGAAAAGATGCCTACCTTGGCAATTGCGATAAACCATAGTACGGCCATCTTACAACCTAAAAACTTATAAGGGCTGGTGCCAAGTTAAATAACCTCATGGAGACTCTGATGTGCGCTCTCTTCACAGCAGCTTCTTTTTTTTAACAGGTTATTTTCACTTGGAATGTTCTGGCATGCGCTAAGATGGTGAACGGATTACGTTCTTTATTAAGAGTTTTAGGAAATGGCCATACCCCGCCTCCTTGAGGCAATGGTACAGTACGGAGCTTAATTTTTTCGTTTCCATAACGATTGGTTTTTGGTTATGTAAAACAATGCACCCGTAAAAGCGAAGGGAAACCTGTTGGCAGGAAACCAATAAGGCGTACCTCTCCACTTTTGCCATGGTTCCGCCAGAACCTTCTTTTTACCACAAGGATAAAAAGCTACCCAAAAGTTTACGAGGTACGCCCTACTGGATTATACAAAAGTATAAGAATTCCAGTATATAGGCGAACTCTCGGTTAACTCGTGGTAAAATCTGGCGGATTTTGGACGAGTAACATCGTCAAGCAAGGCTAGGCCCTACTCTATTTGTCGCTATAATTAACTATAACAAATATAGTTAATTGATTTTAAAAATCAAAATAATGACTTTAAAAATCATAAATGAAAGATTTTAATAGGATTAAGGTGGTGCTGGCGGAAAAGAAAAAATCGAATAAGGCACTTGCCGAACAGCTGGGAAAAAGGGAGGAAACCGTGTCCAGATGGTGCAATAACAAGCAGCAGCCCTCTATTGAGGAGCTCTATAAGATTTCCGTTTTTTTGGAGGTAGACATCAGGGAGCTGTTAAACAGCAGCAAGCAGGCCTAACTAAGGGAAGTTCTGTTAAACGAAGTGAAAAAAATATCGTTTTGCTTTTAAAGCTATTTTCGCCCCAATGGCCAAGCGAGGCCTAGTGCTAAAAAGAAATGTTGGCCAGCTATTGGTTAGCTAGTTTTTAGTTTGCCAATTAGAGTACTAAGCACCAAACAATTGCCCTTTTCAGGGGTTTATGTGATATGGCCACAAAGCATCCCATACCGCAAGCCGTACCCACCAGCAAATTGCAGAACGGTACCAGGATCGTACTTGGACTTTTTATGGTACTGGCGGGCATTGGCCACCTAAGCTTTCAAAGGCAGACATTTCGTGCACAGGTGCCCAATTGGGTACCAATTGGCAAGGATACCACCGTATTGCTTTCTGGCGTAGCCGAAATTGCCTTAGGCTTGGCATTGTTGCTATTGAAAAAGCAGCGCTCAAAGGCCGGTATTGCCCTCGCCCTGTTTTACGTAGCGGTATTTCCCGGCAATATTGCACAGTACCTCAACCACCGCGACGCCTTTGGCCTGAACACCGACGGGACACGATTGGCCAGGCTCTTTTTCCAGCCCGTCTTAATTGTATGGGCC
Source organism: Pedobacter sp. ASV28 (assembly GCF_016428855.1). Lineage (GTDB taxonomy): Bacteria > Bacteroidota > Bacteroidia > Sphingobacteriales > Sphingobacteriaceae > Pedobacter. The sequence goes on from NZ_JAELTN010000009.1 coordinate 17,717, forward strand.
TTATGGTGCACAGGGGCAATCCATTATTTCAAGCAAAAGAAGAGGATGGATTAGTGGCTTGGTTTTTCCGTTAATTGGTGGGTTACTTGGGCGGCAAAGGCCTATAAGGTGGCCAACACAGAACAAAGCCATATGCCCCAAACGTTTTGATGTTAAAAATGTTTATACCCTATACACTAAATAAAAAAGAGATGGGATTTATTAAAAACGCCTTAATTGGCATTGCAGTTTACCAGGTTATAAAATACCTCACCAAACAAGATGAATTTGGCAGAACAAAAATTGAGGAACTAAAAGATCGGGTGCCAGAATGGATAGAAAAAGCAAAAAAAATGAAAGAGGATATTCAAAAAGGCGTGGTTTAAGGTTCAACTTGCGAAGTTGAAGGAGTGTGATAAAGGACCAAGCATAAGTAAGCATATAACCAATCTATTATTCGACGGAGTGCTATAGTTACTTTCAAGGGAGATTTCACAACGTAATACGCTAGACTCGGTTTAGACTAATTTATAATCACTTTAATAAAAATATTCAGGCCTTCTTAGTTATCTTTGAAAAATCAAAAAATACAAAAATTATGCGGAAGATTAACGTTTCTCTATTGTTCAAATGCACCTTGGGCTTGGTATTTTTGCTAGGCAGCCCAAAAACAAAAGCCCAACTCGCCGCTGGCGACATTCTCTTTACCGGCTTCGATTCTCAACCGGGAGTATCGACCACAGGACCACGATTTGATCGGGTATCTTTCGTTGCATTGAAAACAATTCCCGTAAATACGGTGATCTATTTTACCGACAGGGGTTACAAGGCTAACACTTGGTATCCTGCCAACGCCAACACCGAAGGGACGGTGAAACTTACCGTAACCACCAAAATCAGCGCAGGAAAAGAAGTATCGCTGATCTTAACGCCAGAGAACAATAGCACCAATTATTATGCGGCTACGCTAGACGGTGCGAGCATCGGTACTTTGGTACAGCAAACTTCTCGATTATCATTATCCAATAGCGGAGACCAACTTTTTGCCTTCCAAGGTGGAAGTGGCGATCCAGGTGGCAATGGTGCTGTGCTCATCGCCGGCCTACACTGGAACGCCAGCCAAACAGGAAGTTCCGGAAATTATACCATGCTAACTACAGACGCAGGCTGGGACAATCTAGGCAGCTTAGTACTTGGCCCAAACAACTCTGATTTGCCACCCACTTTGGTGGCTGGACAAAGTGCCTTTTGGTTAGGCTCCCTTGTTATGGATCCCAGTGGGTACAATTATAATGTGGAGTCTGCAGCATTTAATGGTGCCGACAAACCCTACACTACAGCCAGTCAGATCCGCACTGCATTGCTGAAAAGAAGCAACTGGGTAAGGTATGCCTTTGGCACGACCAACACCGAGGTAACCGTACCTACCAACCACTTTACCACAGTACTGCCCGTTACGCTCACCCAATTTACCGCAAACCTTAATAAGTTAGGAATCTTAAAAGTGGACTGGAAAACTGCCCAAGAAAAAAACAATAGCCATTTCATCGTAGAAAGTTCTAGAGATGGCAAATTTTGGAGATACCTGATTCGCAAAGACGCCCTGCCCAACAGCACTGCTGGCGCCACCTACCAAGTGGAAATTAATATGAGTACACTCGGCTTGGCAGGCTTTACGCTCTTAGGCTTGTTACTGTTGCCTTTCTCCAAAAAACGCTACCGCTGGTTTGCCTTCCTGGCAGTGTTGGCTGTACTTGCCACCTCTTGTGCAAAAAATAACGAGGCCAACCAGATCGACCTCCAAGCCGATCAACAGTCGGGCGATGGCAATGTTTTATACTTAAGGCTGGCACAGGTAGATAAAGATGGTACTACCACTTACAGTCAAACTATATTCGTAAAAGCACAGTAAGGTTTCTTAACTATAATTTATTAAACAGGGCAAATGGCAAGGGCTAATAACTGCCAGCAATGATGCTGCGTACTTTGGTTTGGACCGAGCACATTACAGCAATGCCTAAACTATAGTGATAGACTGGCAATGGGTGGAGGTTACTCATACTAACCAGGAGGAAGCCACTCCCCACATGCCAAGCATAACCAGCAGCAGACCAACAGAAAGCCGCTACAGATACCACAAAAAAGCCCATGGCCATAACCATGGGCAGCGTATTAGAGTATATAAAACCTATTATTTCTTAAGGGCCACCACCATTTGGCTATAGCTGGTACTTCCATTTCTGTCTATTTGGGCCACACGAACATAGACCGGCTTAGTGGCAGAGACTACCCTTTCCAATCCTGCCGCCCCGTCTTTTTCCTTGGCGCAGGAAACCACCACCGAAACCATCAATACCAACATGCCCAGCCTTAGCAGTCTATTCCTGGTAGTGGGCAACAGCAACAGTCCCAAAAGCCCAAAACCGGCCAGGGCCATACCGTCCCACTTGGTAGCGAAACTGTAGGCTAAAAGCCCCAAAGAACGTCCACCCTCTGCCTTAGAAACAACGATGCCCAAATCCTGCCAATCTGTTCCATTCGCAGAAGCTTGTACCACAAAACGTTCATTATTGGTCTCGCTATGGGTGGTCCAGTCTACCTGTAGGCGGCCAGCACCAACAGTCGCATCAACCTCTCCAAAGCTTACCGGTAAGGCACCTGCCGAAACATTGGCAATGGTCATGTTTTTAAAGCCCAATATCTCTGGAAAATCAGCCACTGCAATATAGGATAATTCAATTCTGGCCACCCCGTTATAACCGGCCACGGGCCAAGGTGTGGTAAAAGGAATGTCCTTCAGCTTTCCGATTGCCCCCGCACCTATCTGTATGCTAGAGGAGATCTGGTGGCTGGCGATCTGTGCGCCGCTCTCATTGCGCAAGGTGATTACAAACTTGGAGTATGTCCATTTCTGATAATAGCTACCCGCAAAGCTATATAGGTCCATATCCTTTAGCGTAAAGCGCTTACATACACTGCCGCCCTCGGCCTTGATCACCGGATCAACCTGCAAACCCTTACCGCCATCCCTTAACGCGTAGTATATACTGTTGTCACGGGAATCCAATGAGTAGGCATTGCTGACGGCAAATTTGTCTCCCTGTTTCTTAAACCCCACACCCCCACTATTGTCTGCACCCAGGTTACCAAAATGATAGGTCCCATCGGCCGTGCCGTTTTGTGCATGAGCCAGCTGAATAACAAACATTAGGGCAAACAGCCCCATTAAGCGTAGATTTTTTTTCATTTGGTTATTTCTAAAAAATGGTTTATATCATAAATATTGCCCCAACCACCAATTATTTTCCAAATATATATAATGTCACTAAATAGTGACAATAAAAATAAACTATTTTTGAACGGCTTTTAAAACCATTTAAAGTTCTTATGGAAGAAGAAAAACCAAACACCGACAGCAATAGGGAAAAAAGTAGGGAAAAAAGCAAGCAACAGCTGCTGGATGCCGTGGGCAAGCTGCTGCGTACCAAGGGTTATGCCGCGCTGAAGGTAAATGATATTGCCGCCACGGCAGGACTTGACAAGAAGCTCATCTATCGCTATTTCGGCAGCACCGACCAGTTGCTAGATGATTATGTGCTTTCCCAAGATTTTTGGAGCAATATTAAGGGCGACAAAGTTCCGCATGTCATTACCGATGGGGGGCAAGGCTTTGTCAAGGACATGTTGCACGAGCAGTTCGATACCGTTTTTAACAACAAGGAACTTCAAAAAGTATTGCTCTGGCGCCTTTCTCAGCAGCGCAGCTCCCTGAAAAGGCTTGCCGACGAGCAGGAATTGACTGGCGAACAGCTCTTCGAAAGCATTATACATCCACATTTTCAGGAAAAGACAGCCACTTTCAGGGCCATCTCGGCCATCCTGGTCTCCGGCCTCTATTACCTCAATATGACCACCGCCCACAATGGTAGTATCTTCTGCGGACTGGATATGGCGAGCACCGAAGGGCGGAACGAGATCAAGAAAGCACTGAGCTTCCTTATTGACCAGACCTATGAAAATTTATAGCGCTGACTTAAAAAATTATAGAGGCCAATAGGCATCTGAAACCACATCAGCTTATCGAAAAATCCGCCTGAGCTACACGTGGGCAACATGAGCATTCCCTTATTCTGGGTTTGCCATCCCGACTTGATCAACGGCTGCCCTATGCCTAATAGGGTATAGATTATTCCCTCATTTAAATCGGGTTTTAACTGGATGGTGGTTAAGCAGAATAAAGCTTTCCTGAAACAAAGATGGACACTATCTTTTAACAACCTTTATACTTTGATAATGCCCCTTTCCTTCAACGCTGAGCAGATAGATTCCGCTGGGATATTTTCCCAGATCCATATCCTTGCTGCTTTCGGTTTCGTATATGTTAAGCTGTTGTAAGACTTTGCCGCTTAAATCCCTCATCTGGAGCATGCTAAACCTCCCTGCTGCAAAGTTTATAGAGAGTTGCTTAGCAGTTGGGTTGGGATAGGCTTTCACTTCCAGTAACGACAGGTTAAAACTTAGGGATTTTAGCCCCAACTCGGCAATGCTGCCATCATGGTCTACCTGCAACAATTGGTAGTAGTTAACACCGTTCACGGGTGATCTATCGTAAAGGGAATAGTTATTGGGCCCGCCCGAAGTACCGGCACCGGACTGCTCTCCTATTTGTACAGTTTTTCCATTTCCATTACTACGATAGATGATAAACTTAGCATTGTTATGCTCGCTGGCCGTCTGCCATTGTAGCAAGGCATTATTTCCGATGGCCTTTACCGTGAAGGCAGTTAGCGAAACCGGTAGTGTGCCTATAATATTTATCGAATAGTCTTCGGTCTCTCCGTATTCTTGTGTACTATCACACGACTCTGCCCAAGTAGCAACTTCTGCTCCCACAGCAGCTACCCTAACCCTCATGCGTTTAATTCCGCTTACACCATTGCGGATAGGGATATTGGCCGATACCGTGCTGCCAGAACCTGTGCCCACAAAAGTAAATTCATCATTTTCGAAAATGCCATTGTCATTATAGTCGATCCATACGCTTACAGATTCACTGGACCATCCATTTCCCACACTTACCGCAATTGGATAGGACTGCCCAGCAGTTACCGAAGCGGCAGCCAAGGAAGTATAATCATTATACCCATCATTACCACAAGTAGAGGTATTGTCTATACCGGCGAACACTACCTTTAGAATATTATCCCGATCTGTACAATTGAGCACAGGTGTACAATATGCAGGAGGGGCCAGTGTGGCGATACCACTTTGGAACATCATAATGCCCATTGGGGCTGTATGAGTAAAATGATCAGATCTACTATGGTCTTTCGGCAATGGATAGACGGATTGAGCTTGGCCAAACCCATATTCTGCCAGAGGTACCAATGCAGTTTGGCAAAACATTAAACTGGTACCTAGCATGGCAAATAGAGAAGTAAAAGTGTTAATCATAAAAGCGCTTATTAGTTACTAAAAGATAAAAATAGTGTTTTTTTATGGGTATTTCCCAATTCTAGGATTTAAAATCCAGCTTTAAACCCCGTCGTGACCACAAGCCTCGAGCAACAAAACACGCACAGACATACTATTTAAACCAGGTCCCCATCAATTTAACAACGCGTTTGAAGAAAGAGGTTTTTTCAGGGGCCGATAGGGCTACACCTGCTACCCTGCCTGAAAAAGATGTAGCATTGGTGCCCATTGATATCGACTGTTTTTGTGCAGTAGGCGAAACGACCACAACTTCTCCCATCAGAAATTTTTCTGGAGCTAAGCTGATGGTTATGTTTTGGGCCGATTGGCCTAAAGTTACCTCTACTTGTTGATCTTCATACCCCAGGCCATTGATGAACAACTTCACTTTTTGTTTGGCAGCACCTTTTACCATGAGTTCAAACGTACCACTATTGTTCGTGCTGGTCTTCAAATTCAAGCTTGGTAGGTTTACTATTGCACCATAAATTGGCGAAAGGTTTTCTTTTGCCCTCACCAATCCCTTTATGATAAAGGTATCTTCAACGTGATTTGAATTCGACTGCAGCTTGCTATTGGCAGCCGGCGCCTGATATACCGTTGGCTTATCTGCGGCTTGCTGTGCCGAACCTTTACAGGCCACAAGCAGGGCAATAAACGATGCCGCTGCTATTTTAAGACTAAACCTATGGTTAGGCACAAGGGGTACCGTTTCCTGATTAAGCTGATAAAACTGGACCTGATCCATACGACCGCAAACTTTCCCGGGCGCAGCTTGGAAATAATTCTTTAGCTCTGATATACTCATGCCGGCAAAATCAACTACTTCTGCACTGCAATGGTTACAAAACCTCCCCTGGTCGGTTTTACTCATTTTATGCCATTTTTGGCTACAGGGATTTGGAATATCGAGTTTAAGTTTTTTGCTCATGGACTATCATTTTATAGAAGACGCCCTTAGCTTCTATTTTCCATAAAACATGATCTATTTATTTTTATCCCCAATGCAGGTAACCCAATATATTTTTTCGAATGTTATAGGTAAGTGACCCGATCCACAATAGCAACGGTGATACATTAAATCTCTTGACTGTCGGCGACATATCATCCGAATAGGGCAACCTAAGGGCAGCGCGTTTAGGACGATACTATCAAGGCACATCATGCCAATTTCGTGACAACAGATGCCTTAGGAAATTAAATGAAGTAAATTTTCTCTGCTGAGCGATTTAAAGATAGAGGTTTCGGTTTTGATGAGGCCTTTGGCCAAATCTCTCTTGGTTTCCTGCATGTGCATGATTTTTTCCTCTACTGTATCGGGGCAGATGAGCCTCACGGCCATTACATTTTTATGCTGCCCAATGCGATAGGTCCTGTCTATGGCCTGATTTTCTACTGCGGGATTCCACCAGGGGTCAATCAGGTATACATAATCGGCCTGGGTAAGGTTAAGGCCTAGGCCACCTGCCTTTAGGCTGATGAGGAATACCCTTACTTCTGGGTCTTGCTGAAACGAGTTGACCTCGGTCAAGCGATCTTTTGTCTGGCCACTTAGGTAGGCAAATTTAAGGTTTCGTGTTTCCAGTTCTACCCTGATCAGGTTGAGCATGCCCACAAATTGTGAGAACACCAGAATTTTATGGTAGGGCGCCTTACTTTCAAGCTGTTCCATCAATACCTCCATCTTTGCAGAAGCATTACCATAATACTTTTCCTGGCCCAATAGTGCCGGAGAATTACAGATCTGTCGCAATTTGGTAATGCCCTGCAGCACGTGCATACTGCTCTTGGTGAGTTCATCTTCCGATTTCCCCATTAGGTAATCCCTAATTTCGTTACGGCAGCTCTCATATATTTCGCGCTGCCTAGCGCCCATTTCACAGTAGATGACCATCTCTGTTTTATCGGGCAGTTCTTTGGCCACCTGTTCTTTGGTGCGCCGCAGCACAAAAGGATGAATTCGTTGGTGTAGTTCGGCCGCACGTTTTGCGTCCTTAAACTGATCTATTGGCACCGAATACAGCTGTTTGAACTGCTCCCTGCTACCCAGTAGCCCGGGGCAGGCAAAAGAAAGCTGCCCATATAGATCGAAGGTGTTATTTTCGATCGGTGTACCCGTCATTACGATCTTATTGCGTGATTGCAACAGCTTCACTGCCTTATAGCGTTGTGAATCCGGGTTTTTGATGACTTGCGATTCATCCAGAAAAATATAATTGAAGCGGTAACCTTTTAACCATTTGATATCGGCCAGTAGCGTTCCATAGGAAGTAAGCACGACCTCATATGGATCAAAATTGGCCAAATGCCTTACCCTTGTAGCTCCATAAATGGTGGTCAATTTCAGGTTAGGGGCAAACTTTTTGATTTCTTGCTGCCAATTGAATACCAAGGAGGCGGGTACCACCACCAAGTTGGTATTCTGCACCGCTTTTTCGCGCTGCGAGAGCACAAAAGCTAAAATCTGTATGGTTTTTCCCAGTCCCATATCGTCGGCCAAACAGCCTCCAAAATTAAAGGTATCCAAAAAGTTTAACCAGTTTAAGCCTTCTTGCTGGTAGCCTCTTAGGCTGGCCTGCAATCCTGCCGGGGGAGGTATTTTTTCAATATTTTTAAAGGTAGCCAACTTAGTGCGGTAAAGCGCCAGCCGCTCCTTTGTTTCCAGATCAAGAAAAGCTTCTTCATACAGTTCCTCTATTGCCGTATAATTAATATTTGGGGTACGCAGCGAATGTTCATCGATCATTTCCCCAGCGCTAAAGTAGCCTTCAAACTTTTTCAACCACTCCTTGGGCAGGATACCTATTGTACCATCATCTAAGGGCACGAACTTATGCTTGTTCCTAATGGATTTGTGCAAGTGCTTGAGCGAAACCGTTTGTTGGTTAAACTTTACCTTGATGGTGGTTTCAAACCAATCTATACCACTAATGACATGGATGGAAATATCGGCTTTATAGGCATTCAGCTGATTGCCCTTGAGCTCATTAAAACCCAAGATGACAATGCCCTTGCTCCGCCAAGCTTCAAAGGCCTCCAAAAACCATTCGGGCTCCAAGAAGTGCTTTCGGTGCAAATAAAAACAATCGGCATGACGCTGCTCGGAAAACTCGGCTACCTGATCGGCAAAGTAGGGATGCATCTTGGCAATAGTGGTAATAAATTGCAGCTCCCTTTCCTGGTCTCGCGCCAGTGTAAATAGTTGTCCACGCTTATCCTTGGTTTGGATTTGCTTTTGCGAAATCACCGGAATTTCGAGGGCACCATATCGCATTACAGGGGTAAGCAGCACAAAATCTGCTGATTCGGATAAATAAATGAGCTGCTCGTTTTCCAGGTCAAAGCCCTGCTCAATAATTTGACTTTTAGTAGCCGGCTTGAGGTAAGAATAATTGACCTTTACCTTTTCTTCTAATGATGACAAGATCTGCGTTTGGAAGTCTTCATATGCCGACCGTGTTAGGACCAAATTGTTATGATGCTGCTTAAAAAAGTCGATTAAGGTTAAAAAGTAAGGATGGTGCACCAGGTATAGCTGTTGTTTAACCTGAATAAAATAACGGTAACATAGTGTTATGGTTTCCAGGTCATAAGCTTTTCCATTCAAATGCAGCCTTGCCGACAGGGCAAAGGTATCGCCCCTTTCATCTACAGCAAGTTCTACCGCTGGCTGTAGCAGGGAAATCTTGGTTTTTACTACCGAATTGGCATTTATGGTAGTGGAGATTTTCTCGTCGTGCCTATAAACCTCCAACCCTAACGGATTATGCACAATCGCTTTTAGCGCCTCAAGGTCGGCTGTTGAACTGGCTTCGTTATAGTGGTTCCTAAACTTGCTTACCCCAGTGAAAAATTTGAGCACCGCCTGTTGCTCGCTTTTCCATACATAGTCTAGGGGATCTAACAGCTGAAAAGGATTTTTGAGCTTGTTCTGCCTACTGCGTTCGGCACTGATCAGTTCAACAACCAAATGCCGATAATGGCGATGGCGACTAAAAACAAGTGCAAGCTGCGGATAAGAAGGGTTTACCGGCAAATGAGACAGCTTGTTGGCCTGTACAATGGGCACAAGTACCTCATAGTTGAGCTGATCAATAGGTTCGTCATCGCTTTCCTTCATGGCAGAATTTTATAAGGGCTTAAAGATAAACCAAATTAGGCAAGATCACGAAGGGAGAAGATCAATATCTAAAGTATCCTTGGTCTAGGTTGAAATGGATGGTGATTATAAATCTCGACTAAAGGTGCTGCCCATTTATTTGACATCGGAATGGCCGAGGGGCATAGCTGGATTCACCACATCACGCACCAACCGTTTAAGCTCCTTAATTTCGGGAAAACGTCCGGCTGTTTTTCGATCAAAGATCAGCTCCCCCTCCACAGAGATCAAAAAGGTGCCACCAGTTTCACTGGGCTTTAGCATTACACCGTTTAGCTCATCTGTAAAAGTGGTCAGAAGTTCCTGTGCGAAATAAGCAGAGCGCAGCATCCAGCCACATTTAGGGCAATATTCTATGGTGACAGAGGGTTTCATCATGGCTGGGCAAGATAGGCAAAATTTGCAATTAGTCTAGATTCGAAATCCATACCTGATGAAATACAGATTTAAAATCTGCTTCAATTAGGTTTCGATTATAAATCCCACCCAATGGCAGTATTTCTCTGATCCCAAAAATGCAACGATTAAATGCTCCGCATAAACTTAAAATTACCACATCAAAAACCCTTCTTATCTGCTTTTTATGGGAAGTAAAGGCTATATTTGTTGAATAACATCATAAAACTCAAGAAATATGAAACAGGGCCTGTTGATAGACATGGATGGCGTAATTTACAGTGGCGAAGAACTAATATTTGGTGCCGACAAATTTATTAAGCATCTATTAAAGGAAGGTATTCCATTTGCCTTTATGACCAACAACAGTCAACGTACAGCGCTCGAAGTGGTACGCAAGCTGAAGGCACTTGGCATAGAAGTAAAACAAAGCCATGTATATACCAGTGCCATGGCTACTGGCAAATTCCTTTCCGACCAAAGCCCAAATGGTACGGCCTATGTATTGGGAGAAGGCGGTCTGATCAGTAGTCTACATGCCCACGGCATTACCTTGGTGAATACAGACCCCGAATTTGTAGTGCTGGGCGAGGGCAGAAATTTCACATTGGAAATGGTGCAAAGGGCGGTAGATATGATTTTGGCAGGAGCCAAGTTCATTACCACCAATAGGGACCCTTCTCCAAAAAAACCAGGTTGGAACAACCTTGGCATTGCAGCCACTACGGCAATGATCGAAGAAGCCACTGGCAGAAAGGCATTTGTAACAGGAAAACCAAGTCCGGTGATGATGAGGTCGGCACGTAAGTTTCTGGGCCTGGAAACCAGTGAGACAACCATCATTGGCGACACGATGGAGACCGATATACAAGGTGGGGTACAAATGGGCTACAAAACCATACTGGTTCTGTCGGGCATATCAAGCAAAGATACCCTAGGTCATTATGCCTTTAAGCCCGATATGATTGCAAGTTCTGTAGATGAGATCAAATTTCCGCTAAGCTGGTGGGAGCACAAGGCCTCATAAAAAAGTTTGTAGGCTGGCCAACGCCTTAATAGAAAAACCAGCGAAAGAAAAGCTTGCTGGTTTTTCATGACCATCCTTTTCTTGATGGGCCATTCTTAATGAAAGCTATTCCATTTCACAAAAAATGAAAAGGTCAAGGCAACAGCTACCCAACATTTTTCATACCTTTGCCCATCATATGCAGGGCTTAGTCATTAAATCTACTGGAAGTTGGTATCAGGTATTTGCTGAAGATGGCGAAACCTACCAATGTCGCATCAAAGGTAAATTTAGGATGAAGGGCATACAAACCACCAATCCTATTGCCGTTGGCGACCAGGTAGACTTCGAGTTAGAGCCTAATGCCAATACGGGCGTTATAGACAGGCTACATCAACGTAAAAACTATATCATCCGCAAATCGATCAACCTGAGCAAACAGGCACAGGTTATTGCGGCCAATCTGGACCAGGCTTTTCTGATCGTTACCTTAGCCTCACCCCGCACATCGTTGGGCTTTATAGACCGTTTTTTGGTCACTTCCGAGGCCTACGGCATCCCAACCTCTCTGATATTCAACAAACTGGACCTCTTCAGTGAGCATGGCTTGGAGATCCTAGCTGAATACAAGGCGATCTATGAACAGATCGGCTACCCATGTCATGAGGTTTCTGCCTTAAAGGGCACCAATATAGCGCAGCTTAAAAATTTGCTGAAAGACAAGGTCACTTTATTTTCCGGCCATTCGGGCGTGGGAAAATCAAGCCTGATCAATGCCCTGCTGCCCGGCTTTGAGCTTAAAACCGGAGAAGTAAGCGAATCGAGCGACAAGGGGCAACATACCACTACCTTCGCGGAAATGTATAACCTGCCCTTTGGAGGTTATTTAATTGATACGCCAGGTATTCGGGAGTTGGGCATTGTAGACATTGAAAAAGAGGAACTGAGCCATTTTTTTGTAGAGATGCGCGATCGCCTGAACCAGTGTAGGTTTAACAATTGCAGACACGTTAACGAGCCCGGCTGTGCAGTGATCAAAGCCGTTGAAAATGGCGAGATTGGGCTTAGCCGCTATGAAAGCTACCTGAGCATCTATCACGGGCATGATACCAGGGCCTAATTGGGACCCGAACAAAGTTCAAGGAAAAAACAAGCCAACGCTAGTTGAACTTATTTGCTTCCAGCCAATTCTTTAACCTTTCGAACCAATCGTCCTTGGTGGTCTTATTATATAAGCCAAAACCATGTCCTCCCGCCTGGTAGACATGCATTTCTACAGGCACACCATTCTTCACCAAGGCCTCATTGTACATAATGCTGTTTTTTACGGGCACCGTTGTATCATTATTGGCATGTACCAAAAAGGCAGGAGGGGTTTGTGCCGTTACCTGTCTTTCAGCAGAAAAATATTTCCTTTGCTCTGGTGTAGGGTTTTCGCCCAACAACCTGTTGACCGATCCTGAATGAGTATATTGGCCAAAACTGATTACCGGATAGATGAGAATAGAAAAATCGGGCCTTAAGCTGATGTTCTCCTGATTTTGCACCTTCATATCTGCATAATGTACACTTAAGCTAGCGGCCAAATGCCCTCCAGCAGAAAAGCCAACAATTCCTATTTTATTGGTCTGTATATTCCAATTGGCTGCATTTTTCCGAACCAAATACATCGCCTGTAAAACATCTTGCAAAGGCCCCGTGGTTTTATCCTGCATCACCAAATCGCTCGGCAGACGATACTTCAGCACAAATGCGGTAATGCCCAGTTCATTGAACCTTTTGGCAACATTATAGCCCTCTTTGTCAATGGCAAGGATGGCATAACCACCTCCCGGGCAAATGATCACTGCCGCTCCGGTTGGATTTTTTGCGGGATAAACAATAAGCTCAGGCTTGGTCACCTTGCTCAACCTTGCGCCCCCATCTTTGTTAGGCACATTTTCTTCTACATAATCTGATGGGGTTGGCCTCGCTCCCGGCACAGCGCCTCCATATAAAGAAATCACTTCTTGTGCATTTACCGTTGTCATAGCTAGTAAAAGGAAAGTCAGCAGACCGAAGGCCCGAAAACCAAAAGATATATCGAAGTATTTAGTCATTAGTTATGATATTTTATTCAAGCACTAAATTTAACCATAAAAGTAACAAATTAGAAAACAAAAGCAGTTGGCCGTTTTCAGCTAGTGATGCCCTAGCCTACCTCGAGCGCAACCCTTATTTATCCAAAAAAGAACCACCTATATCAGACAGCAAAAAGCTTTTTTGTAGGCAGCCTTCAACAAGATTATACCGACCTAAGCACTTTCCAACAATTTAAACGACTCGCCTTTTTAAAACTCCATCAAATAAGCTTTGAGGAATTCATTAATATCTCCGTTCAATACTGCATCTGGATTGGAAGTTTGATAATTGGTACGATGATCTTTCACCCGCCTATCGTCCAACACGTAACTTCTGATCTGCGAACCCCACTCTATTTTTTTCTTATTGCCTTCTATGGCAGCCGTTGCCTCCATCCGTTTACGCATTTCAATTTCGTACAATTGCGATTTCAGCAAGCGAATAGCATTTTCCTTATTTTGCAACTGTGACCTTGACTCTTGATTTTTAATGATAATGCCCGATGGCTTATGGTATAAACGTACCGCAGTTTCTACCTTGTTTACGTTCTGTCCGCCCGCACCACCAGATCGGAAGGTTTCAAATTCGATGTCGGCAGGATTTACCTCGATTTCTATGGTATCGTCTACCAACGGATAAACATATACCGAGGCAAAAGAAGTATGGCGACGGGCATTGGAATCAAACGGAGAAATGCGCACCAAACGGTGTACCCCATTCTCGCCCTTTAGGTAACCATAGGCAAACTCGCCACTGATCTCTAAAGTAACGGTCTTTACCCCTGCCACATCTCCTTCCTGATAATCTTGTTCGGCTACTTTATAACCATTTTTCTCTGCCCACATAATGTACATGCGCATCAGCATACTGGCCCAATCACAGCTTTCTGTGCCGCCTGCACCCGCCGTAATCTGTAGCACCGCATTCAGTTGGTCTTCCTTGCTGTTGAGCATATTTTTCAGTTCCAGATCTTCTACCGCCTTTAGGGCCAATTGATACTGTTGCTCCACCTCTTCTTCACTCGCATCGCCACTTTGCTGAAATTCATAGAGCACGGCTGTATCTTCAAAAGCTATATTGGCCTTGGCAAAACCTTCTGTCCATTTCTTTTTGGTGCTAATTTCGGCCAAGATCTGTTCGGCACGTTTGGGATTATCCCAAAAATTAGGATCCAGCGTTATCTTTTCCTCTTCGCCAATCTGGTATAAAAGCTCATCAACGTCAAAGATACCCCCTCAGAGAAGTTAATCTATCTCTTAAATCCTGTAACTGTTCTTTAGTCATAAAGGCAAATATAGGAAAGTTGCTTATTAATTAAATTATTAGAAGACTGGAAAGTGTAAAGGTTTTCTATGGCAAGTTTTAGCCCTAATTTCCTAAATGGGAAATATAAAGTTGATTTTGTTTTGGAAAGCAATTACAATAGTTCTTATGTGCCTACAGCCCCTTATATGCTACCGTCTTTTTTGTGCCATTAGGTCGTCATTGCGAACGCAGAGAGAAATCTCAAAGTTAAATGCATCCAACAAGCAGATTGCTCCTCATTCCTCGTCGAAATAATACAATAAAAAAGTACTTCCGCTGCTACCGGGTTTAGTTTACGAAAGACAGCTCTCCAACACTGCATTCGAAATGGCTAAAGTTCTTCTTTAACCGATATTATCACCGAGTAATTTCCCTACTTCTTCTTCATTCCCATATAATCCAAAGTCAAATTACACAATGCTTTTACCCCCAAATCGAAGCTGCTTTCATCAATAAAGAAATCTGGAGTATGATGTGAAGCCGCCTTCAATGGATCTTGTCCTTTTGGTAAGGCGCCCAAGAAAAAGAACAGACCAGGTACCTTTTCCTGATAAAAAGAAAAATCCTCCGCACCAGTTACCGGTGGTTTTAGTTTTACATTTGCTGCTCCAGCCGTATATTGCAAAGAAGGCAACATTTTTTCTGTCAGCTCCAGATCGTTAAAGGTAACGGGATAATGTGCACTATATGGGATTTTAACTTCGGCTTTTGCCCCCGCAGCCTCTGCCGTTTTAGTGACAATGGTCTTGATGCGCTCAATAAACAGGGCCTCATCTTCTTTAGTGAAATTGCGTACCGTACCCAACATTTCTACCTTTTCGGGGATGATATTAGACCTTACTCCCCCATGGATACTACCAATGGTGACCACTCCGGGGTTTTCTGTTACATTTAAGTTTCGGCTAACAATGGTCTGCAGGCTGTTCACTATCTGTGCTGCCACCACAATAGGGTCTACACTGCTCCAAGGATAGGCACCATGCGCCTGTTTGCCGGTAATGGTAATCTTCATATCGTTAACCGCTGCCATGGTTCCCCCTGGCCTATAGGTAAGTTGGCCAACAGGGGTCTGGGAATTAATGTGCAGACCAAAAATAACATCCACCTTCGGATTTTCCAATACCCCTTCCTTCACCATTAGTTCGGCCCCACCTTCTTCACCTACAGGTGCGCCTTCTTCTGCGGGCTGGAAAATAAACTTTACCGTTCCGGCCAGGTTCTTCTGCATTCCGGCCAGTACCTCGGCCACGCCCATTAGGATAGCCACGTGCGAATCATGACCACAAGCATGCATAACTCCTACCTGCTGACCATTATAGGTTGTTTTAACCTTCGATGCAAAGGGTACGTCTACCCGTTCTGTTACGGGAAGGGCATCCATATCGGCCCTCAATGCAATTACAGGACCTGGCTTGCCCCCTTTCAGCAGGCCTACCACCCCAGTTTTGGCCACTCCCGTATTTACTTCAATGCCTAAAGCCTGCAAATGCTTGGCGATGATCTCTGCAGTGCGTTTCTCTTGGTTGCCCAACTCTGGATGCTCATGAAAATCCCTACGCCACGCTATCACTTTCGACGAAATGGCATCTGCACGTTTAGCGGCTTCGGTCTTTTGAACCAACGTTTGGGCGAATAGACCTAACGGCACAATTAAAAGCCCAGAAAGCAATAGTTTTTTCATGATGGTTTAGCTTAATTTAAGCCAATATAATGAAAAATAAAATCTAAGCTCAATGCCTCGCCCGCATTTCTTAAAAACTACCTGTTAATATGTAAAAGCAGTTCCTTTTTATACGATTTGCCAATTGGAATCAGGGTCTGATTGCTCAAAATCAAATGATCATGGCTAAGCCTTACCACCTGCATTTTATTGATCAGGTAAGAGCGGTGCGCCTGAATAAACACCTCCGGATTTAGCCTCTCTAAGATCCCTTTTAAGGTATGGTAAATGATATGTACCTTTTGCTCGGTAACGATCTTTACATAATCTTTACAGCCTTCTACATAAAGAATATCCTGTTGTTTAAGGTTGAGCATCCCGTCTTTATCTTTAATCACCAGGGTATTGGTTATTCCCTCTGTAGCTACGGTGGCCTTTTCTATTTTGGCCACAGCTTTTAAAAATCGTTCGTAAGAAAAAGGCTTTAACAGGTAATCTACGGCATTGAGCTCAAAGCCTTCAAAAGCATATTGCTTATAGGCAGTGGTAAATATGGTTTTAGGCGCATTGGGCAGCGCCTTTAAAAAGTTTACCCCATTTACTAAAGGCATTTCAATATCCAAGAACAAGAGATCGATTTTGTTTTTGCCCAGGTATTCATAGGCTTCAACCGCATTTCTAAATTTAGCAACCAAGCTAAAACCTGGAGTCTCTTCAATATAATGCGCCAACACCTGATGTGCTAAAGGTTCATCGTCTAATATTACGCAACTGATCATGGTTTTATGCTTAATTCTGCCACAAAGATAGGACCTTCGGTAGTCAATAAAAGTTGATGACGACCCGGATAATACAGTTCCAATCTTTTTTTGATATTGTTCAGGCCTATTCCTCCTCGTTTAGCTTGGGTTTGTAAAGGATTGGCAGGTAAGGTTTCATTTTCAATCCTAAAAACCAAAGTACCCTCCTTAAACGATAGTTCGGCCAAAACACCTGCCTCATTTTCCAATTTATGTTTCCCATGTTTGAAACTGTTTTCTACCAAGGGCAAGAATAATAAGGGTGGGATTTTTAGCGGAGGAATATCTTCAGCAACTTTCAATACTATATTAGCCTGCGGAAATTTTTTCTGTTCCAATTCAAAATACCCTTCCAAAAAGACCATTTCGTCTTGTAAAGCCACTTCCTCTTGGTCACAATCGTATAAAATATACTGCATCATTTGCGACAACAATAGAATAAACCTTGGGGTTTCCTTTGACCCTGTAAGGCTCATGCCATATAAACTGTTCAAGGTATTGAATAAAAAATGGGGTTGCAGTTGTGTCTTTAACAGGTTGAGCTGCAAATGAAGGTGGTCGGTTTCTATTCTATGGCGCTGGACTTCATTTTGATAGGAAAACCTTGAAAATGCAACACATAAAAAAGCAATTGCATCGGTTAGGATCATATTCCAATCCATAAAAAAGCCTATATAACCCGTAGTAAAAAAACGATGGCTGGGCATCCCTGTGGTAAACTCGGCAAATATCCACGATACGGCCATGTGGTTAAGGGTGGTGAGGAATACAAAGTAAATCAGGCTCAACACTAACACCCAAAGATATTTTTTAAGGTATAGTAAACGGGGTACAGCCCATTTATAATAAGGAACGAGGTAAAGTGTAGAACAGATGGCATACAAACAAATTTCAGGATAAGGGAAATCATTATTGGGGATATGGGGAAGCCCCGAATGATCTATATAATAGGAATATTTATAGATGCAAACGTAAAATAGCCAGATGAGCAGCTCAAATACAACTGGAAAAGTAAGGGTCGATTTTTTTAACACATTTCAAAACTCGGAAAATTATTGGTTTTTATACCATCCGGTTCGACGAACATCACATTTTGCCCGACTAAAATAAAGCCACTTTAATTGATGGCGCCTAAAGCTTTACTTGTCGAATAAATAGGTCATCTGCAGGCAACTCTTCCTTCATTTGTGAAAGAAAAAGAACATATGAAATTAAATATGCACCTGAATATAGTGATCGTAATGATGGCGATCCTATGCCACACTAGCCCCATAGCGGCACAACAAAAAGCAAGCACAACCAACGACACCACCTTGAGTGCAAAAGAGATCAAAGCCGTTTCGTTGAAAGATTATAAAAGCTTTAAGGCCAGTATTGGTCCCCTGATCAAAGAAATGAGTACCAAAAGGATTGTAGGCTTGGGTGAAGGTACCCATGGTACGGCCGAGTTTTACAAAGTACGTTATTGGATCAGTAGAATATTGATCGAAGAAAAAGGGTTTGATTATATCGCCTTTGAAAATGACCTGAGTGACGTATGGACATTAAATCAACAAGTAAGTGAAACCAAAGACTTAGGCCAATTAATGAAAAGCCATTTGATGAGCATCTGGCAGAATGAAGAAACCAAAGAAATGCTAAACTGGGTAAAAGAATACAATGCCACACACCAGCACAAAATAACCCTTAGCGGGTTAGATTTCCCCTTGCTAAAACCAGATGTTGAAATGTTGATTTCAGTATTAACCAAAGGGCAAGACCTGACATTGATGCCTGCGGTAAAAAGTCTATACCAAGCAGCCAGCCTACAAGATGAAGCCTGGATCGGCATGAATGATAAAAGCTACAAGACTGATTGGAAATTATTGCGTTCGGGAAGTAAAAGTGGTTATATCACTGCCGATTCGATAGAAAAACAAATGGCTAACCTCCAACTTTCCCCTATTTTAAAGGGTGAATTTCAACAGGCACTCACGAATTTAAAACAAGGCTTTGCCCCTTTTTATGGTGGTACGGCCGAAGGAGACCGCGATAGTTTAATGGCCAACAATGCCGCCATGATCTTAAAGGACAGCAATGGCAAAATGATTATCTGGGCACATAATGCACATGTGGGCAAAACAAAAATCTATGCCGGAGCCGTAGGTGGTACCGGAAGCTATTTGCTCAAGCTGTTTCCTAACAATTACTTTGTTCTGGGTACGGGTACGGCCAATGGTACCTTTGCCGCTACAATTGATGTTAGACCTACCAATAGTAACCCAATGAAGGCTTACCCCTTGGCAAAACCCATTGTGGGTTCTTGGGATGAAATGTTGGCCAACAAAGATATACCTAGCTTTTATTTCAGCCCTTCAAAAACAAAGCTGGCCGGTTTGGCCAAGCCTTTACGCTTGATCGGCTTTGGGATAAAAAGTGATGCATCAACCTACGACACCCTCAACTTAGCAAAGATGTTTGATGCTTTTCTGTTCATCAAAGATACCCATGCACCTATACCATTAAAATAAACCTTCAGACTCCGCACAGGCCCATGCCCTAGAGGTATGGGCTTTTTTTAAGATGAAAAGCATTCCTTTCCATGCTGTTTTTTAACAGAAATTATAAATATTATTGGAATTTAAAGGAGGACAATACGCAACAGTTCCCCATCCTATGGTATCAGGTTTAGTTTTTTATTTAGTATTTTTACTTCATAAACATTCGATTATGCTACCAAAAATTAATTTCACCGAAACCACTGCCTATCAATATTTGGCCGATCATTTTATAACGATTAACGAAACTACCATCAAGGATTTATTTGCCCAAGACCCAGAACGATTTAAAAAGTTCAATATTTTGTTTGAAGATATGCTGGTTGATTTTTCAAAAAATAGGATTGATGATACCACATTGGCCCTGCTGATACAATTGGCTAGGGAATGTAAATTGGATGAGGCCATAAAGGCCATGTACAGCGGTGAAAAAATAAATGAAACGGAAGGTCGTCCAGTACTTCATGTTGCCCTGCGCAACCAAAGCAATACCCCTATCCTTGTGGATGGCAAAGATGTAATGCCAGAGGTGAATGCAGTATTGGCCAAAATGGAAAAATTTAGCGAGGCCATCATCTCGGGAAGCTGGAAAGGCCATACAGGTAAGGAGATTACCGATGTGGTCAACATTGGCATTGGAGGATCTGACCTGGGCCCCGTAATGGTTACCGAAGCATTGAAACATTACAAAACCAGGCTAAATTTACACTTTGTATCTAACGTAGATGGCACACACATTGCCGAAACTTTAAAGGTGGTAAACCCAGAAACTACGCTGTTTTTAGTCGCTTCAAAAACCTTTACTACACAAGAAACCATGACCAATGCCCATACGGCCAGGGCGTGGTTTTTGAGCAAAGGCACAACAGAAGCGGATATTGCCAAACATTTTGCTGCCCTTTCTACCAATGCAAAAGATGTAGCTGCCTTTGGCATTGATACCGAGAACATGTTCGAGTTTTGGGACTGGGTAGGTGGCCGATACTCTTTATGGAGTGCCATAGGCCTTTCCATTTGTCTGGGTATTGGATTTTCAAACTTCAGAGCATTGTTAGCTGGTGCACACGCTACCGATAAACATTTCGCCGAAGCTCCTTTTGAACAAAACGTACCGGTAATTTTAGGCATGCTAGGGATTTGGTATATTAATTTCTTTAATGCAGAAACACAGGCCATTTTACCTTACGACCAATATTTACATCGATTTGCAGCCTATTTCCAGCAGGGTGATATGGAAAGCAATGGCAAATATGTAGATCGCAATGGCAAGGTGGTGGATTATGAAACCGGCCCCATTATATGGGGAGAACCAGGCACCAATGGCCAGCATGCTTTTTATCAGTTGATCCATCAGGGAACCCGTTTAATTCCATGCGACTTTATAGCGCCTGCACAAAGCCTAAATGCACTTGGCGAACACCATCCTATTCTGTTATCTAATTATTTTGCCCAAACTGAAGCTTTAATGAATGGTAAGGAGGAAGAAGAAGTGGTAGCCGAACTAACTAAAGCGGGTAAAACAGCCCAAGAAATTGCCAAACTTGCACCATTCAAAGTTTTTGAAGGAAACAGGCCTACCAATTCCATTCTATTGAAAAAGGTTACACCTTATAGCTTGGGCAAGTTGATTGCCATTTATGAGCATAAAATATTTGTACAGGGCGTAATCTGGAACATTTTCAGTTTCGACCAATGGGGAGTAGAATTGGGCAAGCAATTGGCACAAAAGATACAGCCCGAACTGAAAGATGACCAAGAGGTAAGCGCTCACGATTCCTCTACCAATGGCCTGATCAACCAATATAAAGCTTGGCGATAAAACCTTTATGGATTTTTAATGTTTTCGTCATCATAGAATTAATTCAATTTAAAATGACTGAATTTAAAAAATAGATTTTATGAGCACTTTAAAAACCATCTTTATGGGCGCATGGCTATGCCTTGCGCTACAGGCCAACGCACAAACAGATAAAGCCACAACGGCCAAAATTGTGGAGGCCAAGAATTATACCTTTGTAGCAACAAGTGCTACCCCAATGAATGCGCAGGACATTAGTAGGGTGATGAGCAAAATGCCAGGTGCCATGCAGGGTGGTACCATTAACCTGAATGAAACTTATTATCAATTAAAGGTAACGGCAGATAGTATCGTTTCTTTCCTACCCTATTATGGAAGGGCATTTAATGCCTCCATGAACCAAACAGAAGGTGGGGTAAAATTCAACTCCAAGAAATTTGAATACAAAACAACAAAAGGTAAAAAAAGTGGATGGAATATAACGGTAAATACCAAAGATACCAATGAGGGTTATCGGTTTTCCTTAAGTATCAGTGAAAGTGGCTATGCCACTCTATCGCTAAATAGCAACAATAAGCAGTCTATTACTTATAATGGCTATCTGATGGAAAATAAAGATGAAACTAAATAATGGCTTTTCATTAGGCTAAAATTACCCGAGTTGAGCTATAAGTTGCGCTTGGCAAAATGGCATTGATCGCATTTAATTTGGCTGAAGCTTGATCTCAAAGAGCTTTGGCCATTTTTTTCCCGTAACCCATAGTCGTTTGCTAGTGGGATCGTAGGCAATACCATTGAGCACATTGTTGCCCTCCTCAAAACTATCCTTAAAATATTTTTTGGGCACCAATGCAGAAAGATCAATCTCCGCTTCTACCGCACCTGTTTTAGGATTGATGACCACAATTCTATTGGTGGTATATACATTGGCGTAAATCTTACCTTCAACATATTCGAGTTCGTTAAGGCTTTGCACTGGGCCAGTATGGTCATAAACTTCAATATAGCCTTCTTCCTTATAGGTTTCGGCATTCATTTGCCAAATTCGGTTAGAGCCATCACTTCGCAATAGCTGTTTTCCATCGTAGGTAAGCCCCCATCCTTCCCTGCTATTTTGATAGGGGAAGCTTCCTATTTCCTTTAATGTAGCGGCATCGTAGATCAATCCTACATTTTCTTGCCAAGTCAGCACAATAATCTTATGGCCAACTTTTACAGAGCCCTCTCCGAAATACTCCGGCTTCAACTTTGTGCTTTCCAAGGCCTTTCCCGACCTTAAATCTACCCACTTCAGTTCAGATTGGCCTTTTCTTCCGGTACTCTCCAACAAATTTCCATTTACATAACTTAATCCCTGGGTATAAGAAGAGGTATCATGTGGAAAAGTGTTCACCAAGGTATATTTAAGCTTTGCGGGCTTTTTATCGGTTTTAATGACAATATTACTGGTAATGGTATCCTTCTTATTGGCCGGTCTTTCTATAATTGCCGTTAGCATTCTATAGCCCAAGGGCAAACTGCCGGTATTCAACCATACCGAATCATGAGTTGATTTCTTGGCAAACTCATTACCATCAATAAGATAAGTTATCGAATTGACTTCGGTTTTTGCAGGAATATCAAGTTCGATCTTTATGCGCTGCCCACTACTAAAGCTTTCTCCCTGATAGGGCTTTTTAAATGTGATATAGGAGTTGACCACGCTTTGGTTGCAGGCAAGCTGTAAGAAGCAAAGCCATAAAAAAAACGGGACCCAGATTTTATAGGTATGGCCAAAATGCATCTTCAATGTGATTGAGGTTATAGTGTTTATCTTTTGTTAAAAGTACCGATATGATATCAAATCTAATTTCCCCCTTATGAGACCTCATTTCGATATAAGCCTGTGCTGCCAGCTCTAATTGCTTTTGTTTGGCCGGACCTACAAAATCTTCGGGCTGACCAAATGTTACCGAGCTACGGGTTTTAACTTCTATAAAGATAATGGTATTTCCATAAAGTGCAATGATATCTACTTCTGCCTTGCCTGTTACCCAATTCTCTTCCAAGATTTCATATCCCTTCTGTTCCAGATAGGTTATAGCTGCTTTCTCTCCGGCTTTGCCTATATCATTATGGAGCGCCATCTTATTAAAGTTAAAAGTAAAAATTCACGAATCAGAAAACTCACATCTTATCTTAAATGCTATAGGTCTTGATACTTAGTGCCCATATCTTCATACTTAATAATCCTATCTGCAGGCTACTTCACAATGACCGAACCCAAAAACTTGGATATATCTCTTTCTACATTTTTGATATGCGCGTATTTGCTCATGAGAATCTCCTGGTTGGCAATGTCTTTTTCCTCCTTGATCTCATTCAGTAAATTTGTCAGCATTTGATCTACCTTACGTTTTTTCAAATGATAAAGCCCACCTAACACCGTAGCCTTCAAATTGACTGTTTCGTCCCTTACGTAGATCTGGTGTTTATTGTACCAATTTTCACTTAGGGAATAAGGTGAGGTAGAAAGGGTAATGGCCAGGTCGGCAATCTGCCTATCTTCACTTTTGAGGAATTGGTTAATGGTAGGCAATTGTCCATTTTCAAGTTCAGCACGGTAATGATCAATAATTCTTCTGCACAACTCATTCTCAAAGGTTACATCGCTCAGATTCTGCACAATAAAAGAACCAATGTACATATTGTCCGTACCTTCCCAAGTGGCCAGCTCGTGCCCAAAAGTAAGTAATAAACGCACAATTTCCTGTTCCTGCAAAGCATCGGTATTTACCTGAGCAGAAGTATCCATATTTAGGCTACCATCACCAGTATTCGCAAAATCTTCTGCAAACAGATCATCGGGTGGCATATCTGGATGCCCAAAGCTTGAAGTGGATGAACGAGATGGGGCACTTGCCTTTTTCAGTTTGGCCGCTTTCATGGTATTCAGCTCATTGAGCAGAATTCTTTCTTCTATGGCCAAGAGATGACTGCACTCCCTAATGAAAACCGAAGCTTTGATATTATCGGGTATTTTAGCAATGCTTTCCACAATATCCCTAATGATTCCAGCCCGCTTAATAGGATCATTTCCTGCTTCCGCCAACAACACATTAGCCTTGTATAGGATAAAATCCTGTCTTTTTTCTTCAATATAGGTCTTGAAGGCCCCAGCACCTACCTTGTGCATATAGGAATCCGGATCGTCGCCATCTGGAAAAGAAACCACTTTTACATTGAGTCCCTCTTCCAAGATCATGTCCAGTCCACGTAGCGATGCCTTAATTCCCGCAGCATCTCCATCATAGAGAATGGTTACATTTTGGGTAAATCGACCAATCAAGCGAATCTGTTCAATAGTTAATGATGTACCCGACGAGGCCACAACATTTTCAACATAGGCCTGATGTACAGAAAGCACATCGGCATAACCTTCTACCAGATAGCAGTTATCCAGATCGCGAATAGCCTTTTTGGCGTGGTACAAACCATACAGTACATTTGACTTATGGTAAATATCACTTTCTGGGGAGTTTACATATTTTGGAACATTTTTATCTGTTTTTAGGGTACGTCCTCCAAAACCTATCACCCTTCCTGTAAAATTGTGTATGGGAAACATTACCCTTCCCCTAAACCGATCATACAGCTTACCTTTATCATTTCTGATGGCCAGTCCTGTTTTCTCTAGATATTCCTCAGCATGCTGATTCTTGATGGCCGCCTGGGTAAGGGAATCCCAAACATCGGGCGAATAGCCCAGGTTAAATTTTTTGATGATGTCTTCCCGAAATCCACGCTCCTTGAAATAGCTCAGGCCAATAGCCCTTCCATCATCACTGTTCCAAAGTTGTTCTTCAAAGAAATTGGCCGCGAATTGAGAAACGATGTATAAACTTTCCCTGGCATTTTGGGCTTCAGTTTGTTCTTTGGTCTCTACCGTTTCTTCAACCTCGATATTATACTTATTGGCCAAAAACTTTAACGCTTCCGGATACGAGTATTTTTCGTGGTCCATAATGAAGCGGACCGAATCTCCAGCCTTACCACAACCAAAGCACTTATAAATGCCCTTACTTACCGATACGTGGAAAGATGGGGTTTTTTCCCCATGAAAAGGACAGTTCCCAATTAAACTTGTCCCTCTTTTCTTGAGGTGTACAAAATCGCCAACCACTTCCTCTATACGTGCGGTCTCCTTAATCTTCTCTATCGTTTCGTGATTGATCATTTGTATCGAATACTTTTGGTGATGGGCTAAAGGGTTATGCATTCAGTTCCATAACCTATAACACCAAATTCACCACATTATTTTATAAAAGTCAGCATCTGTTCTGCTACCAACTGATTACCTACATTATTTAAGTGTACGCGATCTGTAGTGAGCACACCTTTTTCAACGTTTTCATTATTATTTTTTTCTTCATAGTCTTGAAAGGCTTTTCTAAGATCACAAAGTGGCAGGTTGTTCTTAACTGCCAGCGCCCTAATTCCTGAGGCATAATGATCCAGTTCGGCATCCAACTCATTGGTACCACCTTTTTTTTCTCCAATAACCGATGGGGTACACAATACGATTTTGCTCCCATTGGCTTGTATCTTATTAATCAAAGCCTGATAAAACTTCAGATATTTATCATAATCAGTACCTGTCCTGCCACTTTGCTTATGCCATACATCATTAATACCTACATAAATAAAAACCAGATCTGGTTTTTTGACCAACACGTCATCTTCTAGCCTGAGGTAAAGGTCATAGACCTTATTTCCTCCAATACCTGCCCCCAACAATTCAAATTTTGTGGTATCGAGCTGCTTTTTAAGCAGGTTAATGTATCCGTTACTTTTAACACCTTGTTGTGTAATCGAATCTCCAAAGAATAATACACGTTTAGGTTTTGGTTTCATGGCAAATAGGGTTAGTCCGATCAAGGCTAAAAATGCTAGTTTTATGGTTGATTTCATGCTTATGTTTTAAACCTTTAAAGGTAATTGTTTAGCCGCTAATATTAACATAGCTGAATAATTTTCTATCTTTAATGAAATTTAAAATCAACATGAAATCACAAGCTAGATTCTCTCTCATTACGGTCCTGTTGCTCTTCACGACCTGCATGGTCTTTGCCCAAAGAAAAAAAGCGCCCTATAATGCGATTATCTACACACAAAATAAGGGTAAAATTCAGGGCAAACTTACCGCTATTAATGACACTGCATTAGTAATTGCCGACAAAAGAGACCTAGTCAATTATATCCCTTTTGACCAGGTCACAAAAATAAAGATTTACAAATATCGTAGTGACATAGGTTACAGTATTATTACGGGCGCATTGGTAATCGGTAACATTGCAGCTGCCCAATCACTTAGCGATGGCAATGCTGCACTGATTATGGGTACTGCCGGAACCGTTGGCATTGTGGCGTTAAGCATGTTATTGCATAATGCCATTCATGGCCCAATCCTAAAAATCAAAGCTAGCGAAGAGAAAATCGACTATAACAATGTAAGTAAGAAAATAAGCCCCTATGTAGTTAACGATGCAGCCTTAAAGCCCTAATTATCTTTTAGCTTAAAATCCAGATCCTGAAAATCGAAGCTAAAGTCGGTCAAGGGCGAAATGGCTTCGATAGTAAATCCATTTGCCTTGCCATTATGATCAAGGGAGAAATTTACAAATGCATCGGCATCTAAACTTCTATCCTGCCATTTTACAATAAAGGTATTTCCTTTATAATAGGTCATTTCACCTTTTAGCTTGGGCGAGTTCTTTGCTTCAAAGTAGAGTTTTCCATTTTTATTGCGGACAACTACTTCTCCAAACCAGGAATCGCTATAGGTAGCCATATAATTTTTAATATCTGGTTTTAGTGTGTTCGATTGCTGGCCAGCGGCAATAGCTGCCCATACTTTGGCCACTGTTTCATCCGCCTGCTTTTCGCGGGCCAATCTGTTATCGTTAAGCGTCTTTATTCTATCTTGCCCTTTAACGCCCAGATAGCCATCTTTTATGCTATTGGAAATGGCGTTGAATGCCGCTCCAGATTGCTGATTGGTCAATACGATAATCCCCAATTTTAGCTCGGGAATAATGTTTACCTGGGTAACAATACCCGATAGTCCTCCGGTATGGGCAGCCTGGAACTTGCCATAAACCGAACTGAGCACCCAACCTAAGCCATAGCTGGTAAAACTAGCAGGATTACCATTGTTGATCATGGTCTGCGGTGTCCATAATTCTTTGGCCACTGCTGCACTGAACAAAGTTTTTTCCAGGTTATCGCCATATTTACCTCCATTGATCATGGTGTTTATCCATTTACTCATATCCGTTACATTCGCATAAACCCCACCCGCCGGATTGGCAATTTCACCGAAGCTTAAGCCCACTGGAAGTAACTTCCCTTCGTAGGGTGCATGGCCATCTATTATATTCGATCTATCTTTTAGGCGGTACCAAGAGGCCGCAGTTTTATTCATGCCCAACGGTTTGAAAATCCTGCTTTCCAGAAATTCATCATAAGCTACACCCGAAACCCGGGTTATGACTTCTCCAGCAACAATATACAATAGGTTATCATAATCATATTTGCTACGGAAAGAAGAGACTGGCTTCAGATAACGCAGGTTATGTATCAATTGAGTTTTGGTAACGGTCGATGAATCTGGCCAGATCATCAAATCGCCCGCTCCTAAACCCAAACCACTACGATGGGTGAGCAAGTCCCTAATGGTAAACTCGCTGGTGACATAGGGATCGTACAGTTTAAACTCGGGAATAATATCCGTCACTTTGGTATCCCAAGTGATTTTCTTTTCATCGATCAACATCCCCAATAAAGCCGCCGTCATGGCCTTGGTGTTAGAGGCTATCCCAAAAAGTGTATTTTCATCTACTTTTAAATTATTTTTTATGGAGCGAACGCCATAACCCTTTGCATGGACGACTTTACCATCTTTAAGCACTGCCACCGCTATTCCTGGCACATTGAATGTGGTCAAGGTTTTCTCTACTACACTATCTATCTGCTTTGAATTCAAAACTTGTGCCTGCACAGAAAAAAGGCTAACCGACAAAACCGAGCAAAAGAACAGGGTTTTATTAAAGAATGATAATTTCATAAAAATGGATTAATACAACGAAGTTAATAATCTTTTTATGAATGTTGATGGCATTTTACTGGCCCTTGCCCAGACGATAATCTTTATGCAACACCAGAAAACTGGCCCTTTCCTCTTTTTTAAAAGGATAATCCCAATTACCTTGATAGGTGATTTTTGTCGGCAACTTCACTTCATTGAAATAGCTCATTTCAATATTCATCTGTACATCAAAATCAAAAAGCAGGTTGCTGTATTTCATATCTACATACCGTCCCAGGATTTCAAAATTCCGTTTATCAAAAATAGTGACCAGTTCCTTAATCATCAGGCCGTCTTTTGTCCATTTGCTCAGGTCTGGCTTCACTGTCACCTTAAACCAATAAACAGGTATAGAATCTAGGTATATGCCACTATGAAAACTATAATCATAATATTGACGCATATTGGCTGTAAATATCTGGGTTTTATTACCGATAAAAGGTACGCCCTTTATTGGCCTCCCCGGATTAAAAATCAATGTTTTTAGTTTATCCTTATAACTTTCATTGCTGCCTTTTCCCTTGGCATCTGCAACTGGTGCTTGGGGTACAAAATCGGTATTATAGGCATTCATAAAGATGTAATCGAACATCTCTACGGTATAAAGCTGGTATTTTCCGTTCTTCTTATAAACTTTCCCATTATCTTCTTTGACGAGGTATTCCATTTTATATGGCCCGTCGTTATTATGCTTTATCTTACGATAGATCTTTCCATCTACCTCATTTTTTTTATCGTAGGTAAACACCCTGTTTTCGGCAATGAAAGTATATTTCTTCATATTGCGAAAAGCCTGATAAAAACTGGTATCATTAATTATGGCGTCGATAAATGTTTCTATATTTAATCGTTTGGCCTTAATATTCACGACAGAATCGAGCTGAATGGTCTTCACCGTATCGGGATTAAAACGCGGTATCTGCTGAGCCTTTACGTCAACAAGAAACAACAGGAACGATATAATAAAACAAAGTTTCTTCATCATAAAAGAGTTGTAAGTTATATGTCAACTACCAACCAAACAAACTAATCAACCAATTAATTCCCCAACTGTTTTAATGCAATGTAGGCCATTAACCCCGTTGAGGTTTTCAATGCATCTTCATCTATATCAAAATTTGGTGTATGCACAGAATATGTAGTGCCTTTAGCGGCATTACCCGTACCTAAACGATAGAAGCAAGCATTTGTTACCTGTGAATAATAGGCGAAATCTTCTGCAGCCATCCATATATCAAGGTCAATTACATTTTCGGCACCCAAATAATCTTCTGCACATGCCCTTGCCTCATTGGTCAGCTTCTCTTCATTAATCAGGAATGGATATCCCCTATGAATATCAAAATGACAGCTTCCGCCCATACTTTCTGCAATGCCTTCGGCCATTTTCTTCATCAATCGATGTGCTTCGTTGCGCCACTCTTCATTCAATGTTCTGAAGGTACCTTCCAATTTTACTTCATTAGGAATAATATTGGTAGCACCATGGGCATTTACCTTTCCGAAAGAGAGTACAGAAGGTAAACGTGGGTCGGCATTCCTGCTGACAATCTGTTGCAGTGCCACAATAATATGTGCCGTGATCAGTACAGGATCTATGTTTTGATGGGGCTGTGCGCCATGTCCACCCTTGCCTGTTACCGTAACATAAAGCTCATCGGTTGAAGCCATATAAATTCCCGAACGAAAGCCTACCTTTCCTGTCTCTATCAACGGCATTACATGTTGCCCCACAATAGACTGAGGCTTAGGGTTTTCCAGAACACCTTCTTTGATCATGATACTGGCTCCTCCCGGCAGCAACTCTTCTGCCGGTTGAAAAACCAACTTTATGGTACCTGCAAATTCTGCTTTCAATTGATTGAGGATATAAGCTGTACCCAAAAGAGATGAACTGTGCACATCATGCCCACAGGCGTGCATTACCCCTAGATTTTTCGATTTATATGGTTTGTTGTTGGCTTCGGTAATTGGCAAGGCATCCATATCGGCCCTCAATGCAATTACCTTGTCTGAAGGGATACTTCCCTGAATTAATCCAACTACACCTGTATTGGCCATTTCCGTATAGGGAATACCCCAAGAGCTTAGTTTGTCTTTAATGTATTTTGAGGTTTCGAATTCTTTAAAAGAAAGCTCCGGATTGGCATGTATATGTTGACGAAAGCCTACCACTTCGTTAAAAATATGAGCAGATAGTTCTTGTATTTTTTCTTTCATGATGTTGATGGTTGGTTAACTGTTAATCGTTATATTCAACAATGATTAAACGATTAAGCAATTTTACGATTAAGCTATTGTTCTAAAATTGGCGCATTTATCTTCTCTCTAAAAATAAACAAGGTTGGATAAGTTGCCTTAAGTTCGTTCAAAAATTTTTGAGCTTCCAATCGGGTGCGATAGTCGCCTACACGCACATAATAATTTGGCTCCTTATAGGTGATATAGGTATTCAGCTTGGGATAGTCGGCCTTAAACCTGGCTTGTTCGGCAAAGGCCTCCCGCCGGTCGGCACCATAATAGATCTGTACACGAAAGCCCATTTCCGATACAATGGCCGTACCCGTTGGATTTGTGGTGGTAGGTCTGCTTTTATTAAGTTCAATGCGTTTGGCAATTAAACTATCTATCAAGGGGTCCTTTATCACCATAACTTCTCCCTTTGTTTGGGCAAACACTTGGTAACTAAAAAAAACAAGAAGTATGGATAAAAACCTATTCATGTATTAAATTAAGATTGTCTCTTTACTTATAATAAAAAGAAAGAAAAATGCCGAACTTCCTGCAAAATTCGGCATTCTATATTGGTATTGCAAATCTGTTGTGCTTTACGCAAGCCACCATATCATCACAGACACATAAAAGTAGCCTACTTCCTATGCATAAATGGCCTCTATATTTTTTAAAAACTTTGTAAACCTCCTTTGTACACTCCAAAGGCCATCTATTTGCCGTAAAAAGAATATGGTTTTAACTTTACCTAAAGAGAAAGTTCAAAATCTTTTTTACATTTATCATGTAAAAAACCATGAATTAATGGTAAAATGATCAACTACATCACATCTATCTTCCAAAAACATGTTAAACCTAACTTTCAATTTGCACCATACTGGTCGCACATTCTTTTTTAAAAAAAACTACTTCGGGATTATGGTCTTTTTTTGGGCAGTGTTATTTGCGCAACATACTTTATTGGCGCAAAACAGTGTATACCACCTCATAGACTATGGCGTAAAACCAAATACCGGCAAAAGCAGTTGCCGCGCTTTTGCCGAGGCATTGGCCAAGATCAAGGCCCAAAAATCTAGAGGAAATGCCCAAACCATAACCTTTGCTCCTGGCAGGTACGATTTTTTCCCAGAAGATGCTATAGTAAAGGAGTATTACGTTTCAAACCATGACCAAACCAATCCCAAAAGCATTGGCCTTTTGATAAAGGACTTCTCTAAACTAAATATAGAAGGCAATGGGGCTGAATTTATATTTCATGGCAGAATGCTACCAATAGTACTGGAAGATGTTCAAGACCTTACGGTTAAAAACATACAAGTTGACTTTGAAACCCCACAAATCTGTCAGGTAGAAATTTTAAAGAATGATACACTGACCGGAACGATTACCTATCAAACCGCTCCATGGGTAAAATATGAAATCCGCAAAGGTATTTTCTTTCATAAAGGAGAGGGTTGGGAGATAAGTCCTTCAAGTGGTATAGCCTTTGAAAAGACCACCAAACATTTAGTTTTTAATAGTGGCGATATTAGGATAGGCACAAAAGAGGTTACCGAACTAAGGCCGGGCATTATTGAAGCAAAAAATTGGAGAAACAAAAAGCTTATTCCGGGAACAGTAGTAGCCATGCGTTCTTGGGAAAGACCTAATCCAGGTATTTTTGTATATCATGCCAAAAACCTTGTACTAAAAAATGTAAATGTACATTACAGCGAAGGTATGGGGCTTTTGGTACAGGTTTCGGAGAATATCAAATTAGATCAATTTAAAGTAAGTTTAAGGGGGAAAGACGACCCTCGTTATTTTACCACTCAGGCCGACGCCACACATTTTTCAGGCTGCAAGGGCAAAATCACATCCATAAATGGCCTATATGAGGGCATGATGGATGATGCGATCAATATCCATGGCACATACCTCAAGATCATCAAAAGAAAAAACGATTTTACTTTTGTTGCCAAGTACATGCATGGCCAATCTTTTGGATTTGAATGGGGTCGAGTGGGCGATAAGGTAAAATTTATAGCTGCAGAGACCATGGAAAATATTGGTCACGAAAACACCATTGTGGAAATTAAAGCAGTAGATAAACCCAGCTATAACGGTGCAAAAGAGTTTGAGATTAAGCTGAAAAAACCTGTTGACAAAGCCATTAATGAAGCAGCTGCCTTTGGTATTGAAAATATGACCTGGACACCGGAAGTGCTATTTGCAAACAATACCATCCGCAACAACAGGGCCCGTGGAGCACTGTTTAGCACCCCGCGTAGAACAATTATAGAAAATAACCTTTTTGACCATACCTCTGGTTCGGCAATTGTACTATGTGGTGATTCTAACGGATGGTTCGAGACTGGTGCCTGCACTTCGGTAATGATCAGAAACAACCGCTTTATAAATTCATTGACGAGCTTATTTCAGTTTACCAATGCCATTATTTCTATTTACCCCGAAATACCTAATTTAAAAAAACAAACAAAGTATTTCCACAGCGGCATAACCATTAAAGACAATTATTTTGAAACGTTCGATCATCCAATCCTATATGCAAAATCGGTAGACGGTTTAAGCTTTACAGGCAACACGATAAAACACAATCAAGATTATCCAGCATTCCATCCTAACAAAAACCCATTTTACCTACAAAAGGTAAGGAAGTTCCATATTTCGGGCAATCATTACGATGTCAAATTCGACAATACAAAAGACATAAAAGTAAACGACTAAAGTAATTATTGAACGATTGAACGTAGCTGGTTTGTATCATGTAAAGCCCTAGCCCCTCTTAAATCGGTTCTAAATCGATATTGGCCTACGGCCTGCCATACCTTAAAGATGAACGAGGGACTTAGGGGGTCAACACTCATAAAACAATCAGCATTTCTATCCGCAACTTAGGTTAACTACTAAAAGTTCATCCATTTTAGGCATAAAAAAGGCTTCAGCAAATTGCTGAAGCCTTTCTAAATTTTAGGCATTTGCACCGTGGCAGTTCTTATATTTTTTGCCACTACCGCAAGGGCAAGGCTCATTACGACCAATGGTTACCTCTTTTCTAATCGGTTGAGGAGGAACAATTTCCCTGGTATCATCCATAGGTACACCAGCGCTTGTAGCCTGCCCATATTCCGGTTTCGAAGTACGAATATTTGCCGTAGGTGCCTTAGGTGCAACCGCTTCTCTTACCTGCTCTGGTTCTTGCTGGATGGGGATACCTCCTTTAAACAAGAAGCTTACCACTTCCTTGTTTACCACGCTTAGCATACCCTTAAATAAATTAAAAGCTTCCATCTTATAGATAATTAATGGGTCTTTCTGCTCGTAAACCGCGTTTTGAACGGATTGTTTCAAATCGTCCATCTCACGCAAGTGCTCTTTCCAGCTATCGTCTATCAAGGCCAATATAATCGTTTTCTCAAAGGCCTTGGTCACTTCCCTGCCATTGTTCTCTATTGCCTTTTTCAAAGCTACAGGTACTTGAATGTGGCGCATTCCATCGGTAAATGGCACTACGATCTGCTCAATTACATCTCCCCTATCTGCATATACCTGTTTGAGCACAGGTAAGGCCTGATTGACAATACCCTCAGATTTACGGGTGTAAAATGCAGTCACTTCTTCAAACAGCTCATCGGTTAAATCATGGATTTTCTTGCTGTTGAAATCTTGCTCACTGATTTCCGTATCGACCGAGAAATTCTTGATCACTTCCAATTTAAAACCTTCATAATTGGAGCTTTCCTTATATTCAGTTACCACATCTTCCGCCACATCGAAAATCATGTTGTTCATGTCTACATCCAAACGATCACCGAATAAGGCATTACGACGCTTGGAATAGATCACCGTGCGTTGTGAGTTCATTACATCATCATACTCCAATAAACGCTTACGCACGCCGAAGTTATTTTCTTCTACTTTTTTCTGTGCCCTTTCAATAGAGTTGGTGATCATGGAATGCTGAATAACTTCGCCTTCTTCGATACCCATTTTTACCATGATATTAGAGATACGTTCTGATCCGAACAAACGCATCAGGTTATCTTCTAATGATACGAAGAACTGTGAGGTTCCCGGATCACCCTGGCGACCTGCACGGCCACGTAACTGTCTGTCTACACGACGAGACTCATGGCGCTCTGTACCGATAATGGCCAAACCTCCGGCATCTTTAACACCTGCACCTAATTTAATATCGGTACCACGTCCAGCCATATTGGTCGCAATGGTTACCGTACCTGCCTGACCAGCTTCTGCCACAATATCGGCTTCTTTCTGGTGCATTTTGGCATTCAGCACATTATGCTTAATCCCACGAAGTTTCAACATCCGGCTTAACAGCTCCGAAATCTCTACGGAAGTAGTCCCTACCAATACCGGACGTCCAGCTTCTGTTAATTTTACGATTTCTTCTGCTACTGCATTATATTTTTCCCTTACCGTACGATACACATAATCTTGTTCGTCTTTTCTAGACATGACCCTGTTAGTGGGAATTTCTACCACATCAAGTTTGTAGATAGACCAAAATTCGCCCGCTTCGGTAGTGGCCGTACCCGTCATACCACAAAGTTTATGGTACATACGGAAATAGTTTTGCAAGGTAATGGTGGCATAAGTTTGTGAAGCATCTTCTACCTTCACATTCTCTTTGGCCTCAATGGCCTGGTGCAGGCCATCTGAATAACGACGACCATCCATGATACGCCCAGTCTGCTCATCTACAATTTTAATCTTACCCTCGTCAATAATGTATTCTACATCTTTTTCAAACAAGGTGTAGGCTTTTAACAATTGGTTGATGGAATGGATGCGTTCGGCCTTTACAGAATAGTCGCGCATCAAGTTATCTTTTCTCGCTATCTTATCTTCACTACTTAGGGTAGATTTCTCAATTTCGGCAATTTCCGTACCTACATCTGGCAACACAAAGAAGCTAGGATCTTCTCCAGATTGCGTAATCAACTCAATACCTTTTTCGGTCAGTTCTACCTGATTATTTTTCTCATCGATATAGAAAAACAATTCGGCATCAACCTTGGGCATATTTTTAGATTGATCTGCCATGTAGAAGTTCTCCGTTTTAAGCAAGGTTTGCTTATTGCTCCCTTCACTCAAGAACTTGATCAGCGCCTTATTTTTTGGCAAACCTCTGTGTGCACGTAATAGGGCCATTCCTCCATCGCCTTCTTCCGTACCCGCGTTACCGCTATTGATGAGGTTTTTAGCTTGATTTAATGCCTGCGTAACATAGGCTTTTTGTGCATTCACCAAACGTTCGATACGTGGTTTTAATTCATGGAATTCATGCTGGTCGCCAAATGGGACCGGTCCAGAAATGATCAATGGCGTACGTGCATCATCAATCAAAACCGAATCCACCTCATCTACCATGGCAAAGTGCAGTTTACGCTGCACCAATTGATCAGGTGTTTGCGACATGTTGTCACGCAGATAGTCAAAGCCGAACTCATTGTTGGTACCATAGGTAATATCGGCCAAATAAGCATCTCTGCGTTCTTGTGAGTTAGGTTGATGCTTATCAATGCAGTCTACACTTAAGCCATGAAATTCAAACAATGGTCCATTCCATTCCGAGTCACGACGGGCAAGATAGTCGTTAACGGTTACTACGTGTACACCTTGGCCTGCAAGTGCGTTGAGGTAGGCAGGTAAGGTACTTACCAAAGTCTTACCCTCACCTGTAGCCATTTCTGCTATTTTACCGCTGTGCAACACCATACCGCCAATCAACTGCACGTCATAGTGAACCATATTCCATACCACCTCACTACCTGCAGCTTCCCAACGATTTGCCCACAATGCCTTATCTCCAACAATCTTAACATTGCTTTTTCTAGCAGCTATTTCCCTGTCGAATGGCGTAGCCGTTACCTCTAGGAATTCATTTTCACTTAAACGGCGAGAAGTTTCTTTAACAACGGCAAAAGCCTCAGGCAAAAGCTTCTGCAAAACCTTCTCAAGCTCTACATTACGTTCTTTTCCTAAAGCATCAACCTCATCATAAAGACTGGTTTTCTCCTGCAATGACAAGGTCTCATTCTCGGCCTGTGCTTTTAGATCAGCAATTTTTGCATCTATGTCAGCCAATGCCGAAGTAATCGTTTCTTTAAATTGTGTGGTTTTATTTCTAAGCTCATCATTATTTAATGAAGCCAGCTTACCATATTCTTCATTAATTTGAACAACTATGGGCTGGAGCGCCTTTATATCTCTTTCTGATTTGCTTCCAAATATCTTGGCTAAAAATCCTAACATGTTTTATGGGTATATTTTATAATAAAAAAATAATCAACTTACAACAACCAAGCCATTGCTCAAAGCTAAGTCAACTTGGCAGTTATATCTTGGGCATCACAAGGCCCTATTGTGTCAAAGGGAAGACACCTGTGCGAAAAAATTTAGGGGCTGTTGTTTTTTGCGTTTTGCCTAATACTCAAATAAGCTACGATATGGTTACAAACGCTGTAAGTGGGCACTTGTTCTTTGGCTGCCGTGCCAATTAAAGCCAATTCTCCATACGATAAAAAAAAATGGTGTTTTTCATCATCTGGGTGCTGCACCCCCAGCACTATATTTTCGGCACCGAGCTGCTGTCTTTTACAATAGCCCTCCGTTAACAATCTCAAACCGTCCATCCGTTGCTCTGCTTTGGCGAGATGGGCAAGACTGAAAAAAACTAGAGATATGGTGACAATGTGCCTCATTATGGCGGCAAATCTAATTTTAATCTTTTACATATCGAAATTTGAATGGAGTTAAATCGCTATTTACCAAACCATATCTTCCCTTTAACCAATCCGCACTGTAAGAATTTATCGATACAACACTATCATCTACCGACACAACAACCTCAATTTACTGCTATCCAAACATCTTTGACACAGAATTTAGCAAATCTACTTTCAACGAAGATCATGGAAAGAAAAAACTTTTTGAGAAGCCTACTCATTGGAGCGGCCTCTACTCCTGCTATTCTTAATGCCTGCAAAAAATCCAGTGTAATAGACGACAGTGTAGGCGTAACCACTACCCCAACTGGCGGATCTTCTACCAGCTCCTGTGTTGTGGCACCCACCGAAACGGAAGGACCATTTCCTACCAAATCACCAGCCTCATATGTTCGCAGCGATATTACTGATGGCAGAAGTGGTTATAAACTTACGGCCAAAATAGTGATAGGAAACAGTAACAATGGTTGTGCCGCACTTGCTGGCGCCATTGTAGACATATGGCATTGTGACGCCGAGGGCAATTATTCAGAATATGGGAATACAAGTATGCAATCTACCAATTATCAGTCTGTACATTTTTTAAGGGGCAGACAAACTACCGATTCTAACGGGCTGGTTACTTTCACCTCCATTTTCCCTGGCTGGTATTCGGGTAGGGCCACCCATATACATGTACATGTCTATAATGCTGCGGGTACTTCTCTAAAAGTTACCCAGATTGCCTTCCCCGAAGGCTCTGGTTCAGCGGTTGCTTTAGTGAACGGCTATAGCAAGGGGATGTCTGGTTACACCTATAATAAAAACGACAACGTCTTCAGTGATGATACGACCGGTATCCAGATTGCCACTGTTTCCGGCAGTACGTCTGCAGGCTTTGTACTGAATATCCAACTTAGCGTACCCGCCTAGGTTTAGCCATATGAAAAAGCTCCTTATTTCTGTTGTAGGTATTTTTCTATTGGCCATTCTTTCCATAGGCAGCTATAGATCTGAACAGCGCATGGCAATACAGGCAGACCCAAAACCAACAAGCACAAATGCATTTGGCAAGTTTATAAAAGAGATTTATTTACCCTTTTCCGCTTTGATGTCGCTCCTATTCCTATTGATCGTAGTGCTCATCATCAAAAAAGAGAAAAATGACAGCAAAAAAAATCATCACCTTGCGTTATAGAAAAATAATTGGCATCAACAACAACAATGCTTGGGACAAGCTAGTGTTTACAGATTCTTACAAAGAGTTTAAAATGCAGTCTCAACTCTATAACCAAGAAAAAAAATATCATACCTTCGGTGAGCTTATTCATTTTTCTCCTGGCGCAGAAAAGCTACATTTCTTAGTAGGCGGAGCCATCACCAATTACCTGAAGCAGCTGGGCGAGGTCATTCCCGACATTACGAACAATTTAGGGCTACATTTTTTAAAATTCAAGCATTTTAGATTCGAACTGATCAACTCTGACTTGCAAGACATAGAAAAGCATCTGGTGGCTCTCAATTTTTATAGTGAAGACCTCTATTTTCTGGAACAAATTGGGCCATATCTGCTTACTTCGAAAGTTGATGCCGCTCCTCTTAAAGAGGGGGAAGAAGAATTCACAGATCTCTTCATCATACCTCCGTACCTAACCATACATTCCATAAAATGATGAAAACAATTTCACAGGGCAAGATATTTTTATCGGACCAAAGAGGAGTGGTCGAAAACAAGAATTTAAGGAGATATTGTTCCTTCAACTTCGAAGCATTCAACAATCCTGCTAAAGAAGCAGTGGGCAGCCTATATGCCCTGCATGACGACCTTTTGGCACCGAATGCCTCCTTGGGCTTCTACACACAGGAAAAGGGCTACATTATTGTTCTTCCAATTACAGGAACGGTCAATTACTTTGACGAGAAAGAGAACGAAACCGACATAGAGGTTGGGGAATGCCTAATGGTCTTTGCTGAGAAGAATTCATTTATAAAGTTAAAAAACCCATATTATGATGACCTGATCAGCTATCTGTTTATTGGGATTAAAGATGGGGAAACACAGCCATTTTCACCTCATTTTTTCAATGTAGATCTGTCTGAGGTTAACCAATTGAAGCCTGTAAACCACAATACCTTTCCCTTCCAACTAAACTTAGGGCATTTCCATGCTCGAGGAGAATGTAAATATGCGCTTAACCAACAAAGTTTATCTTATCTTTTTGTACTTTCGGGGGCATTCGAAGTAGAAGGCCGCCTATTACATGAAAGAGACGGTATTGCCTTGTGGGATACAGCGGAAATAGAAATTGAAGCCCTAAGCCACAATGCCGTTATCCTAATGATAGCCCTGGCTATATAAGGTTATTACCACTACGCCTAATTTTACATTTTATATTGCTTATAAGCATAAAGCAATATCTTTGTTAAATGAATATCTTATTAATCGGTTCTGGCGGAAGAGAAAGTGCTTTTGCCTGGAAACTCAGCCAATCAGCACATTGCTCAAATCTTTTTATCGCTCCGGGAAATGCAGGTACCGCTAGCTACGGCAAAAATGTAAACATCAGTCCAAATGATTTTGAGGCGTTAAAGGCTTTTGCCCTAAAAGAAGAAATTGAGCTTTTGGTAGTTGGCCCTGAGGAACCCTTGGTATTAGGCATTCACGATTTTTTTGTCAATGACGAGCAACTTTCCCACATCCCTGTTATTGGCCCCAAAAAAGAGGGCGCTATTTTGGAAGGCAGTAAAGATTTTTCTAAGCAGTTTATGGAGCGTCACCACATTCCTACCGCCAAATCCAGATCGTTTACCAACCAAACCCTACAGGAAGGACTATCCTATCTTGCCGGGCACACTTTGCCTATTGTGCTCAAGGCAGACGGGCTGGCCGCAGGCAAAGGCGTACTCATTATAGACAACCACCAAGAAGCGCAGGACGAACTGAAACTTATGCTCGATGGCAAATTCGGGAATGCCGGCTCTACGGTAGTGGTCGAAGAGTTTTTAACAGGTATCGAACTTTCAGTGTTTGTGCTCACAGACGGAAGTAATTATGTCATCCTACCAGAAGCAAAAGATTACAAACGTATTGGACAAGGCGATAGCGGACTAAACACCGGGGGCATGGGATCGGTTTCTCCGGTACCATTCGCAAATCCGAGTTTTTTAGATAAGATTGAAAAAAACATTATCAAACCTACCATAGATGGTTTAACAAAAGATAAAATTGATTACACAGGCTTTATCTTCTTTGGCCTGATCAAGGTTGGCGAAGAACCTTATGTTATTGAATACAACTGTCGGATGGGCGACCCAGAAACCGAGAGTGTCATCCCTAGAATTGAAAATGATCTTGTGGAACTTTTCATAGCAAGCGCCCATAAAAAACTGGACAGTTACCAGCTTAAAATAAATCCCAAAAATGCAGCCACAGTAGTTATTGTGGCCGGTGGTTACCCAGGCGAATACGAAAAGGGGAAAGCGATTTCAGGATTGGATAATGTTAGGAATTCCTATGTTTTCCACGCAGGCACCACTTTGGAGGGCGGTGTTGTGAAGAGCAATGGAGGTCGTGTTTTAGCCATTACCAGCCTTAAAAGCAATCAATTTGAAGCCTTACAGTGTGCCACTGCAGACGCAGCAAGGATATATTTTGATGGTAAATATTTCAGGGAAGACATAGGCTTCGATTTAATATAGCCCCGCTATGAGGTAGTTTTTTCTCAATTATCAACATTTATTTGTAAACTTGTATTTACAAGTGCAATTATCAACATCCCGATTAGGTCACTTGCAGTAACTTTATCGGGATTTTTTATGGCAAAAATGTCTTTATAAGCAATTGGCATGCTTTTTACAAGAAGTAAATAAACTTATAACTTGAGCAATAACCTACATATCTTAAAACTTCGTATTCTTTTACTTGCCGGAGGGATATTGGTCCCCTTTTTTTCTTTTTGCCAGCAAGAAGAAACAACAAACAGGGTAAGTATTGTAGTGAGCGTAAAGGAACTAACACCAACAAAAGAAATCATCCAACTGCCTGCCAATAATACCCCCATCCTGATCAGCAAGGCCAACGTACCCCATTATAAACGACAGGCAAAACCAACCAAGCCTACAGTTAAACCCATTAAGGAACGCAACCTCATCAAAGAGATTGTAGCCCCTTCCCATAGCGAAATAGCGGCAAAGGCAAACAAAGAACCTAATCGCCCAAAAACGGATAAACCTGTATTGCCTGCCCCTATTAAGGCAGAAAAAAAACAAATAGCAATAAATAAACCCCAGGCACCAACCCACACAGTTCCTTCTCAACCTAGCGAGGACCTTGCCACAGCAAAACCCAACATTCGCCCACAGGAAACAAAACAAGAAAAAAGGCCCAGCCAGGTTCAAGAAAAAACAGAAGTCCACACTGAGGTTCCTTCTTCCATAAAAGCCGAAAATGAAAGGAAGGAAAAGTCACAAACTATCGATGTAGAGCGACAGAACTCCATCAGCTATATATGGATTGGCGCCTTTTTAATTCTTGCAGGCATTGTTTTAGGTTTATTATTTGGAAGGCCTGCTTTTTTGGTCTCTTTTGTAGGCATTATTTTTATTGCCTTGGGCTTAGCTATTTAACAACTTTCGTTGTTGGTCTATTGTTTTTTTATTGCGCCCAAGATCACCACGCAATTTCCTGAAAAAGAACCAAAACCACCGAATGTGCCAGTCTTAGAGCCGAACGCGGGACTTAGCAGGCTAATGTCGAAAAACGATGACCATTTCTTATCTCGAAACCAGATTAAATATTCACCATAAAGCACCAACTAAGTATTTAAAAAAAGGCGTCCTGCTTTTTAGCAGGACGCCTTTTAAATCTAATGACGCATCATTTATTTGGACTTACTGCCCAAAAGCTCTGTTAGTTTTTTATGTAGCGCATCTCCTCTTAAATCCTTAGCCACAATCTTACCGTTCGGATCGATCAGGAAATTTGCAGGTATGCTTCTAATTCCCCAAGCCTTAGAGACTTCATTACTCCAACCCTGCATATCTGAAACATGCGCCCAAGTCAACTTATCATCTTCTATAGCTTTCAACCAATCTTCTTTTGTTGTTTTAGTGGTGCCTCCATCTAAAGAAACGCCCAGAATGGTAAAGTTCTTATCTTTAAACTTCGCATAAGCTTCTACCACGTTAGGGTTTTCGTTTCTAC
Source organism: Pedobacter sp. ASV28 (assembly GCF_016428855.1). Classification (GTDB taxonomy): domain Bacteria; phylum Bacteroidota; class Bacteroidia; order Sphingobacteriales; family Sphingobacteriaceae; genus Pedobacter. The sequence goes on from NZ_JAELTN010000009.1 coordinate 60,245, forward strand.
ATGGACCACACCAAGAAGCCCAAAAGTCAACCAACACATACTTACCTTTAAAATCAGATAGTTTTATCGGTTTGCCATTAGGATCATTTTGTGCAAAATCCATTGCCGTTACCCCTATTGCCGTTTTTTTAGTCGCCTCAATGGTAACAGGTATAGCTAAGCCCATTTTTGAGGCCTTTAGATCGGCAGACAATGTAGCATACAGTTTTTCCACTTCACCAATTACTTTATCATTGCTGGCCAGAGTATTAAGCTGTACCAAGCTGACGTATGAATTAGGATTATTTTTCACAAAACTCAAATAAATTGGTGTTTTCTGATCTCTAATTACATTGAATTTTCCAATAAGAACATCCATAAGCGCTTTATCTTCTTTTTGTTCTTTTGTATAAGCTGCATATTCGTCATTCAATGCTTTCTCTTTATCTGTCAACGGTTTCAATAACGCATTTAATTTTGCATTATCGATATTAACAGGAGTTCCACCATTTATAGACGATTTTAAGGAATCTACACTATTTACCGTGATATTTCCAGGTTCTACATATAATGAGCTATAATCCATAAAACGGGTATTGGCCCCTTTTTTATATGGATTTACGTTTCTAAACAGATTACCCATTACCGGGGTAGTGGCCTGAAGCTTCCCTTTAAATTCAAAGGCTCCATTATTTACAAGGGTAGAATCTGTAATCCGTTGCCCGTTATCCATGTATACCAAATACACTTTATCTCCAGTGGCCAATGTCTTGGTATTGCCCTTTAAGGTAAAGTCAGATTGTGCCAATAATCCAAGCGGGGCTATCAGCATGGCAGAAAGAATTAATCTTTTCATGAGTTTATAATTTTTTTAGTGGTGAAAGCCTTCATGACGTCTTAAGACTACAGAGTTTTAATCATCATAATCGCTTAATTTTTTAGTGAAATAAGTTGTCAATCAAATATACGAATATGAACACTATTATTGTAACTATCAAGTTAGTTTTTGATAAGTGCGCCACCAAAGGTCGGGCATCTCTCCTTTTACAGCGGTATTATAATCTTCATAGCGACATGGCACCAAATGATAGCGCTCATTTTTAGAGCCATTGGCCGGGTAAGGAACCTGCATCCACCATCGGTCAGACTTTTTACTCTTCACAAAGTTAACCTCTGTAGCTTCTCCTTTTACACTTGCCCTATAAATGATGTATTGAGATTTGGGCATAAGCGGAAAGTCTTTCTTACGGCTATAAAACCCATCCACAAAATACCAAACCATCTGCGACAACAACATAGCGGTTTGTCCATTATTATCGAATGCCGGATTGAATTCATAAAATCCTATGGAGGTTAGCTTATCGCTCATTCCGGCATATCGCGAAATCCTACAGGCATCTTCGCCATAAAAACCATTTGGCACTACGTTCATATTGGCACAGGCGTCGCTCCACCTGATGGCCCCCATATCAAAACTGATCATATTTGCATTACGTATGATGGGTTCTGATATTGATAGATCCCCTACAAACTCACCCAAACGGTGCACATCAAAGTAAAGTTTATCCATTACCCTCAAACTATCCTGGCTCACAAAATAAGTTTGATAGCCAATGTTGCTGTAGTTAAACAGGTAATTGGGCTGGTGTAGAAATATTTTGCTCAGGAAGGTTTGTGAAGTAGTGGCCACCCCTTCGTGGTCATCTTCGTCCAAATCAAACTTAGAATCTACCACCACAAGGTCAACCTTTTGTTCTAAACTTTCATACCCCATATACTGGGCATAGGTAATGTCTTGTCCTCCACCGATAATAATGGGCACAATATTCAGTTTTACCAGTTCGGCAACCGCGGTTTTAACGGCAAAATAAGTATCAGAAACTTCCTGCCCCGCAATAATATTGCCCAGATCGATGATTTTAGCTGCAAACGGCCCCTCGTTCAACAAATAAAACTGTTCCCTAAAATAGTCGGGTGCCAATGAACAACCATTATTATCTATAGCTCCCCTATCATCCTTTACCCCAATAATGGCAATATCATACTTTCCTTCTTCCAATTCCGGGAAAGTCTCAGTAAAAAAATCTACCTTCATCCCCAATTGACTGGTATAGAAACCTTTTTTTGGCGTAAATTTTTCAGGATCTATTGGCGAAAAAAAATCTGACAAAGTCATAAAGCTATTTAAATGTTTGACCTCAAATATCTATTTTTGAGCGCACATTTTAACATACATCTTTAAAAAAATGAAATGATACTGGTTACAGGCGCTACAGGATTTTTAGGAGCAGAGTTAGTAAGGCAGCTTACGGACCAGAACATACAGGTCAGGGCTATTAAAAGAAGTACCTCTAAAATTCCCGACATTTTACAAGGCAAAACATTGATCGATTGGCACATTGCCGACATTAACGAACCAGAAAGTTTGGCCGAAGCCTTTGAAAACATTACCCAAGTTTACCATTGCGCCGCCTTTATCTCATTCGATCCAAAAGACAAGAAAAAATTATTAAAAATAAATATTGAGGGCACGGCGAATATCGTAGACCTCTGCCTGGAGCATGCCGTACGTTTGCTCCACGTAAGTTCTGTAGCTGCCTTGGGCAATGCAAAAAACAATGCCCTGATTACCGAGAAAGACTTCTGGGAATACGACTCCAAAGTGCACTCCTATGCCATATCCAAATATGAAGGCGAAATGGAAGTATGGCGCGGCATTGCCGAAGGCCTGGATGCCGTTATTGTAAATCCTTCGGTTATTATCGGCAAAAATGCTGGATATACAGGCAGTGGCGCTATTTTCAAACTGGTAAAAGACGGACTTAAATTCTACACGAACGGAGCCACTGGCATTGTAGATGTTGAGGATGTGGCCAAATGCATGATTTTATTAATGGATAGCGGCATTAGCGCAGAACGATACACCATAAGCGCCGAAAATCTTAACTACAAGGACTTATTTTCCCAGATTGCCAACGGCTTTAACCTCAAGCCCCCCTCCAATCAGGCCAGGCCCTGGATGCTGGGCATAGCATGGCGCTTGGCCAAAATCGCTTCTCTCTTTACTGGGAAAGCGCCTGCCCTTACCAAAGATGCAGCAAGAAGCAGTTTTAACCTTAGCTACTATAGCAACATTAAGGTGACCAACACCTTAAACTTTAAATTCAAACCTTTAACACAGAGCATTCTTGATGTTTGCAATGCACTCAAATAACCCTAAATGAAACAGCATAACTTTTATATCATTGATTTCGATAGCACCTTTACCCAAGTAGAAGCCCTGGACGAACTGGCAAGAATATCCTTAAGCAAACATCCAAACAGAGAGGCTATCTATCAAAAAATCGAAGATTACACCAACTTGGCAATGGAAGGCAAATTATCCTTTTCCGAAAGTTTAGCGCAAAGGGTAAAGTTATTGGAAGCCAATGAAGAACACTTAAAAAAGCTGATCAAGCACCTAAAAAAGAAAGTGTCTAAATCCTTTTCACGCAACGCTGCTTTTTTTAAGGCCCATGCCGACGAAGTACTTATCGTTTCAGGTGGCTTTAAGGAGTTCATTACACCAGTGGTTAGCCAGTACCATATCAAAAAGGAAAATATCTATGCCAACACTTTTGTAACAACTGGAGATGGCAAGATTATAGACTATGACCATTCCAATCCTTTAAGTGAAGAAGGAGGAAAGGTAAAACTAATGCAACAACTCAACCTACAGGGTGATTTATATGGCATTGGCGATGGCTATTCCGACTTTCAGCTTCGCGAAAGCGGGCTGATCAAAAAATTCTTTGCCTTTACCGAAAATATAGCCAGGGAAAGTATCGTCACGAAAGCAGATCACGTTACACCTAGTTTTGACGAATTTCTTTACGTTAATAATCTGCCAAGGGCCATATCCTATCCAAAGAACAGGATATTATGCTTGGTTATTGGCGATGTACCAGCAGAAACCATTGCCTTCCTTAAAAAGGATGGCTTTTCCATTAGGCATAAGACAGAATTTGAAGAAAAATATGTGGCAGATGTTGGCATGCTGATCTTAGCCAACGGCGAAAAAATTGAAGAGGAAAAGCTAAAGCGGGCAGTAAAACTGAAAACCATTGGTTATTTAGGCAGCGCTAGAAACAAACTTTCTTTCCAAACTTGCAACGAAATGGGCGTTGTCGTTTTCGATGACCCGAAATCCAACCCCAGAAACTCCCTGTTTATTCCAAAACGTGTGGCAGATTTTATGAACAAAGGCACTACTTATTTAAGTAGCAATTTCCCGAATTTGCAACTGCCGGCCATTGAGAAATCACACCGATTGATACACATACATAAGAACGTACCTGGTATTATGGCACAAATCAATACCATTTTTGCTAAGCATAATATTAATATTGTAGGCCAGTTTCTAATGACCAACTCTACCATCGGCTATGCCATTACCGACATTAATGCAGAGTATGATAAGCAGCTGTTTAAATCGTTAAAAAAGATTGAACATACCATTAAGTTTAGGGTATTGTATTAAATTTTATAATGATGTTTTTAACCCACCACTCTAAGATTGCTTCGTGCCTTGCAATGACGTCTCAAACCGCATCATTGCGAGCTTTTCGAAGCAATCTTAATGCTATAAACATAAAAACACATCCTAAATCATCTCCCCTGCATTTTTCCAATTTTACTCTTATCATAGATAGGCCAAGCTAATTACTGTCTTTATTTTAAAAGATTCTGCAACCAATTTAGTGCATAGCTTTCCGCTGCGCTATTGGTCGGCATGACGAAAATAGTGTCTCACCCTGATCCGATAGCTATGGGATTCGTTTCAGGATCAGCTTTTTAAAAAACAAATACGGGCCACCGTGTTCTAGACAAAACAAATGGAACTTACTACACAAATTAAAGAAAAGCTAGCCCAGCTACAAGAAAAATACGAGGCCATGGGACAGGACATGACCTCCTACCTAGATGGTCTCCTCTATGCAGACTTCCTTACCTATTGGGATTATATACATTTAGATACCTTACTGAGCCTTCAAAGCCCAAAAACGCCATTCCCTGATGAAGAAATATTTATTATGTACCATCAGATTACGGAACTGTATTTCAAATTAGCTTTGCACGAGTGCAGGCAAATTGCCGAACATCAAAATCTGAGCGCCAAATTTTTCACTGATCGTATAAAACGCATCAATGCCTATTTTAATGCATTGACTACCTCTTTCGAAGTGATGGTAAACGGCATGGAAAAAGAACAGTTCCTAAAGTTCCGCATGTCTTTACTACCTGCTAGTGGTTTCCAATCTGGCCAGTACCGCATGATAGAAATCTCCGCAACAGACTTTACCCAATTGGTAGATAAAACCAAAAGGGAAGCATTAGCGAATGCTACGATCGAAGAAAAATTCGAATACATTTACTGGAAATTTGGGGCCACAGAATTAGCCAGCGGCAAACAAACATTAACGCTAAAACAGTTCATCAACAAATATGCAATCCAATTTTTAGCATTGGCTAAGGAAAGAGAACACACAAATTTTGCATCACTTTACAAACAATTAGAAGCAAAAGGTGAAGAGGTAACTTTACTGGCGGAAGAACTCCGCAAATTAGATTTGTATGTAAATGTAGAATGGCCCCTGGCACACTATAAGTCAGCTGTAAGGTACCTGGAAAAAGACCCAGTAGACATTGCGGCGACTGGTGGAACCAATTGGCAAAAATACCTGCCGCCACGTTTTCAGAAACGCATCTTCTACCCATTTTTATGGACCGATGAGCAAATGGAAGAATGGGGAAAAGGGTGGGTACTTAGTGTTTTGCAAACACTAAAGCGCAAAGATTAATTCTTAGTAAAAATTAAAAAAACACTTGATTTTTAGTAGTTTTGCAACAAATTGATGACCGGCTACCGAATAACGGACATAAAATTACCCTCCAACCATGGTTCGATAGCCCGTACATTTAAAACTCTATAAAATGACCGAAACATTAGACATCAAAGTAACTAAAGCTGAAAAAACCCGCTTAACAGTTACAGATTTTTCGCAGTTACCGTTCGGTAAAGTTTTTACCGATCATATGTTTTTATGCGACTACGAAGATGGCGTATGGAAAAACCCTAGAGTTGTTCCTTACGGCCCTATACCAATGAGCCCTGCTATTTCTGCACTACATTATGGACAGGCGATTTTCGAAGGCATTAAAGCCTATAGATTGCCAGATGGCAAAATCAGCATCTTTAGAGCCGACAAAAACTTCCTGCGCTTTAATAAATCGGCAAAAAGAATGGCGATGGCCGAAGTTCCTGAAGAGATCTTCATGCAAGGTATGGCTACGCTAATTGGTATTGATGAAAAATGGGTTCCTGCACAAGAAGACTATGCATTGTACATTAGACCCGTGATGTATGCTACAGATCCATTTCTAGGCGTGAAAGCTTCAGACACTTATACTTTTGCGATCTTGACTACACCGACGGGAAAATATTACAACAAGGCATTAAGGGTAAAAATAGAGACCGAATTTACCAGAGCTGATGATGGTGGTGTAGGTTTTGCTAAAACTGCCGGTAATTATGCACGCTCTTTATATCCTTTTGAGGTAGCAAAACAAGAAGGTTTTGACCAATTGTTATGGACAGATGCCCAAACCCATGAATATATCGAGGAAGCTGGTACAGCTAACCTCTTATTTGTTATTGATGGAAAACTTGTTACCCCTTCGGTAAGAAATACCGTTTTAGACGGAGTAACCAGAGACACCATTATTCAGTTGGCAAAAGCTGATGGCATTCCTGTAGAAGAAAGAAGGCTGTCTGTAAAAGAAATTATCGAAGGCATTGAGAGTGGTAAACTTACCGAGGCCTTTGCTGCCGGTACTGCTGCTACCGTTACCCATATTGGGGTGATCAACTACCAAGGGACTGATTACACTTTGACCGATCCTGCAACAAGGACTATTTCTAACGGAATTGCCAAAAAACTAAATGATATTAAATATGGCTTAGCTCCAGACACTTTTGGCTGGAACTGGATCATCTAATACCTTAAAAGGCTTCGAAATTCGAAGCCTTTGTTTTTACCCATCATTTATTTTTTCTCTTTCTATCCTCCTTAATTCCCTCCGTATCCTACGTTTTTCCCTATCATCTTTCATTTTCTCAAACTTAGCAACATAACCTTTTATTTCCGCTTCTTTTTGAGGGGTGAACCCCACACTGTACTTTACACCCTGGAACAAGGTTTTCCAAACAAAATTGAAAAAAGAACCGGTTGGCTTACGTTTATAGTAAATTGGTGCTACGGTATATTTGCCGTTAGCGGTAGGATTATCTGAATAGATCACCATCGCATTCGCCAACAATGACAAGATACCCAATCTCACTAGCTTTTCCCTGCCCGCGTGCTTTTTTAAGAGGCCTAATGACAGGTCATTATAAACAAAATCAACCGTACCTTTTGCCAAATCTTCATTAGCTTGGATATCAAAAGCAAATTTTCGCACCATACAACTTTTAATCTGCAATAATGCAAGTGGCTTTGTAACATAGTTCAGTTGCCTACCGTCCATATTCACCAACTGTCCCTTATATGAAAAATCAGCTTTGGGTTTTAACAAATTGAACTTGAAGTCAACATTCAGCTTTCCCTGTCCCATCAAATAAGTTTCCAAGTTAGCTCCTATTATGGGGTTGATCTTTTTAGATTTTGGCTGGTTGGTGACATTGGTTATTGTTCCCGATGTCCGATTAAAACTGATCCTCCCCCTTTGCCTACTTTTGGCATCAAACTCGGCATAGCTGATGTCCAAGTTCTGAAGATTGATCTTTTTTAGGGTAATGGGAATATTGATCTTTTGTAGCAATTGATGAGGAAACCTGCCTGTTTTATCTTTAATGAGCTTAGGATATGAATTATCATTAAAAACCGATAGCCTACCGTTGGCAATATCCATTTCATTGGCCCACACTTCTCTATTCTTTATATAGGCCGGCAGATTAATCCCCAATAAATCGATATGGTTTAACTGTAAGGAATACCTATCCCTTGCATACCCATTTACCTTTGCAAACTCCTGTTCGGTATATCTTGGCTGCAGTGCAAACTCTTTAATGTTTACCCTACCCGTAGATGCGGTAAATTCAAATTGGCTCATTTTGATATAGTACATGCTATCTGGCGTAGCATAAGTGTAGTCATTGAGGTACACATATACGTCTTTGAGCAGGTAAAACCGACTTTTGTCGGTAGCAGAAAGCGAATCGATTAACCAATCCTTTAAAGTAATACTGATATTTGAAATCGTATCTATATCTGGTTTTTCTCCATTATTATTTACGTACTTAAAACTTGCATTCTTAAAGTCTATGGTTTTTACCTGTAAAGAGCTAAATATAGCCTTGATATAGTCGTAAGGCGATTTTTCTGGTTGTGGAGGTTTATTTTCGTTGAATGGCAAGGACTTGTTCATCATGGTAATTTTGGGCCGATCAAACAACAACAGATCTATTTCAAGCTGCCGGGCGAAGTAGGCCTTAAAAGGATGGAACTTTTTGATGCTCAACTTGCCAAGGTCAATAAAATACAGGTTGTTGGGCGCTTCGGACTGTCCCAGCAATCTTTTATATACATTCGTATCAGGAATGAGTTTAACTTTTGTGATATAGGCGTTGCCCGTAATCAAGTTGGTACTTACCTGTTCAAAATCTATCCTATAGAGGCCATTGGTGGCCTTTTGCACTATTTCGCCAAGTTCTTGCTTTACAAAAGGTCTAATTTGATAAGAAATGTACCATGAAAGTCCTCCCACAACCAAGGCCAAGCCCGTAAAAACACCTAAAATCCACTTCAATAATCTGCTTTTTTTAAAGGTGCTTTTCGCCATAATCTGGATTGGGATATTAACCAAATCCAAGATACAGTTTTATTTAAAAAACATCAATTGTGGCGCGCTATTAAAAGCACCTATTTTTTGATGGGTGATTTAGGAGCTGGCATTTTCTTCATTGGCACTATGCCTATACCTACAATTTCCCTTATTCCCGAAAACACAGGCTTCCACATTAAATTAAAAAACGAAGCTTGGGGCACACGCTCGTGGGTTACTTTTACCGTTCTTCCCTCCTTTCCATAAACATTATCATCTTTGATCAGGATGGTATTGGCCAAAAAAGAAAGTAGGCCTTTTTTCTTTTCCTTACCTTCATCTGTTTGGCCCAGCATTTTTATTTTTAAATCGTTGTAATAAAAATTCACTACGCCATTTGCACCATTCAGGTTGGCCGAAATATCAAAATCAGCCCCCCTCACTTTCCCTTCTTCTATTTCTATTTGCCCTAATGGTTTAGAAATAGCATTTAACACCTTCATGTCAAATGCCCCAATAGTTCCCTTATAGTGAAAAGCCGCATTTTTTGCCGTAAGGTTGAAATCAATCTTTACATTCATCTTGCCTACCCCCATTACAAAAGTGGTCAAATCTGCATAGGCATGGTTCTGTACCGACAATCTATTACTATCATTAGTTAGATTATTCATTACACCCTGTAGCTTAACCAGCTTTACCGTACCAATCTCCTTTTTTTTAGGATTATATTCGCCATAGGCCACATTCACTTCATTCAATTTCACCCTTTCAACCGCCATTGGAATAGGTAAGCGCTGTAAGGCCACATGTGGAAAATTTTTAGCCTTATCTATAGCAGGAGGAGGCAATTCCCTATTCATAAATACATCTACAATGGCCGGACCCAGTTCAATAACCTTGACACTTAATTCACCATTATTGTTCAGACCTACATAATCTATACCCGATAGACTGATGGTTTTAAAATCTAGATCATAACGATCTTTTTGAGAACTATATTTTCTGCTAAATGCCAATTTAGCATGCTTAGGTATCATTCTAAAACCCCTTATTTCCAAGTCTTTCCCTGTAATAGAGCCCCTTAGTGTATCTAGCCGGAGGGTATACATATTATCTTTAGTTTCAGATTTATAACCAGCCAGTTCAAAACCTATGTTTTTACTGTGAAATACCCTAGTGGTATCAAACTGGGCTGCCGAGTCTATCAGTATGTCTTTAACATTTACGGAAAGATGCTTAATCGCATTCAACTTTTTCCCCCCATTATAATAATCAAAATCAGCATCAATAACTTTAATTTGTCCCACCGAAATTGATTTTAAGGTTTTTGAAATCTGTTGATACAAACTGCGTTGGTCCTTGACCCTATCTTGCCTTTTAGGCACTTTATGGTAAACCATATCGATGGATGGATGATCGAGAATAATTGCCCCTAATGCTACCTGCTTTTTGAAATATGCAGTAAGAAGTCCCACTCTTGAGATTTTCAGTTGCGCCAACTTTATCCTAAAAAGATGTGCAGGCGCTTCTTTCTTTAGCTTTAATTGTTGGAAAACATTGGTATCTGGCATAAGGATGATGCTATCTAAAATCGCAGTTCCGGTGAACAGATTTAAATGTATGTCCTTAAAGTCTATATGATATAAGCCATTAGAGGCACTACTAACCCCTTCTTTTATTTTGGTGGTAAGCATAGGTTTCCACTTGGCACTTAAGATCATTGCCGTAACCCCTAACACCATAATAATGGCACCTAATATACCGCCAAGCCAATACCAGAATTTACGTTTACGATAGAATGTAGTTTTGTCCATAAGGTTCTTCTATTTGTACCTTTAAAGACAAAATCAAAACATTATTGTTTTAGAACGATAAAGGGATTGTAAAATTCCTGCCATTCTGTCATTTATCATTTAATTTTTGTATTTTTGAAGCCCTACAAAAATTTTAATAATTAATGATAGATTTTAAGCTTCAGGATAAGACACATGATGAAACCCGCCAAGGGGAAGCAATGTTGTTAGAAGGAAAAAGTGGCGATGGCAAAAAGCTTTACATTGAAAGCTATGGGTGCCAAATGAATTTTGCAGATAGCGAAATCGTAGCGTCTATTTTGTCTGAAACTGGGTTCGAAACCACTAGTGACTACCAAAGCGCCGATGTCATTTTCATTAACACTTGCTCTATACGCGAGAATGCGGAACAACGTGTTCGTAATCGTTTATCGCAATTTGGAATAGAAAAGAAGAAAAATCCAAAATTAATTGTGGGCGTGTTGGGCTGCATGGCGGAACGTTTAAAAGCCAAGTTTTTAGAGGAAGAGAAATTGGTGGATGTAGTAGTTGGTCCAGATGCCTACCGCGATTTGCCAGGGTTAATTAGCCAAGTAGAAGATGGCCATAAAGCGGTTAACGTAATCTTATCTCGTGAAGAAACTTATGCAGATATTAGTCCGGTTAGATTAAATACCAATGGGATTACTGCATTTGTTACCATTATGCGTGGTTGCGACAATATGTGTTCATTCTGCGTAGTTCCTTTTACCAGGGGGAGAGAAAGAAGCAGAGATCCTTTTTCCATTGTTCAAGAAGCAAGAGAATTATTCGAAAACGGCTATAGGGAAGTTACTTTATTGGGGCAAAACGTAGATTCATATTTGTGGAGTTCATCTGCGATAGAGAAAAAAGCAGTAGATGATGCTACTGACGAGATGAATACCTTAACAGGCGACGCCCTGCTAGAAGCATTGAGCAACAAAACCGATTTACCATCAGCTTTAATTAAAGAACATTCGGTAGGTGCTGTAAATTTCGCACAGTTACTTGCGTTAGTTGCCGAAATTAGCCCAGAACTAAGGGTTCGTTTCTCTACTTCGCATCCTAAAGATATTACCGATGAGGTGTTGTACACCATCGCCAAATACGAAAACATCTGTAACTATATTCACCTTCCTGTACAGTCGGGCAACAATAGGATTCTAAAGCTGATGAACCGTACATATACCCGTGAATGGTATATTAACAGAATCGATGCCATCAAAAAAATCATTCCTGGCTGTGCCATTTCTTCCGACATTATTGCTGGATTTTGTAGTGAAACTGAAGAGGAACATCAAGACACATTAAGCATTATGGATTATGCCCGTTATAATTTTGCTTATACCTTCTCTTACTCAGAGCGCCCGGGAACTTTAGCCGCACGCAAATACCCAGATGACATACCAGAGGATGTAAAAGCCAGAAGACTGGCCGAAATCTTCAAAAAACAACAGGAAGATTCCTTAGCCTGCCTTCAGGATTTCGTAGGCAAAACGGTAAAGGTTTTAATTGAAGGATTTTCTAAAAAATCAGACCAAGAGTATAGAGGCCGTAATGATGAAAATGCCATGGTGGTTTTTCCTGTGGTCGATTCGGTAAAACCAGGAGCATACGCAAATGTTTATATAGAACGTTGTACCTCTGCTACCCTTATTGGAAGCATTGTAGAATAAAAACGATTTGAAATGTTGTGGGTTGCGAGTTATTAGGTTATGGGCTTAGGCACTTAACAGATAACTCACAACACGTAGCTCATAACCTAACAAAATGGATATACAAGATATTAAAAATAGATTCGGTATAATTGGTGGCTCTCCGCTTTTAAACCGTGCAATAGATACAGCTAGACAGGTAGCCCCTACAGATATGTCGGTATTGATTACTGGCGAAAGTGGGAGCGGTAAAGAAGTGTTTTCACATATCATACACCAGCTGAGCGCTCGTAAACATGGACCTTTTATAGCGGTTAACTGCGGTGCCATCCCAGAAGGCACTATTGATTCTGAACTTTTCGGGCATGAAAAAGGTTCTTTTACAGGTGCACATGAAGCACGTAAAGGTTATTTTGAGGTCGCTAATGGCGGTACCATTTTCTTAGATGAGGTAGCCGAATTACCTTTGGGTACCCAGGCACGCCTACTTCGAATTTTAGAGAGTGGTGAATACCTACGTGTAGGCTCTTCTAAAGTTCAGAAAACTGATGTACGGATTATTGCGGCGACCAATGTGGATGTTTACAATAGTGTAAGGAATGGCAAATTTCGCGAAGACCTATACTACCGTTTGAATACAGTTCCCCTACGTATCCCTTCTTTAAGTGAACGTAAGGAAGACGTCTACTTGCTCTTTCGCAAATTCGCCGCCGACTTTAGCGATAAATACCGTAGCCCAAGCATACAATTGGAACCAGATGCCATACAATTATTGAGCAATTACAGCTGGCCCGGAAATGTACGCCAATTGAAAAACATTGCAGAACAGGTATGTGTGTTGGAAAAAGACAGGAACGTAAGCGCACAGGCATTGCTTAACTATATTCCCAACGAGCAGAACAACAATCTGCCAATGGCAATAAAAAATGGCAATAAAGAGGATTTTTCTGAACGTGATATTCTTTATAAAGTATTGTTTGACATGAAGAAGGATATGATGGAGTTAAAAAAACTGGTGGCTGAAATTATCCAAAACGGCGGGAATACGGCACACATCATGGCCGACAATCCTCAGTTCATTAACCAGCTTTATCAAGAAGTTGATTTAAGCAACCCTACAGAGCCTACGCTCACGATCAAACACCCAGTGGCCAACAATGCTACAGATTTTAATTATGCCCATGATGCTGAAGAAGTGGAAGAATCTTTATCGTTAATAGATAAAGAATCTGACCTGATCAAAAAGGCATTAAAAAAGCATAAAGGCAAGCGTAAGTTTGCAGCACAGGAATTAGGTATTTCGGAACGTACACTTTACAGAAAAATCAAAGAATTAAATCTTAACTAACCATGAAAAAAATAATCTGGCTATTTATTGCGGTGACGTTTATTGGCTGTAGTTATAAGTTCAATGGGGCCTCTATCCCTCCTGGAATGAAAACCATAAACGTTCGTTTCTTTGAGAACAATGCACCACTGGTAGTACCCAACCTAAGCCAGCAATTTACGGAAGACTTGAAAGAAAGAATAAGGACGCAAAGTAGCCTGACCATTACTCAAGGTGAAGCAGATGCCGTATTTGAAGGAAGAATTACAGGATACGAGATCAAACCCATTGCTTTTCAAGACAATACCCGACCAACCGCTGGAGGAAACCGTCTGACCATCACCGTTTCAGTCAAATACACCAACAGTCTGGATACGGGAAAAATAAAAAACAGTTTTGACGAAACCTTTAGTGCCTTTACAGATTTTACTTTAGAAGGTCGAACTTTACAAAGCCTTGAACAAGGTTTGATCAAAAAGGTAAATACCCAGCTTACCGAGAATATTTTTAATCGTGCTTTTGCACAATGGTAGACAAATTTGCATTTTCAATTATTAACTTAGCAAAATGGAGTTGAACCTAGAGATGAAGCAGCAATTGGAGAAGCTACTCGCGAAACCATCATTGGTCACACAAGAGCATACGCCATTGTTGAAAAATCTAATTGAAAAATTCCCCTACTATCAGCCACTCTACTTGTTGTTGGCAAAAGCTAGTGTAAATAATGAAAACCAAAATGCGGTATTTGCCAAAGCTGCGACCTACAATAATGGTAGCATTTTGCATACAATTATTCATGAGCCCCAAGAGCTATCTGTAATTGAAGAGCTTAATATCATTACTTACCCTATCTGGCAAAAGAAGAAAGCAAATATAGGGGCCAATCTAATGACAGCCAGTTCACAAAAACCTGATATAGAACACGCCGACCATTATACCATTTCATCAACACAGGCAACAACATCAGGCCATGAACAAGAGCAGCTCACCATTGTTACGGAAAAGCAGGAAGAGGAAAGCACCCTAAGCACAGAAAACGTTTCTTATTTGTCCGAGGAAGATTCGATAGCAGTTAAGGAAACGACAGTATACAAAGAAATAGTCCTTGAAGACAAGGAATTGGATGAGCAAGAAGTTTTCGAAGAAATTGGCGAAATTGCACTGCTTAAGCTAAATGTGGCTGATGAAGAAATACTTTCAAACATAACCACACCAGAAGGTTATATAAGTGAGGAGAATGCTCAAACACGCTCAGACGCCCTTCTAGCAACCCCTTCCATAGAAAGCAATGAAGAATTTGAAATTCAGGAAGCACCCGCTGAAAATCCATCAATTATAGAAAAGCCCGGCTTTACGCCTATTATTGAAACAGTAGAAGCTCCAGATCAAGCCCACGAAGTGGAAAAGGCCAAGGGAATTTCTCATGAAAAGACAAACGAAGCGACACCCGATGAACTGGCTCTCGAAAGCATTGTTTCTGCCGATTTTTTTGCTTTTGAAAAAAGTTTTAGCCCTGAAATCCTCAATGAAGAAGAACCCACTTATGTTGTTGAGCCATCTACAGTACATAGAATTACCTTTTCTATAGACAAACAAGATGAAAAAGTAGTAAGCAAATATGATGATGATAAATTGCCTTTCACCTTTTTATGGTGGTTGGCCAAAACCAGAAAGGACCACGAGCAAATTTTCAGGCCTTTCGTGTCTCCTATTAAGCAGGGCAGCACTCAAGATCTTCAGCATCAATACGTAGAACATATTTTTCATATACAGGCACCTTTTGTCCAAACTGACGAAGCGGGAGGTGAAGCATCACTGCAACCACACACAAAGGGAAATGACATCATAAACAATTTCATTAAAAACGAGCCTCAGATCAAACCTTTAAAACCAGATCAGATCAACAATGAGAACAAGGCAAAGAGCAGTGCTGAAGACAACTATGACCTGGTATCTGAAACTTTGGCCGAGGTCTATATCGAGCAAATGCTTTATCACAAGGCAATAGATACTTATCAAAAATTAAGTTTGAAAATTCCAGAAAAAAGCCGTTACTTTGCCGACCTTATACAATCTTTAGAAAAGAAAATTTAACAACATTACATATATGATTACCTTATTAATTATTTTATTGGTCATTGTTTGTATTGCCCTTGGCCTTTTTGTTTTAATACAAAACCCTAAAGGTGGTGGTTTAGCTACTGGTGGTGCAGGCAGCAACATGTTTGGTGTACAGCGTACGGGCGATGTTCTTGAAAAAGGAACTTGGGTACTGTTAGCTTTAATCATTGTATTCTCTCTAGCCATTACGGCCATGAGCAAATCTGGTTCAGGTATAGCATCCAATTCAAAAATTGACGAGCACATTAACAAAGCGGCAGCACCTTCTATCTTAGGTGGTGGTGCTCCGGCAAGCAAATCAGCAACACCTGCTGCTACTCCAAAAGCGAGCGACAGCACTAAAAAATAATTTTAATAACTTTATTTACGAAAAGCTACTTAACCATTAAACGTTAAGTAGCTTTTTTATTGGGGTAACCTTAATTATTCGGCCAACCTATTAATGGCTATTTTCGTATTAAGATTTGGAGTCTATGGCGATGACCACGTAAACTAATCTTTCAAAAAAGAAACAATTTAAGCTTTTTTGGATATCCTCTTTACTATCTTTAGCTTAATAAATAATAATTTATTTGAAAACACGATTATTATGGATAGCGCTGTTATTGCTGCATGGTATTTTTACATATGCACAACAGTCAACTCCCGATAGTATCAGAATAGCCGTATCTCCGGCCTATAATGAGGTTAGCCAATTCCATCGTCTATTATTCGGAGAGAATTACCGTAAAGCCTGGGCAAGTCAGGTACATATTAGGGTCTTTAATATAAGGAAAGAAAAAGGAGGCCTGAAGATTGTGAAATTGGGAGGAGGTATGCAAACCCGCTCTTTACGCTTAGAGGATAAAAACGGTAGGCAGTATGTTTTGCGCACCTTACAAAAATATCCAGAGCGGGCTCTACCGGCCAACTTAAAACAAACTGTTGCCAAAGATATCTTACAGGATCAGGTTTCTACCGCCAATCCATTTGCGGCACTGGTGGTGCCTCTGCTGGCCCAAGCGCTACAGGTACCCCACCTTAACCCCGAAGTTGTATATGTAGCAGATGACGAAGGTTTGGAAGAATACAGAAAGGACTTTGCCAATCAGGTATTTTTATTCGAGGAAAGAATTCCTGATGAAACAGAAAAAAGCATCAATACGGATAAGTTGATCAACGAATTACAGAAGGATAACGACGTGACTATTGATCAACAGTTGGTACTTAGGGCCAGACTATTGGACATGCTATTGGGCGATTGGGATCGCCATGAGGACCAGTGGAGATGGGATAGGACCAAGATCAGCAAACAAATCCAGTACGCTCCAATACCCAGAGATAGAGATCAGGTATTCTATAAAACATCAGGACTTTTCCCCTGGATAGTCTCCCATCAATGGCTTAAGTCGAAATTCCAGCCCTATAAAGAAGAAATAAGAGACATTAACGGCTGGAATTTCAATGCCAGATATTTTGATAGGTCTTTTTTAAATGGGCTAAGTGAAAAAGAGTGGCAAGCACAAATTGAATATGTACAGCAACAGCTTACAGACACATTAATTTACGAGGCCATGAGACGCATGCCCCCAGAAATATATAATATCTCTGGTATAGAACTGGCCAAAACTTTCATCCAAAGGAGAAATAGGCTAAAGGAACAGGCCTTGGCCTACTATCGCTTTATCTCTATTTTTGTGGAAGTACCTGCAAGCGACAAACATGAACAATTTATATTGCGTTATCTTAGTGAAGGGAAAATTCACCTCACGGTTAACAAGACAAAAAAAGATGGCAGTATAGAGCAAACCATATATGACCGCATTTTCGATCCGAAGGTGACTAAAGAAATAAGGCTATATGGTTTTAAAGGAAACGATGTTTTTAAAATTGAGGGAGAGGGAAAGTCAGGGATAAAAGTACGTTTGGTGGGGGGTGATGACAAAGACATTTTCGAGATCAATCCTGAATTTACCAATAAAAAGAAGCTATTTATCTACGATAGAAAGGACGAGAAAAATGTTCTTCCAAATAAGGATTTAGCTCGAATTCGTTTAGGAAAAGACACCGTTGTTAATTCTTATGACCGGAAAAGCTTTGTTTATGATCGATTTGAACCCATTATTTTACCAGAGTACAACAATGATATCGGTGTTTCTGTCAATTTTGGTTTTCGAGATACCAAACAGGGTTTTAGACGTGAACCTTATGCTTTTAGACATGAACTGATATCAAAATACTCACTGGCCAGAAAGTCATTTTTCATTACTTATGAGGCAGACTGGAAAAAACTTATCGGGAACAATGATCTAAACATTAAGCTCTCTTCTTTGGGTCCAAATAACGTAAGTAATTTTTTTGGCATTGGAAACAATACCAAGTTTGTTCAATACAATAAAGATAAAAAAGACGATGACCAGGATGAAAAAATACCTTTCTTTAGGAACAGGTATGACCTGGTAGATGCAGATATAAACTTACAACACACCTTTGGCAAACTAGAACTGAGCGCAGGTATTGCCGCACAATTTTATAATAGCTCGCTATCCAATAATGGCGAAAAATTCCTAGCCTTGTTCGACCAGCAGTTCCCTAGTGAGAATGTATTTGGCACCAAATGGTATACAGGACTTCGGTTTGCCGCTACCTACGATTCCCGAAACCACCCCCTACAACCTACGAAAGGAATATATTGGCAAAGCAGCTTAACTGGGCTGCAACAGCTCAATGGCGAACAGAAACGATCGGGCATTTTCAACACTGATTTAAGCGCCTATATAAATCCAGACCAGCATGAAGTTTTAACCATTGCCAACAGAAGTGGCTTTGGCTTTGCCTTTGGCGATCCAGCATTTTTTCAAATGGTAAAATTAGGTGGCTCAATCAATTTGCGTGGTTTCTATAGGGGCCGCTTTACAGGAACTACCCTCGCTTATAACAACTTTGAAGTAAGGTTAAAGGTCCTCGATTTCAACTCCTATCTTTTTCCTGGAAAAATAGGGCTAATCGGGTTTCACGACGTTGGAAGAGTTTGGTCCAAGGGTATACAATCTAATACATGGCACAATGGATATGGCGGAGGCCTGTTCTTCTCCCCTGCCGACCTGATTATGTTGCAAGCCGTATTGGGTACTTCGAACGAAAGCACCTTAAGCTATGTAACTATGGGATTTAGGTTTTAGCAGAAATGATTAAAATCATTTTATATTTAACCCTAATTGGTCTGGCCTTAACTTAAAAATACCATTAACAATATGATTAACCCTCAATCTTTATCGCTCCTAAATACAAAATACAACTGTTTAGGTTCCTATTCCGATTTTCTTTCCGCTTTCCTTAAGAGGGGATATACTTTTAAAAAATTCAGGGAACCGCAAGATAAAAATGGCCAGATCGTATTACGGCACGATATCGATTTCGATATATCATTTGCTTATAAAGCAGCTTTGGTAGAAAAGCAGCTTGGTATACAAAGCACTTTCTTTTTTTTACTGAGATCGGAATTCTACAACCCCTTTAGCAAACCTAATTTCGATCTTATTAAAGCTATTCAGCATATGGGGCATGACATTAGTATACATTTCGACCCAAGTATCTATGATGATTTTAAAGAAGGCTTCATTGAGGAAATAACTTATTTCAAACATGTTTTTAACACCGAAATAGATATCATAAGCATACACAGACCAAATGATTTTTTTCAAAACCATGATGAACCTATTGCCAATATACCGCATACTTACCAAAAAAAATACTTTAAGGACATTAAGTATTTTGCCGATTCTACCGGGGCATGGCGTTTTGGAAATCCAATAGAATCGGAAGAGTTCAGCAACCTCCATTCCATTCATTTATTAACGCATCCCATTTGGTGGTTTGTAGAAGGAAATAACAACCTAGAAATATTAACCGAGCATTTCAGTCAAAAAAAAACAAGCCTTAAGCAATATTTCTACGACAATTCTATTCCATTTAGAAAAATCTCAGATCATGTTTAAACGAATTGCAATAATAGGGTGTAAGTCAACAACCCAGTTTTTACTAGAAAACCTGATCAGCCATTTGAACATATTTTGTTTGGTCACCATAGATGCAGATATGGCAAAAAGAAACGAAGTTGCCGACTATACGGACCTACGGCCCTTTTGCCAACAAAATCAGATTGCCTATCATGTTGCCTCTAGCTACAGCCTGAACAGAGATATTGATTACCTATTCTTTAAAGACAACTGCATTGACCTATGCTTTGTAATGGGCTGGCAAAGGCTCATTCCCGAAAATATTCTTGACCTACTTACCATAGGTGCCTTTGGCATGCATGGCAGTGCAATGGGCTTACCTTTGGGCAGAGGCCGATCTCCTTTAAACTGGGCGCTTATAGAAGGAAAGAAACAATTCTATACCTCTCTTTTTAAATATGATAAAGGAATAGATAGTGGGCAGGTCTTGGACACCTATAAATTTCAGATCGGCGAGGTAGATAATGCAGAAACACTACACCTAAAAAATAGCTTGTCAATGCTATATCTCATCAAAAAAAACATCGACGACCTGCTCCATCATCAATTTCAGTTAAAGGAACAAAACATTCAGGTAATGCCAACTTACTACCCTAAAAGAAGCCCATCCGATAGCTTGATCGATTGGTCGCAGGATGTCTATACCATCGAAAGATTTATTAGAGCTGTTAGCTATCCATTTAATGGTGCATTCACATTTGTAAATAAGGGAATAAGGGTAAAAATAATTAGTGCTCAGGTGTTCGATTTTTCAGAGTTCGGATACGATGATTCAAATATTGGCGATATTGTACAAGTATTCCCTTACGAAAAAATCTTGATCAAATGTAATGGAGGATTATTATTGGTAACCAAATATGAATCAGATATTATACTAAACAAAGGTGAAACGCTGCACAACGGAAGCCATTCCATTAAAATTTTCGAGAGAAACCCACAGGGGAACTTTGATCTCTGAGCTTATTCTTGTCGTTCCTAAATCTAAAACCTATACCAGAATCGATGAACCAGAACTGGCCAAAAAATGATAAAGATCACCTGTAAACTGTCAGACTGACACACAACAATCTCACAAATTTCAGGCAGACTGACAAGCTGTGTAAATTTGGCAAGCAAAAGCAGCTTGGCACAAAAACTGATAATCTATAAAGCATAAAATCACATTAAAAAACTAAATAATATTATAGAGTTATGGCTTTAAATTTAAAACCAATTGGCGACAGGATTGTAGTAGAAGCTGCTCCTGCCGAAGAAAAAACCGCGTCAGGCATCTATATTCCTGATACGGCTAAAGAAAAACCTCAACAAGGAACCGTGGTTGCTGTTGGCGCTGGTAAAAAAGATGAACCAATGACCGTTAAAGTTGGTGATGTAGTATTGTATGGCAAATTTGCCGGAACTGAAATTACTCACGAAGGCAAAGAATACTTGATTATGCGTGAAAGTGATATTTACGCTGTAATCGGATAAAAATTGAAATGTTGTAACGTTAAAATGTTGCAATGTTAATTGATTAGTAGTTGAAAAACTTTTCAACTTTAAAACATTAAAACTTTCAAATAAAATTAAGCAATGGCAAAACAGGTAAAATATAACGTTGAAGCTAGAGACGCACTGAAAAAAGGCGTTGATACCTTGGCAAACGCAGTAAAAGTAACTTTAGGTCCTAAAGGTCGTAATGTAATCATCGACAAAAAATTTGGTTCACCATCCATCACTAAAGATGGTGTAACTGTAGCTAAAGAAATTGACTTGAAAGACCCAATCGAAAACATGGGTGCTCAGATGGTTAAAGAAGTCGCTTCTAAAACTGCAGATATTGCAGGTGATGGAACTACAACAGCTACCGTTTTAGCTCAGGCAATTGTTACCGCAGGGATTAAAAACGTTGCTGCTGGTGCAAATCCAATGGATTTGAAACGTGGTATCGACAAAGCAGTTAGCGCAGTTGTGGCTAACTTAAAAACACAATCGCAAGCTGTTGGCGATGACAACAACAAAATCAAACAAGTGGCTGCCATCTCTGCAAATAACGACGAAGTAATTGGCGCCTTAATTGCTGAAGCCATGCAAAAAGTAGGCAAGGACGGTGTAATTACTGTTGAAGAAGCAAAAGGTACCGAAACTGAAGTAAAAACGGTAGAAGGTATGCAGTTTGATAGAGGTTACCTTTCTCCATATTTTGTAACCAACGCAGATAAAATGGAAGCTGAATTAGATTCTCCATATATTTTAATCTACGACAAAAAAATCAGCAACATGAAAGAATTGTTGCCAGTATTGGAAAAAACAGTTCAAACTGGTAAACCGCTTTTAATTATTGCTGAAGATCTGGATGGCGAAGCTTTAGCTACTTTGGTAGTGAACAAAATTCGTGGTTCACTGAAAGTGGCAGCGGTTAAAGCTCCAGGTTTTGGCGACAGAAGAAAAGCAATGTTAGAAGACATCGCTATTTTAACTGGTGGTACTGTAATTTCTGAAGAAAGAGGTTATAAATTAGAAAATGCTGATCTAACCTACTTAGGTACTGCAGAAAAAGTAGTTATCGACAAAGATAACACTACAGTAATCAATGGTTCTGGCAAAACAGATGATATTAAAGCCCGTGTTGGCCAAATCAAAGCGCAAATAGAAACTACAACTTCTGACTACGATAAAGAAAAACTACAAGAACGTTTAGCTAAACTTTCAGGTGGTGTTGCGGTATTGTACGTTGGTGCAGCTTCTGAAGTGGAAATGAAAGAGAAAAAAGACCGTGTTGACGATGCTTTACATGCCACTCGTGCAGCGGTAGAAGAAGGTATTGTAGCAGGTGGTGGTGTAGCTTTCATCCGTGCGGTAGAAGCTTTAGCTGACCTAAAAGGCGATAACGAAGACGAAACTACTGGTATCGCTATCGTTAAACGTGCTATCGAAGAACCTTTACGTCAAATCTGTGAAAATGCAGGTATTGAAGGTTCTATTGTAGTACAAAAAGTAAAAGAAGGTAAAGCAGATTTTGGTTACAATGCACGTACTGATGTTTACGAAAATTTAATTGGTGCTGGTGTTATTGATCCAACCAAGGTATCTCGTGTAGCCTTAGAAAATGCCGCTT
Source organism: Pedobacter sp. ASV28 (assembly GCF_016428855.1). Taxonomy (GTDB): domain Bacteria; phylum Bacteroidota; class Bacteroidia; order Sphingobacteriales; family Sphingobacteriaceae; genus Pedobacter. The sequence goes on from NZ_JAELTN010000009.1 coordinate 83,098, forward strand.
CAATTGCAGCAATGCTATTAACTACCGAAGTAGTATTGGCAGACGAGCCTGAAGAAGCAGGCGCTGGCGCAGGTGCACATCCTCCAATGGGTGGCGGCATGGGCGGTATGATGTAATATACCCTAATCTGATAATCAGGACGGCCAATAAAAATGCAATGCTGAGTTTATCAAAATCAACATACCAAAAATCCCTCAAGACGAAAGTTTTGAGGGATTTTTAATTTAGCCCCCTTAAAAGCCCAAAAATTTAACCAAATATTCAGACAAGCATAAACAATGGACTAATTATTGCAAAAAGTAGAACTAAAACCATTTAAAACTGCCCCTACAACTACAAAAAATGATCTAGACCTCCAAACCCATCTAACCCCCAATGGAAATTTGGGAAAATTAACACGCAATCAGTTGAATAAAATACCCTCCTATTTCACAATTCTATAAAGCAAATATGAAATTTAAAATTTACGCACTACTTACTTTAATTACAATATTTTCTCTTTCATGTAAAAAACAGAAACCAACAGAAGAAATTCCAGAAGAAATTGTAGAAGAAGCCAAACTAGACGAAAGCGTTCCTGCCATTATTCCTCACATTTATATCGAAACAACCGGTGGGCAAGAGATTATAAGTAAAGATGATTATCTTAATGGAACCATAAAAATTGATGGCAAAAATGTAAACAGCGACCTTGCCATTAGCACCATGCGCATCAAGGGCCGTGGAAATAGTACTTGGAACAAGCCAAAAAAGCCTTACAGGGTTAAACTAGATAAAGCAGCAGCTATTTTTGGACTAGAAGCAGCTAAAGACTGGGTGTTATTGGCAAACTACCAAGACTATACTTTTATGACCAATGCCGCGGCTATGAAAATAGGACAACAATTAGGCATGCCATTTACCAATACCATTACGCCGGTAGATGTAACTCTTAATGGTGTTTATCAGGGCAATTACAATCTTACCCAACAAATTGAGGTCAAGTCTGGAAGGGTAAACATTGGTAATGATGGGGTACTGCTAGAGCTAGATACTTACTTTGACGAAAGCTATCAATTTAAATCCGCAGCCTATAATTTACCGGTCATGATAAAAAGCCCAGATATAGCAAGCCAGGAACAGTTCAATGGTATCAAAAAAAACTTCGAGGATTTTGAAGCATTAGTTAAATCCAGCAACTTTCCAAACAACAACTATGGCAATTTCTTCGACAAGCAACAATTGGTTAACTACCTTATTGTTTACAACCTTACGGGCAACCTAGAAATGAACCATCCCAAAAGCGTCTACATGAACAAAACTGCCAATGGAAAATATACCATGGGCCCTATTTGGGATTTTGACTGGAGTTTTGGCCTAGATGAAGGCACACGGCAATATTTCACCCCCGACTATACGACAATACCACTTTTAAAGTCTGGAGACAGCAGGATTGGAGCCCTATTTTTCAATAGGTTCTTAAACGACCCTGAAGTTAAAAGCCTATACAAATCAACTTGGACCAACTATAAGAACAACAAACTTGATGAGCTATTGAAATATATTGAATTTTATGCCGCATCGATGAGAGTGTCTCAATCCGAAGATCTTAAGCGATGGAAGTCTGAAAGATGGCATTTTGATACAGAATGGAGCCCATTTGCAAGCAACTTTCCACAAATAAAAAAGAACCTTAAAACTTATTTAAGAAAAAGGGCTAATTATATTACCACTTACGTAAATGCATTATAAACTAATGGCTTAAAAAAATTTTAGCACCCCTCAGCATTTCATGCTGAGGGGTGTCTCATTTTACTCCCCCTCACTTTGGAAAACTCAGCGGTTTGGAAGGGTAATTTCCTGAGATTGTCCCCCTAGAATAAAAAACATTCAGCCAAAAAATGGCTACTTATGCTTTCATTTTTGCACCCTAATCCTTTTTCACTATCTTAACCCTGCAATTCATTTAATTATGTGGGAAGTATTAGGCGATAGAAATCAGTTTCTTACAATTGTAGAAGTCAATAAATTTTTGTTGACCATTCTATTATGTGGTCTTATTGGAGCCGAACGCGAATACCGTAGCAAATCGGCAGGATTAAAAACCATGATCATGATAGGTCTCGGTGCCGCCCTTTTCACGGTCTTGTCTATTAAAATAGGTGATGTTAGTCATGATCGCATTGCCTCTAACATTGTCACCGGCATTGGCTTTCTGGGTGCGGGCGTCATCTTCAAAGAAGAAAATAGGGTCAAAGGATTAACTACTGCTTGTGTCATCTGGATTGTGGCCGCTATTGGAATGGCTGTTGGATCAGGCTATTTTATACAGGCCATTGGGGTTACCATTGTGGTACTTATTTCCCTACTGGTGTTCCCCTATATTGAGAACATTGCAGAGAGACGCTTTACCAAACGCACCTATAGAATTGTTAAAAAATACCAGAATAAAGATCTGGACAACTACGAACTGATCTTCAAGCAGCATCGGCTAAAACCTAGCCGTGGGAAACATCAATTGGCCAATGGGGTAATTACCGGCACTTGGGATGTCATTGGAAATCCAAAGCACCACCATGAATTTGTAGAGGCCATGTTACAGGACAGTAGCATAATTGAATTTGATTTTTAAGTTATGCTCTATCTCATTGTAGCTTTGGCCGCAGGTATTATAGCTATATGCTATTTACAATACCAGAACAAGCAGAAAAAGTTAAAGAGAATAACATATATTATCGATAAATGGGGCAAGCCTACAATTGAAGACAGAAATTTCAAGCTAATCTCCCAATACCACGAGTGCATCCATCAGCATACGGGAGAAATGCTAACCGATGAAATAGCTCAAGATATTGACCTTGAAAAACTCTTTGCCTATATAGACAGAACCAATTCAAAGCCTGGCCAACAATATCTTTATCAACATTTAAGGAAAGGCCAAAAAAACTTGGAGCTATTGCATGAATTAGACGGCCTTACAGAACAATTTCAATCTGACGATGATTTAAGAATAAAGTGCGAGGCCGAACTAATTAAGTTAAGCCATAGAAATGCTTATTATATACATGAACTTTTTACCTCTGTGTACCACGCACTTTACCAAAGCTGGCTAGCCATATACATTAAGGCAGCAGGCATATTATGGCTATTATCACTTGTATTTACCATTACCGAAAGAAACCAATATTTATTTTTAATTACACTTGGCCTTACTTTTTTTAATTTCTACATACACTATACCAATAAAAAGAAAATAGCCAGATACGTACATTCGCTACCCCAACTTTATCTATTAATGGGAGTGGCCCAAAAATGTAGCTTGCTTATTAAAAATGCCGATACAATAGCAAAAAGTTTAAAAGAGTTAAAGCCGCTCAGAAAAACATTAAGTTTCATCAATTTTCAGGATGATGCTACCAAGAACGACTCCACAGATATCTCATCCGGCATATTCGAGCTTATTAAAACCTTACTGCTCATAGAACCACTAATGTTCCTGGTGTCCATCAATAATATTAACCAGCAAAAAGCAAATATTAAGCTTCTATTTGATTATATAACCAAAATAGACACTGCCATTTCTATCCAATCGCTAAGGGTTGGCCTCCCCTATTATTCCAAGCCCAATTTTACGGCCAATACCGACAAGCTGCAATTAGTTGACCTATACCACCCATTGATTGAAAACTGTATACCTAACTCTATAATAGCCTCGCTTAGTCAAGGCAACTTAATTACCGGTTCGAACATGTCTGGAAAGACCACTTTCATAAGGGCAATTGTAATCAACGCCATCCTTTCGCAAACCCTGTTTACCTCATGTACCAAAAATTCCATGGCGCCTTTTATGTCCATTTTTACCAGCATTAGAATTAATGACAATATAGAAGAACATAAAAGTTATTTTCAGGCAGAGGCCTTATCCATATTAAATATCTTAGAGAAAAGTGCTCAGCAAACAAACAGCCTCGTTATTATTGATGAAATTTTTAGAGGGACCAATACCATAGAACGGATTTCAGCAGCAAAGGCCATTTTATCCTATCTTACCTGCCATAAGAACTTTGTATTTGTTTCCACACATGACCTTGAACTTGCAGAACTACTTGGTCCAGAATATCTAACTTATTCATTCGAGGAAAGAGCGGCAGACACCCGTCTTATTTTCGATTACAAAATCAAAGCAGGCCTATTAAAAAACAAAAATGGAATTGCCATTTTAACAGCATTAGGCTATCCTGAAACAATTATTGAAAATGCCAACACCATCAGCAATGTATTAAGAAAAAAATATAACCTTAATGATAATCCATCATCAAGTTTGCCCTAGCATTTAGTTCTATATAGCAAGCGGGCCTACATTATTAAATTCGCAACTAAAGCTTTCCATTTTATAATCAAATAAGTGAATTACTTTTTGGTATAATTCCCTCAATTTATCTCTTAAAAAAAGAATAGTGGATCGATCGACCTCATATTCACGTTGATATCTGGCCTTGGTATACCCTTCTTCCAATAATTTCAAAAAGGCTAGTTCCTCCTCCTCTACCATAGAAAATACGCCAATAATTTCTGGGGCAAACCGCCTTACATTTTTTCGCAGTACATAAAGCGAATGGCACTTGATGTCCTTTCCTTTGAGTACGTTCAACAGGCAGCGGTAGGTAAGCTCACAAGCTTGTTGCAGCATAAAAACCGGCATGGTACATCCCTGTATGCCCAGATAATAATCTGCTCCCTTCAAAAATCCCGCCACCCTTTCCATATCGGCCTTAAAAATACTTTCTATATTCAATCTTATCTTGACAAACAATTCTGGCGAAAACTTTTTGACAATAACCTCATTATCTTTCCTGTATACTATATTATCCTCTATACAGACCGAATTATAGAAAAAATTTCCGGTGTTGATCTGGTGGCATAAACTTCCATAGCTATGGATGGTGCAAACGCCATCTGGGTAGCCCAAAAGAGACAGACTGAGCATATCTTCAAACTCCTCGTAGCATTTGGTACATGATTTCTCCAATACGATAATAAGATCTGGTTTTTGGATGGATTTACTGATGTTGTAAATTGTACCTATGGGAATAGCCTCTTTTAATAGTGATATGATGCCGTTCAAAGACATCACTGTATATTCTGCACGGAATGCAAACTTGCTAATATCATGTATACCTTTCACATCCTGTGAGATGGCACTCATGCTCCTTAAAAGATCCATCAGACTCTCCAGAAAATTTTGTTGATCACATAGTGCTGCCTCTGTAACATTAGATTGAGTACGGTACAATCTATAAAGTGAAGAGAGCTTATGATAAATATCCGAATGGGTATATTTATCAAAAAAGAGTTCAACAATACGATGATGGTCAACCTCATTAACAGTGCCTGTTGTATTCGCTAAATATTCAACTGTTTCCATCTCCCCTCCTATTCAAATGTAGTGACCAGATTTTCCTGAATTTCATCTACAAAATCGGTAAGCCAATAAAAATCGCTTAATACATTTTCAGCATCGGTAGGCAAGCCATTAATATTATAAAGCAAGTAATCAACCAACATCTTCCTCAAACTGATATTTAAGCGCAAGGGCGATATGGCATCCATAAACCTTTTCAGATTGGGAAGTAATTTTAACACTTTTTCTTCCGGCGTTTCTCCTATAACAGTATTTTTCTCCTCCTTAAAAATAGGCCTATCATGGGGCTTTGCAGTAAGGGTTATATTTCCTGATTCTCGTTGGAGGATCAGCCAACAGCTTCCTGCTAATTTGCGCAAATTTCTATATATTTTTTTATTCGAACGTTGGCCATCTGTGCTTCTACAGGTACTTAAACTTTCATTTAACCAATGATATAAATATTGGTGATATTCCTTAAGGCTGAAAGTGCTGAAGCTATTTTTAACGACATGGTATGGATCCAGTAATTCTTCTTTTGTTAGCCCTTTGGGATAGGTTTTCAACTGCGCCCTCTCTTCGTTCAAATAGCGTTCCTGATCTACGGGAGAGCACTTAAGCAGTTCACCAACCACCGTCTGCTCTTGAAACTGGAGCAACCAAGCTGCATTAACCAAGTTACAGGTCATTTTATGATCGAACAATATATTGGCTGGATTGGTTACTGGTTCAATCTTATCACTATACATTAATTTATGCCAATTCTTTAATGTTTCCAGATACTCCTCTAGCGTGGTGAAATTAAAAAAGGTCTGTAAAAACTCATGTGGATCATCCATAAAATCATACACATAGCTTTTATTTACTACTTTGTTGAGTAATCTTTTTGCCGATTTTGCTATCTTGCCCATAGTATAAAAATTTGAGGTGAATGGCTAAAATTATTTCGCTAATTTCCTTTAGCCATTCAAATATATTAGATATATCTAACATTATCTAATAAAAAATTAGATATGAACAAACAAAAAGTACAACAAACTGAAAATCAGAGACTAAAATTAATTGTCAAAGAATTGAATATTACGCAGAAAGATTTTGCCTATAAACTTGGGATCCAACCTGGATCATTATCAGATATTTTAAGGGCAAAGGGAGGAATGAAAATTTCAGATGCTATAAAATACAAACTGAAACAATCACTGCACGTAAACATTGAATGGTTGGAAAGTGGGGAAGGTAACCAATTCCTTGAAACAGGTCCTATTGCTACAAGTGATATCGGTGTGCCCTATTATAACATCAACTTATCTGACACGAGAAGTAAAACGCTACAGGTAATGGAAGAAAAGCCTGATTATTTTGTGAACTACAGGCCCTTTAACGATTGTACAGCCTATCTTCCGGTATATGGAGATAGTATGTACCCCAAATATGCTTCTGGAGAAATTATAGCGGTTAAAGAAGTTAAGAACATTGACGTGATCCAATGGGGCGAGGCCTATGTTATTATGACCAACGAAAATGCGAACGAGCTGAAATGTATCAAAATCATACATGAACACCCTGATTCGAAAAAAATTGTGCTCAAGTCGTCAAACCCTAATTTTAAGGGCGATACCATTATTAACAAGGCCGATATCCTCTCCCTTTACATCATCAAGGGAAAGATTACCAGGAACATGATCTAAACTTAATTGCGTATTATACAAAGTCAGTTATAACAGCAAAAAATACGCCCCTCCAACAAGATTTAATCCGCTAAAGCACTGGCCTTCCCTAAAAGGGGAAGGCCAGTGCTTTTTTTAGGGGGTACGCCCCAAGAATGCTTACTCTTACACACTATCCTGATCCACATCATCTTTGGGTTCCCAAAGCTCAATAATATTCCCTTCCGGATCGAGCACATGGACAAATTTACCATAATCGTATGTTGCAATCTCATCAACAATGGTCACGTTGTTCTTTTTGAGTTCTTCTACCAGGGCAACAATATTCTCCACCCGGTAATTAATCATAAACGGCTTGCTTGATGGATTGAAGTACTTCGTATCCTGCGGAAAAGTACACCAAGATGTTGATCCTTCTTTTGATGGATTATCGGCCTGTCGCCACTCAAATGTTGTTCCATATGCACTGGTAGCCAATCCAAGGTTTTTGGCGTACCATTCGTTCATATCTTGTGGGTTATCGCATTTAAAAAATACACCACCAATGCCTGTTACTTTTTTCATATTTAAGGGTGTTTATAATTAAAATTTATTCAAATCCTAGTCCAAAAGTTAATGGGATATTATATTTTACCCTGACAGGCAAACCACGTTGTATACCCGGTATCCATTTTGGCGAAGATAAAATAACACGGATAGCTTCTTTATCAATTGAAGGATAAACTGACCGTATAATATTAGCTTCTGTTATTCGTCCATCTTTCTCTATAATAAAGCTGATTACTACAACTCCTGAGATATTTTTTCTCAAGGCATCATCAGGATACCTTACTCTCTTGCTCAAATATTTATAAAATTTGGCTAGTCCTCCTTCAAATTGTGGCATAACCTCAACCACTTTATACTTATAAACACTATCATCCACGGTGTTTACACCTTCAATTAGTTTTCCAGAAACATAGTTTTCAACGAAATTAGATTTGCCCGAAAGATGTTTCCCTGTCCATCTGCCATATTTAAAACCATCTTCATAATCGCCCTCTTCAACCAAGGTATCTTTAGCAAGTTCTGTATGCTCAACTAAATGACCATAACCTCCTTTAACATAAACTTTCCCTAAAGAATCTGCTTGATAAACCAACTTAGCCTTAGGTCCAATTTCTTGTTCTGAGGTTTTAGCTGGCAAATATTCTACTTGTTTTTGAACGGCTCCATTTGCAAAAAAATAATGTGCAGTATCTACAGGTTTGTTTTCTACATATTTTATAATGGTTTCCTGGCCACCGTTTCTGTAATAGGTGTAAACCAAACCTTCAAAAATCAAGTTTGGACTGAAAGATGATAGGCGACCGTCCAGCTTTTTGATACCGTTACGGAAAGTCTCTTCAATTCTATAATGAAATTCCCCCGCAGCTGGGGCTTCTATATTACGAATATAATCAGCACTATCCAAATGCTGTACTTCTACGCCGTTATCCTTAAAAAAGAAAGTATACTTCTTTTTTTGTGCATTAACACAAAAACTATAAATCAGTAAAAAGATGAACAGAAAAGTTGGTTTCAAGAGATAAGTAGGTTATAAGTTTGTTCAAATGCTTTTTATAATGGCTTGTTCTTAAGCTCAGCGAAAAAAACATCCTTTCTCTGCTGAAGATTTAATAATTTCTCGTCAACAACAATTGTATCAGACCAGTTATCATGCCATGGAGAGCAAGGACTTCCTAAAGCACTAAATGCGTTAAACGGAACTGCTCTTATAAAATTTCTTGCTAAAAACTGGTTAATCGTTGGTATTTCGCCATTCCTATTCACCGCTTTTGTTCCAGTAATCAATTTGCCCAACGATTTTCCCTGAAAAACCATCTCGATAATAAACATTACCAAACCATACAGGCATAAAGTTAGCAACTTATCTAGCAAACCATTAATGTTTGCTGCCGAGATAATTCCCGGAAAAGCCAACTCCATGATAAACCCGGCAAAAAAAATGATAATATAAAAAGCGATCAAATCAATGATATAGTTGGCCAATCTTTTACCTAAGCTAGCGCTACAATATTCAATATTATCTCCGTAGGTGCTTTCTTGTATCACAACGCTGCTATTTAGATAAATAATAAGACTAACAAACACAATGTTTTCGTCTTCTGCACAAATATATAAATGATTTTAAAAGGGCTCGAATATTGTCACCAAATCTTATTTAATGACAAACAAAACTTTCACTATACTTCAAATCACAAAACAATCGTAGCTTTGTATTATGCCTAATGAACAAATTTCAGTTTTTGACATCTTTAAGATAGGAATTGGCCCATCGAGTTCTCACACTTTGGGGCCTTGGCGTGCTGCCCAGCAGTTCACCAAATCTTTGGCCGACCAAAATCTGTTAGACCATGTAGAACAGGTCAAAATTCTACTATATGGCTCATTGGCCAAAACCGGAAAAGGACACGGTACCGATATCGCCATTCTGTTGGGACTTTCTGGTGGCGATCCCGTTACTTTTGATGTAAATGCCATTGATAGTACCGTAGCACAAATCAAGAATGATCAAAAATTATCCTTGTCCGGGCAATTCGAAATTAATTTTTCCTATCATGAAGACCTGATTTTCCTTTTCTCCGAAAGTCTGCCCTTTCATCCAAATGCGGTCACCTTTCAAGCCTTTCTCTCTTCGGGCAAGGCCATTTCCGAAACCTATTACAGTATAGGCGGGGGGTTTGTAGTGAAGGAGGGGGAAAACCAAAGTGAAAAAGACCAGGTAGAACTGCCATTTCCCATAGAAAAGGCCAGCGAGCTTTTGCATTGGTGCCTGTCTACAGGTTTAAAGGTGAGTGAAATTGTGATGGAAAACGAGGCTGCATGGCGCCCCGAAGCAGAAACCAAGAAAGGGATCCTTCAGCATTACAAAGTCATCCAGGAATGTATTTATAGGGGATGCCACACTGGAGGTTTTTTACCTGGCGGATTAGACGTGGCCCGTCGTGCTGCCAAACTGAACCAACGCTTGATTGGCGATCAGGCCTATACAGATTACAACAGCTGGGTAACTGCTATACGAAATGGAGGTAATGGATTTAATTATATTTTAGATTGGGTAAGCTGTTTTGCCCTTGCCGTAAACGAAGAAAACGCAGCTTTTGGAAGAGTAGTCACTGCGCCAACCAACGGGGCGTCTGGTGTAATTCCTGCGGTATTGCAATATTTCACCACCTTTTGTAATGGTTATAGCGAAGATAAGATTATCCAGTTTATTGCCTGCGCCAGTGAAATAGGCAGTATTTTTAAAAAAGGAGCCACCATTTCCGCAGCCATGGGTGGTTGCCAGGCCGAAATTGGCGTATCATCGGCAATGGCGGCGGCGGCACTGACCGAATGTTTGGGCGGCTCGCAACGACAGGTACTTATGGCTGCAGAGATTGCCATGGAGCACCATTTGGGGCTCACATGCGATCCTATTGGCGGCTTGGTGCAAATACCGTGCATTGAACGCAATACCATGGGGGCTATTAAGGCCATTACCGCTAGCCAGTTGGCTTTACAGAGTAATCCCGACAAGGCAAAAGTAAGTTTAGATGCCGTAGTAAATACCATGTGGGAAACCGCACTAGATATGAACTCTAAATACAAAGAAACTTCTGATGGCGGTTTAGCTACTAATATTCCTATTAGTTTACCTGAATGCTAAAGAAGTTGAAAGTAGAAAGTCCTAAAATCGGCAGAGATCTGTGGAAGAAATCTGTGTAGTCAGCGGGAAAAAGTCCTAAATTCAACAATAAAGCAACCTAACAATTTAAGTCCTTCATCTGTTTTGCAATTTCTTGTGCCCCGGCATCATCGCTTTGCGAAAGTTGATTAACAATATTTTCCCTATTGCTATATGAATGATTCTGGCTCAATTTGAAAATACCTTCTATCTGTGTTACCGTAATCACAAAACCAGCAATTGCCCTTAAATGTTGATTAATATATTCATCAGACATCACATGAAAAGCTGCCGGGCTATCCTGTGCTTCATACTCATTTGTCAGGTTTTTGATCACTGTTCTGGTCTCATCATTGTCCAGTAGCCTAATTGTTCCTTTTGCCTGTACCGACCTGTAATTCCAAGTAGAGGCCGAAGCCGGATTTTCATAAACAGAGGCGCTGATATACGCATGTGCCCCCGTAAACAGGGCCAATACATTCTCATTGGCCAAGAATGCTTCATGATGGTCGGTTTTTTTCATGACATGACCAATCAGTTTAATGTGATCTCCATCCCTTTGTACTTGCAAGGGAACCTGCGTAGCTGATGGAATATGGTCAATTGAGCCTATCAATACCGCAAAAGGGTTTGATTGTATAAACGCAATAAGCTTATCTATATCTTTTTCTAAAAATTTGGAAACTTTGTACATGGAATAACTTGATTAATAGATGAGCGTATGAATAGGATGGCCTTTTCAATTCAATAAGAGTTTAGAAAGTTATCTTCAACATGCCTTTATTCTTGCTTTTGTCATAGATCCATTTTGGTCCCGCATTCAGTAACCGTATAGCCTCTTTCTCCATTTCTTTGTTTGGAGATCTCAGCACTTTAATACGGCTTGGCGAACCATCTTCTTTTACGGTGAACTGCAATTCTACCAGCATATCTCCATTTCTGTACAAGCCATTATTTGATTTCAGGTAATTATTATAGGCTTCCCATCCTGCCAATGGACTGGCCGGGTTAGCAACTGTTGACCTAGGAAATTTCCCTGATAAGGTAGCATCAAAAGCAGTATCTGATTTTAATTTGGACACCGCTCCCGTCATGTTTTTCTTCCGATTGGTCCCGTAGCCCACTACCACCACTTCACTCAATGCAGCGCTATTTTCTTCTAAACGAATATTAAGTTTTTCATCGGCTTTTGCCTCTATATTTTTTTTGTTATAACCAATTGAAGCCACCTCTAATGAAACTTTTTCACCTTCTTTACCCACCGGCAGGGCAAACTCGCCACTTATATTAGTGATGGTTTCCATATTATTTCCTGCCATCCTCACGTTAGCCCCTGGAATAGGCCTTCCCTGACCATCCAATACCACACCTTTCACCGAGCCATGGCTCGCCTGTACCTGAATACCTGCTACCCTGCCCTCTAATGCCTGTACAGGTGGCGCGGGTACTTTGGTAGGAACCGCAGCCGACATATTAATCTGCGAATCGCTTATTTCCCGTTTCAGCTTCGTTGCGGCCACTGGCTTATCATGAAGTACCGAATGGTCCAAAGCTTCATTTTTAGTTGATTTATTCATGGCTACGGCCCCACTTCCTTTGTGTAAGGTTTTATCTAATGCCCGTACCACTTTTTCCTGATTGATCAATGTTTCAGGTTTTGACTTTGCCAAGAAAGTATCTGCAGGTGCTGCAGCGGTTATCTCTGGTTTAATATCAACTTCAATATTTTTAGCCTTATTACTTGCAATTTCTGCTTGTTTTTGCTGGTGGTTTTCTCTACGCATCCAAAACAATACGCTCACCGTAATAAATAGCACGGCAGCCGTTGCCGCAATACTTAATCTTTGTGAAGTGATACGCCACATTTTTCGCTCTACAGGTTTTTGGGCTACCCGTTCCTGCAACTGTTTTTGCAAAAGTGATAAGCTTTGCGCTCGTTTCTTCGATTCGCTTAATCCGGCTAAAGCTTGGGCAACAAAAGGGTCTTCGAGCGAAATTCGCTCAACCTTATACATCATACCGGCATCTAGCTTACCTTCTAGGTAATCATCCAGTACATCAATATCTAACCATTCGTTATTGCCCACTGTTCTTTTCTATACAAATCTTCAAATTCCTTTTTCCATTTTGGATATAGCTCTTCACTTTCAGTATATCATACCCCGTAAGATCGGCCACCTCTTTATAGCACTTTTCCTGAAGATAGAATAAATCTACGCTTCTTCTTTGTTCTTCCGAAAGGGTTTCCATACATTTTTCCATGATGGTCAACTGTGTTTCTTTTGTGTCGTCGATATCTAGATGCACAACATCGCTGTTTTCCACAAAATTATCTTCCATAGTTACCGTTGGATTTTTGGACGACTTTCGCAAAGCCATTAAACAATGGTTTCTGGTCAGCACATGTAGCCAACTTTTAAAATTCTGTACCTGATGGATGCGCAATTTGACCACCAGCTCTTCAAAAATCTGCATTACCGCATCCTTACTTTGCTCTTCATCCTTAAAATAGTTGAAGCAAACCCCAAAAACCAAGTGCATATACTTATTGTAAAGCGTACCTAATACTTCCAAATCCCCGCTTTTTTGATAAGCGGTGACTAGCGAGAGATCATCTTGCTCTCCAATTCGGGATGTATTCTTGATAAACTTCAAACGCTTAGTAATGCCTAAATTTCTCCAAGTATAAAAATATTTTTCGAGATAGATATGGAAAATTACCGATAGCCACATCTACCCTAAAAAGAAAGTTGGTAAGTCTGAGCTATTAGAACAAAATATAGACTTTAATTAAACCATTATCCACCAAAAAACTTAGGATATGAGAACCAAAATTTTAATACTATGCTGTACGCTTAGCATTTTATGCTCTTGTAATAGCAAAGAAAAAGCTATGAGTGCTGTAGCTAACGAACAAGTTTCGCAGATGAGATTAATGGCTCCTGCACCGTCATATGACAAAATTGGGGAAAACCTTTTAGAAACCAAAAGAGAAAATTTAAACAACAAAACCATTGTCGATAAACAGAAAATCATTAAAGATGGCAATATTACGGTAAAGAGCAGCGACATCAACGCTAGTAAAAAAGGAATTGACTATTTGTTAAAAACACTTAATGCCTATTATGAAAACGAAGATCTACAAAATAACGAACAATCTATTTCTTACACCCTTAAAATTCGTATACCGGCACCCAACTTTGAGAAGCTAATTGTAGGGATAGAAAATGGGAGGGATAAAATAGAAAGCAAAAACATACAGACCAGAGACGTTACCGAAGAGTATATTGACATTGAAACTCGTTTGACCAACAAACGCGATTATTTAAAACGCTATAAAGAAATACTTTCAAAAGCTTCGACGGTTAAAGATATTATGGCGGTTGAGGAAAATATCAGGAGCCTTCAAGAAGAAATAGAAAGTAAAGAAGGGCGGTTAAATTACCTGAAAGACCAAGTTGCATTTAGCACCTTAAATATTAGCCTATATAAAGAAAAAGAGTTCGCCAACAATTACCGAGATAGCTTCTTCACAAGGGTTAAAACCGCTATCATACAAGGGTGGGTTTCTATCGTAGATTTTACGCTTTGGGCGATAGGAATTTGGCCTTTTCTCATCGTTACATCTATTTCATTTTTCGCTATCAGACGAATAATTAAAACCCGAAAAAACAGAAAACCAATCAATTAAAGGTTTTAGGCCCTTAATCACTCAAAATTTGATCATTTAAAATTCCAAGATATGAAAACATTACTCACCTCCATTATTACTTTGTTCCTGTTTTTTGGATACAAAGGCTCCTCGACCAGACAGCTTTTTGGTACAGTTACCAATACCGATGGGCTAGCCATGTCAGGTGTAATGATTAAAAGTTTGCCCAGCAACACAACAACAACAACCAACACTAGCGGTAAATACAGTTTTAAAATCCCAACAAAAGACACACACTTGCAGATAACACATCTAGGTTATCAAACCGAAAAAATGGCCATTGGAAAATCCAATCTGGTTAATGTGAGGTTAAAAGAAGATGTAACCGCACTTAACGAAATCAGTGTAGTTGGCTATGGGGTTCAAAAGAAAATGGCCCTCACAGGCTCTGTTTCCTCTATAGCCATGAGCGCACCTTCATTATATGGAAGTAGGGCAGAAAATAGAATTATGAGAGATGTCTATCGTATTCAAAATACCGAGAACTATGCACACATTACCGAAAACACTTTCAAAAAAGCTACTGACAATCCACTTTCTACTTTCTCTATCGATGTAGATGCGGCTTCCTATAGCAATATGCGCAGGTTTATTAATGGTGGTAGTTTACCGCCAAAAGATGCCGTACGTATTGAAGAAATGATCAACTATTTCGATTACAATTATGAGCAGCCTAAAGGTAATGATCCGGTAAATATCGTAACCGAAATTGGTACAGCCCCTTGGAATAACAAACATCGTTTGGTACACATTGGTTTGCAAGCGAAAACTATTCCCAATGATAACCTACCAGCATCGAATTTAGTTTTCTTAATCGATGTTTCGGGGTCGATGGAAGCATACAACAAACTTCCCTTACTAATAAGCTCCTTACACCTCCTTACCGATAATCTGCGGGATCAAGATAAAGTGGCCATTGTAGTTTACGCCGGCAATTCTGGCTTGGTCCTCCCTTCTACACCGGGCGATAAAAAACAAGCCATTAAAGAGGCTTTGAACAAACTTAGCGCCGGGGGTTCTACTGCTGGTGGTGCGGGTATCAGTTTAGCTTACAAAGTAGCTACCGATAATTTTATTAAAGGGGGTAATAACCGCATCATCTTAGCAACCGATGGCGATTTTAATGTTGGCGCCAATAGCGATGCCGATATGCAGACACTTATTGAAGAAAAACGTAAAAGCGGTGTATTCTTAACCGTTCTGGGCTTTGGCATGGGCAATTATAAAGATAGCAAGATGGAAGTTTTGGCCAACAAAGGCAACGGCAATTACGCTTATATAGATAACATTAACGAAGCTAGAAAAGTACTGATAAATGAATTTGGCGGAACTTTATTTACCGTAGCCAAAGATGTAAAATTACAGATAGAATTTAATCCGAAAAAAGTGCAGGCCTATCGTTTAATTGGCTACGAAAATAGGTTGCTAAATAACGAAGATTTTAATGATGATCAAAAAGACGCGGGCGAAATGGGTACTGGCCATACTGTTACCGCTTTGTACGAAATTATTCCTGTTGGCGTAGAAAGCAAGTTTGTTAAAAAAACCGACGCACTTAAGTACCAAAAAAACACCTCATCATCATCTGGCTACACCAACGAAATGCTTACCGTTAAATTGCGCTACAAAAATCCTGATGGGAACAAGAGCAGATTACTGCAACAAGCGGTTAACGACAGCTATCAGGACAAACTGAGCAAAACCAGCGATAACTTCAGATTTTCTGCTTCTGTAGCCATGTTTGGCATGCTACTCCGCCAATCGGAATTTGTTCAGGAAAGCACATTCGAACAGCTCATCAACCTTGCAGACGGCGCAAAGGGGAAAGATGGAGAAGGATATCGGGCAGAATTTATAAGATTGGCCAAGTCTGCACAACTAATGGCAAAAGATTTACGTAATTTTACGGGCATGGAAATGTCTAAAAAATAGGAATACTGTTTTAGGAAGCAGAAACCTAAAAGATTTCTAGCGGCTTAAATAACCGTTCATTTAGATAATTTCTTTTACTCAAAAATTATAAAACAGTGAAAAAAACAGGTCTATACGCATTGGCAGCTGCTACACTTTGCCTAAGCAGTTGCGATGCACAAAGTCAAAGTAAAATAGGAAATATTCTAAATCAGGTGGCCACAGGTGCCAACGCAGGTACCCCCAGTAGCTTGGAAATAGGCAATGCCTTAAAACAAGCTTTAGAGATCGGTACTTCAGCTGGAGCCGACAGGCTTTCTGCAAAAGATGGTTTCTTTGGAAATATGGCCATTAAAATTGTATTTCCTACAGAAGCGCAAAAGGTAGAAAGTACTTTACGTGGCCTGGGTTTAAATGCGTTGGCAGACAATGTCATTCTGAGCCTTAACCGTGCTGCAGAAGATGCTGCGAAAGAAGCAAAGCCTATTTTTATAGCGGCAATCAAACAAATGACCATTGCTGACGCGACCAATATCCTATTGGGTAATAAAGATGCAGCTACCCAATATTTTAAAAGAGTAACCACTGCCCAGCTAATGGAGAAGTTTTCTCCTGTCATTTCCAATAGCCTAAGCAAGGTTGGTGCGACCAAATACTGGACCGATGCCGCAAGTGCCTACAACAAGGTTCCATTTGTAAAACCAGTTACAACCAATCTGACCGAGTATGTAGCCCAGAAAGCAATTGATGGCATGTTTGTGCAAGTGGCACAGGAAGAACTAAAGATAAGAGACAATATTGGGGCCCGTTCTACCGGATTATTACAAAAAGTATTCGGTTATGCAGACACCAAGAAATAATTAACAAACTTGTTAATTTGTTAATAAAAATTTCAAATAGGTAAACCAAATTTTTGCTAGCTTGTTATACTGAAAGACAAGATCAAAAAAGTCCTGTGAACGGGCGATCCGTGTAGGGCAGGCACAGCATAAATAGACTTAGCTATCCTTTAAAAAGCATCCGTTTTGGATGCTTTTTCTGTTTGTGCCCACATCAGCCATTGCCTTAATGTTTAATTTGAAAAACAAAATACCCTCATCGGAATTACTTTTTGTGTATGGCAACTAATAACGACTATAGCCACTATACTTATAAAAAAAGAAGATACCCGTTTGCGATATCTTCTTTTTAAATCATTTATTTATGTGCTGTAATTAGTTGCCGTTAAAAGAGAAGGTAAAAGAACCCTCATCATTTACGCCGGTAATGGTTGTTCTACCATCTCTAGAAGTAGGCAATGCCTTTTCAATATCTGCTGCGCTATTCACCGCTACACCATTTACTTTAGTAATCAGCAAGCCTTTTTTCACATCCCAATAATCAAATAACTGACCCGGTACCACATTCGTTACCACTACACCATTTTTAACATTGTACTTAGCTTTTACCGCTTCAGAAGCAGGGGCAAAGCTAGCACCTAATTTGCTTATACTAGCCCCTGTAGCTTTCTCATTCTCTTTTTTAGCAGCCAAAGCCACCGAGCTTTCTCCTTTAAGGGTTACGCTTACATTTTTCTGGCCACCGTCTGCTTTCAATACGGTCAACTCTACTTTATCGCCAGGGCTCATACGGCCAATTCGCTCTTGTAGATCTGGCGAGTCAAAGATGGCAATGCCATTTACCTTTTTGATGATATCGCCCGATTTGATCCCTGCTGCTGCTGCCGCACCATTAGGAGAAACCTCACTTACATATAAGCCTGTATTTTCCTTGATCTTCAACTGTTCAGCTACATCTGCATCTAAAGCTTGGAATGAAACGCCAATGTAACCGCGTTTAACTGAGCCATATTTCTTGAAATCTTCCAAGATTTTTTTGGCCAGGTTTACTGGAATAGCAAAACCATAACCTTCATTCCTACCAGTCTGCGATGCTATAGCCGCATTGATTCCCACCAATTCGCCGCTTGCATTCACTAACGCACCACCACTGTTTCCTGGGTTAATCGCGGCATCGGTCTGGATAAAAGATTCGATAGAATTGTTGGTACGGCTAGGTTTTACACCAGTCCTTCTATATTCATCATATTCCTCTTCCGTCATCATACCATTCTCTTTGTTCAGAATACCTATATTACGGGCTTTAGCACTTACTATACCTGCAGTAACGGTAGTTTGCAAATCTAAAGGAAAGCCTACGGCCAATACCCACTCGCCAACCTGTACATTATCAGAATTACCCATTTTCACAAAAGGCAGATCAGTAGCATCAACTTTGATCAAGGCCAAATCTGTATTAGGATCCTTTCCAATCACCTTAGCGGTAACCTTACGCCTATTGGACAAAAACACTTCTATTTTATCAGCTTTATCCACCACGTGGTTGTTGGTTACAATATAACCATCTGAAGTTAAGATCACACCAGAACCAGAGGCCGCCTGTGGTTGCCTAGGTACGCGTTGCATACCACCACCAAAGCCAAAAAATTGCTCGAACATATCCTGCATACCGCCTGAGTTACCGCCCGACTTGCTTTCATAAGTGGTCTTGATATGAACTACCGCTGGAGAAACTGCTGCTGCTGCCTGCACAAAATCGGGTGCTCCCGCTGAGGATACTCCAATTCTATTGCTTGCAAACATAGTATTCTGTCTGTCTGCCAGCGAAAAATTATCACTACGGCGCTCTAGTAATTTATAGGCGCCAACTGCTACTGCGCCTCCCAAGAACGCAGCAAAGACAATTAATCCTATTTTCTTTATCATTGTATATTAATTTAATTTTTAATTCTTTTTACTTCTCAATTATTCAAATTTAATACCATATAAACGATATTTGTATACTTAATACACCTAAAGGGTTGTTAAAAAATGTTAAAACTATTTTATTGATTATGTTTTAACTTTTTCAACACAAATATTTTAAGCTTAAATGAAGAAATAATGAACATTAAATTTCATAAATACCAAGGAGCCGGCAATGATTTTATTTTAATCGACCACAGAAACAGCGAAATAAAAAACATTGATAATAAGATAGTTGCACAACTATGCAACCGTAGATTTGGCATTGGCGCCGATGGTTTGATGTTCTTGTTGGCCAGTAATGAGTACGATTTTGAGATGGCTTATTATAATGCTGATGGCAATTTAGGAAGCATGTGCGGCAATGGTGGCAGATGCATAGTGGCCTTTGCCAAACATTTAGGGGTGATTGGCAGTGAAACTAATTTTTTGGCAGTAGATGGGCCTCATTATGCCAAAATTACAGCCGAAGGCAATTGGGTAGAACTACAAATGATTGATGTTGAAAGCATTAATAAAGATGAAAATGCATTTGTACTCAATACCGGATCGCCCCATTATGTAAAGGAAGTTGAGAATTTAGCAGGCCTCGATGTGTATACCCATGGTTATAATATTCGGAATAACAATACCTATAAAGTAAATGGGATTAACGTCAATTTTGTAGAGAAAAAGTCCGATCATCTTTTCGTTCGCACCTTTGAACGCGGTGTAGAAGACGAAACCTACGCTTGCGGTACTGGCGTTACGGCTGTAGCTATGGCCATGGCCGCACAGCAAAACCAGCTCGGCCATATAGAAACGCCCATTAAGGTACTAGGCGGCAACCTACAGATCAACTTCAACTATGATGGCAAAAAATTTACCGATGTATTTTTATGTGGCCCTGCCGAAAGGGTTTTTGAAGGAGAGCTGAACCTATAAACTTTTGGCTTAAACAATTGTTATAGGTAGGCACTTTTGTAACAAAATTTAATCAATTGATTAAATGAGATTTCTCTGACTTTCAAAGTCACCGCACATTCTATTTTTGTTAACAAAATTGTTAAACAATTAAGTTAACGTTTACTTTGAACAAAGAACAACTCATTAAGGAAACTGCAAAGGAATTATTTTTCAATAAGGGATATCTACATGCCACCACACAGGAAATTGCCGACGAAGCAGGCGTAAACCGCTCGCTGATCAACTATTATTTCCGGTCTCGTGATCTCTTATTCCAAACGGTATATAGAGAAGCCGTAGAAGATCTGAAATCACAATTGGACAAAGTCATCTATTCATTGGTTCCTTTTAGGAATAAAATAGAGCTCTTTATAGATGTCTATATGAAGGAGCTCTTGAAATATCCTTATCGCGAATCCTTTCTCATTACGGAAATATGCAGTAAAAATTTCGCCCTGAAAGAAAAGAAGAAAAGTACTGCACTCATTCATTTCATGGACGAAGTTACCCTTGAAATGGAAAAGGGTACCATCAGAAAATCAGAGCCCATACAATTCTTGTTCAACCTGTTCTCCCTAATGGCCTTTCCAGTTATTATGGCCCCATTATATAGAAAGTTATTGGACCTCTCTAAGGAAAAATACAATACCCTCATTGCAGAAAGAAAGCAACTTATTTTAGCAACTATTTTCAATTAAAAACCTCAATACCACACCATAATGAAACAATCCTCACTTTTAGTATTATTAAGCGGCGCAACAGGCCTATTTTTAGCATCTTGTGGCTCGGGCGACAAAAATGCCAAAGGAGCCGCAGGCAAACCTACCGGACCACAATCCTATCCTGTTGTTCAAATTGACGAGCAGAACACCACCTTAGAGAGTGACTACCCTGCAACGCTAGAGGGCCAACAAAATGTCGACATCAGACCGAAAATAGACGGGTTCATTGAAAAAATATATGTTGATGAAGGTGCTACCGTAAAACAGGGACAGCCCTTATTTGCCATTAATGCCCCTCAGTATGAACAAGCCGTGAGAACTGCGCAGGCTTCCATTAAAAGTGCAGAAGCTGAAGTTAATGCGGCACAATTACAGTATAACAAAACCAAACCATTGGTAGACAAGGATATCATCAGCAAGTTTGACCTAGAAAATGCAGCACTTACACTTACCAGTAAAAAGGCTAATCTTGCACAAGCTAAAGCTGCATTGGTAAATGCACAGGTAAACTTGGGCTATACCATTGTTTCCAGTCCAGTAAATGGCGTAATAGGCACCATCCCCTACAAAGTTGGCGCTTTAGTGAGCAGCAATAGCCAACTACCCTTAACTACCGTTTCGAGCATTTCAAAAATATATGCCTATTTTTCTTTAAACGAAAAGCAGCTATTGACCATCTCAAGAAATACCAAGGGCAAAACCTTAGAAGATAAAATCAGGCAAATTCCAAGTGTATCGTTGGTATTGGCAGACGGCACTACCTACGCAGAAAAGGGAAAAATTGAAACGATTAGCGGTCAAATCAACACCCAAACGGGTTCCTCTAGCTTAAGGGCTACATTTCCCAATCCAAACGGTTTATTAAGATCTGGATCTAGTGCTTCGATCAGACTTCCACAGCATCTTCAAAATGCCTTATTGGTTCCTCAAAAATCTACCACCGATATTCAGGGTAAAAAGTTTGTTTACCTGGTTACCGATACGGGTGGAATAAAAAGTACCAATATTGAGATTATGGAGCTGACCAAGGGCAACTTCTTTGTGGTAACCAGTGGTTTAAAGGCAGGAGATAAAATTATATTGGAAGGCTTCGCTTCCTTAAAAGATGGCGACAAAATAAAACCTGTAATCAAACCTGCAGACTCTGTATTTGCCGACGCAAAAAAATAAAGTAGCTCATTTGTCATTCAACTTTTCATAAGAAAATATGTTTAAGAAATTTATCGAAAGGCCGGTTCTATCTACCGTTATCTCTATCATTATTTTAATATTAGGGATACTAGGTATTTTAACCTTGCCTATTTCGCAATATCCAGAAATTGCGCCGCCTACCGTACAGGTATCGGCATCGTACCAAGGTGCCAATGCCGATGTGGTAATGAGCAGCGTTGTCGTTCCTCTCGAAGAGCAGATCAACGGAGTGGAAGACATGACCTACATGACCTCTTCGGCAGGAAATGATGGTTCGGCTACCATTACCATCAATTTTAAATTAGGTACCAATCCAGATTTGGCGGCAGTAAATGTACAAAACCGTGTGGCAAGGGCAACCAGCTTACTTCCCGCAGAGGTAACCCGAGCTGGGGTAATTACGGCAAAAAGACAGTCCAGTAACGTACTGATCTTTGCGCTGTACAGCGATGACCCGGCATATGACCAGAAGTTCTTACAGAACTATGCAGAGATTAACCTTATTCCCCAAGTAAAAAGGATTAATGGTGTGGGCGATGTAAATGCCTTTGGCCAGTCTATTTATACCATGCGTTTATGGCTCAAGCCAGATGTAATGGCCGCTTACAGTCTAATACCTAGTGACATTAATGCCGCATTGGCCGATCAGAATATAGAAGCAGCGCCAGGCCAGCTAGGCGAACAGGGCCAGCAATCTTTTCAATACACCTTAAAATATACTGGTAGATTAAAGGATGAAGCACAGTTTGGCGATATTATTATTAGAACGGCAGAGAATGGACAGGTTTTAAAGCTAAAAGATGTAGCCAGAATTGAGATGGGTGCACAGAGCTATGCCAGTTCTGTGAAGCTCAATGGCAAATCGGCCCTAGGCTTTGCCGTTAACCAAACGGCCGGATCTAATGCAAAAGAGGTAATAGATGGCGCACTTAAAGCGTTGGAAAATGCAAAAGTTGATTTTCCAAAAGGCATTAACTATGAGGTACTAACCAATGTGAACGACTTTTTGGATGCCTCTATAGAAAAGGTGCTGCATACCCTGGTAGAAGCCTTTATCCTGGTGTTTATTGTCGTATTTATATTCCTACAGGATTTTAAATCTACCTTGATTCCTGCTATTTCTGTACCAGTAGCCATTGTAGGTACCTTCTTTTTCTTAAGCTTATTTGGCTTTACCATAAACCTGCTTACCTTATTTGCACTAGTACTTGCCATCGGTATTGTGGTAGATGATGCCATTGTGGTGGTCGAGGCCGTACACGCCAAGTTAGACCAAGGCTATAAATCTGCCAGAAAAGCCACCATTGATGCGATGGACGAGATCACCGGGGCCATTATCTCCATCACCTTGGTTATGGCTGCCGTATTTATTCCGGTGAGTTTCATCAGTGGTTCGTCGGGTGTATTCTTTAAGCAATTCGGATTAACCTTGGCCATTTCCATTATCCTATCGGCTATCAATGCCCTAACTTTAAGCCCTGCATTATGTGCCTTGTTCCTAAAACCGCATAAAGATGATGCAGAACATGGCAAGAAAGGCTTTGTTAAGCGCTTTTACGCCGCTTTCAATACCTCCTTTGAAACCATGACCCGTAAGTATAAAGGTTCCGTTTATTTCTTGGCCAAAAGAAAATGGATGGCGGGCATAGGGCTTTTGGCCTTTATTGTAGCCCTAGTATGGGCCATGAATACTACGCCCAAAGGTTTTGTCCCTAACGAAGATTTAGGCTCTATATTTTCTGATATATCGCTGCCACCGGGTACTTCACAAGAAAGAACCGATGAAGTGGTAAGTAAAATAGATAGTATTGTAAGGACTGTTCCAGAAGTAAGGTTGACACTTAAAGTAGTGGGAAGGGCACTGATTAGTGGTTCGGGCAGCTCATATGGTATGGTAATTAGTCGTTTAAAACCATGGAACGAACGTAAACGTGATGTAAAAACCATTATTGGCGAGCTATTTGCAAAAACCGCCAATATGAAAGAAGCCAAAATTATCTTCTTCGCCCCACCAACCATTCAAGGTTTTGGTACTGGCGGTGGATTTGAGTTCCAGCTGCAGGATAAAACTGGCGGTACTATTGCAAATTTTGCGCAAGTAAGCAATCAGTTTTTGGCCGCGTTGAACCAACGCCCCGAAATTCAGTATGCGGCAACATCATTTAACCCAAATTTCCCTCAGTATTTAATTACGGCCAACGTTGCTAAAATTAAGCAGGCCAGATTGAACGTAAATGATGTGATGAACGTTATGCAAGGTTATTATGGCGGTGTTTACGCTTCCAATTTCAACAAATTCGGCAAGCAATATCGGGTAGTTTATCAGGCCGACCCACAGTATAGGGCCAACTTAGAAAGTTTGAACAATGTATACGTACGTACACCAAGTGGTGTGATGGCACCGATTACAGGATTTATCTCTACTGAAAGGGTATATGGGCCACAAGCCATTTCGAGATTTAACCTTTATACCTCAATTGCCATAACCGGAAACCCTAAACCAGGATATAGTTCTGGCGATGCCCTGAAGGCTGTACAAGAAGAAGCGGCAAAAATTTTACCTCAGGGTTATGGCTATGAGTTCTCTGGTTTATCGAGAGAAGAACAGTCGGCAGGAAGCCAAACCGTATTCATCTTCTTACTGTGTCTGATTTTTGTCTACTTCCTACTTTGTGCCCAATATGAAAGCTATGTACTGCCTCTCGCTGTAATTCTATCTCTTCCTGTTGGATTGGCGGGAGTTTTCATCTTTGATAAGATTTTTGGCATAGACAACAATATCTATACGCAGATTACCGTCATCATGCTGATTGGTCTATTGGCTAAAAATGCTATTCTGATTGTAGAATTTGCCGTAGAAAGACGCAGAAGGGGAATGACCATTTTACAGGCAGCCTTAGAAGGCGCCACAGCAAGGTTACGTCCTATTTTGATGACTTCATTTGCCTTTATCCTGGGTATTATGCCTTTAATGCTATCATTTGGTGTAGGTGCGGCAGGTAATACCTCTATTGGTACAGGTGCTGTTGGAGGAATGTTGTTTGGTACCGTATTCGGCGTATTCGTTATTCCGGTACTGTTCATTGTTTTCCAAACTCTGCAAGAAAAGGTAAGCAGCAAATCTCCTTTTGACCAAAGTGTGATTGAAGCACAAACACACTTAAATTTTGAACAATTAAAAGATCCTGAAGCATAAATTTCAGCTTATCAAATATGACACGAAATCATAAAATATCGATATTAACCATAAGCGTCGTACTACTTAGTTTGGGAGCTTGTATAACGCAAAAATATGAACAGCCGACTTTAAAATCGGAAGGTTTGTATGGCAATGCAAAGAGCAGCGATACAACTAGTATTGCCGATCTGCCGACTTCAACCTTGTTTACAGACCCTGCGTTGCAGGCCTTGATCAAGGAAGGGCTGGAAAATAACCTGGACCTTAAAAGTGCTATAGAAAGAATGAAAAGTGCCGAAGCCAATTTACGTCTAAGCAAAACCGCTTTCTTGCCTACCTTAACTGCCGATGTAAATGTTACCGACAATAAACAGTCTGTAGCGGCACTAAACTTTCCTGCCGGGATCAATATCAATACCGAAACCCAACTGTACCGGGCGCAACTTAGCTCTTCTTGGGAAATTGATGTTTGGGGGAAACTGGGTAGCGCAAAACGTTCTGCCCTGGCCTCCTATCTACAGACCGATGCGGCCAAACGTGCGGTACAAACCCAGTTGATTAGCAATATTGCCAACAACTATTACCTGTTATTGGCACTTGACAAGCAACTAAAAATTACGGAGCAGACCTTACAAAACCGCATTAAAAGTGTAGAGACCATTAAGGAACTGAAGGAAGCAGGTATTGTAAATGGGGCGGCAGTTGTACAGAGCGAAGCGAACAGGTATGCCGCAGAAGTCACCATTCCCGATCTTAAAAGGAGCATTAGGGAAACTGAAAATACCTTAAATATATTATTGGTAAGGACATCGGGCGTAATCAATCGAAATAGCTTGGATGCGCAACAGGAATACAAAGATTTGCAGATTGGCATTCCTACGCAGCTGCTAAAAAACAGGCCCGATGTGCAACAGGCAGAGCTTGCATTTAGGGTGGCTTTTGAAAATACAAACTTGGCCAAAACCTACTTCTATCCAGCATTAACATTAACTGCAAATGGGGGTATTTCAAGCCTAAAACTTCAAAACCTTTTCGACAATTCTATTTTTTACAGTGTTGTAGCCGGTTTGACCCAACCTATTTTCAATAGGTGGCAAAATAAAGCAAGGTTAACTTCCGCCAAGGCTGCACAACAAGAATCTTATTACAATTTTCAAAAATCGTTGTTAACTGCAGGCACCGAAGTTTCTAATTCTTTGTACGCCTATCAAACGGCCCTAGACAAAGAAAACTCGAGGGCGAAGCAAGTAGTTTCGTTAGAAAAAGCAGTTGATTACACCAAAGAATTGCTTAAATATAGTTCAGCCACAAATTACACCGATGTACTGACCTCCGAGCAAAGTTTATTGGCCGCTCAATTAAGTGGGGTTAATGATAAACTTCAAAAGCTTCAGGCCATAGTTAACCTATACCGCGCTTTAGGGGGAGGCTGGAAGGAGTAATTTACGGGCTACACTGCATTTCGCTCGGAATGCAGTGTAGCTGAGAAACTTTCTGTCTACATTTATCCCTAAATAAAACAGCTCCGAACCAAAATTCGGAGCTGTTTTTGTTTGTATCGTCATTTCGACGCCAGGAGAAATCCACCAACTTTTGAAGGGTTAAAACCTTAGTTTTAGGATTGCTTCCCCGATAATCGGGGTAGGCTGTACCTCACAATGACATTACAACTCAGGCTTACGAGGTTTTAAAACGGCACAGCCTCAACTTTACCCTTAAAAAGTAATAACCAACAAAAGTTAAACTTCATAAGTCTCCATTAAATATTTTGCTTATTCCCCTTCTACCATAAAAGCCGCAATGGCAATTTTAATTTCACCAAAATCATAGCTTTTGCCCAAATGATCTCTAAGTTCATTAAGCTTAATGCTCTTCAACTTCCTAATGGCATGCAAAATGGTTTCAAGCTTATGCTTAGGAATAACCTTATCGGCACTAATCTCTTGTTTGGCAATATAGTGCGCCAAATGACCTTCTATAGTAGCTCTTGTCATTTTTCTTTCCAAGGCAATTTCCGTTGGTGTTTTGCCTTCGTTAAAGAGTGCCAGGGTAACCTCTTTAGTATCTATTTTAGGAGCCTTTGCTCCTCCTGTTTTCTTTTTAGGTTTACTTTTTAGCGCGACATCTTCCCTAACCAATTCCTCTTTATTTGGAAGGCTGTATACCTTTTTCATCTGCTCCTCACGCTTGGCCAGTTCATATAGGTCGGCCAGGTTTTCCTTTGAGATTTCCTCATCCGCTAGTTTAGCCTGCAACATGGCCTTGGCCTTACGAATTTTCTTAAACTGCTCATAGAACATGGCTTCCAGATCTATAAGCTCATATAAGTATTCTTTAGTCTGTTTCTGCTGTTTTACCTGTTCTATATGTACAAAAATATAATCGCTCAATTTAACCAAAATGGGATTAAAATAATGCGCTGCCGCATGGGTGCGTTCCATCAATAAATGGAAGCCGTCCATATCATTCAATGTAAACAAGCGTTCTATTTGCTTCAGAAATTTATCTGCATGTACTTTCAGGGCAATTACTTCCTGCTGTAGTTTTACCGCCCATTGTAAATGAGTCTGCTTAACCGAACGTTTTTCATCTTTGCTATAGCTGAACACATGTTCATAAACATAATTGTCCAACATGCCCAAATTAAAGGCTTGCAACAATGATTGCTTTAGAAAAGCATCTGCTTCTTTAACAATCTGAACGCTTAAACTCTCTTGCAGTTCTTTGGTACGTGTATAATA
Source organism: Pedobacter sp. ASV28 (assembly GCF_016428855.1). Lineage (GTDB taxonomy): Bacteria > Bacteroidota > Bacteroidia > Sphingobacteriales > Sphingobacteriaceae > Pedobacter. The sequence continues at coordinate 111,058 of NZ_JAELTN010000009.1, forward strand.
GGTTACATGCTGATCCTGTTTAATTGCCCTACTATTGAGATGTGAAGTCAATACCAATCCATCCAATGAGCGCAATCTGGATAAGGCTACATAAATTTGGCCAGGTGCAAAGGCATCACCTATGTCAATAATTGCTTTATCAAAAGTTAAACCCTGACTTTTATGTACGGTAATTGCCCAGGCCAATTTCAAGGGGTAATGGGTAAACGTACCTATTTCTTCTTCCTCAATTTCGTTTGTGGTCTTGTTGGTAGTGTATCTGATATTTTTCCAGCTATATTGGTCCAGTACCAAAGGATACTTATTCCCATCTGGCAGCACCTCTATAAAGTCGCTGCCTAAATTAGTTACAATGGCTAGTTTTCCATTAAAAAACCGCATTTCTCCTTTAGGATCATTTTTAATGAACATGACCTGTGCACCAATTTTAAGTTCTAAGGTTTTTTCAATCGGATAAGCACCTTCTGCAAATTCCCTTTCAATATTGGCATGATAAAAAAAAGACTTACCCTGCAAAGCTTTAAGATGATCACGGTTCATGCGATCAGCCTTGCTATTGTGCGTAGTCAGGGTAATATAATTATCATTTGGACTAGACTTATAGTGCTCTTTATAATAACTCTTTAGCAGTAAAAAATCTTCTTCAGTACTGATGTTATTTCTTAAATTGTTCAATAGCCTGATAAATGTTTCGTCCGCTTGGCGGTAGATTTTTTCCAGTTCAATGTAAATTGGAGGATTAGATTGCAGGGCCAGGGCATCAAAAAAGAAGGCGCTTTGATAAAATTTGCCCAACAATTCCCATTCTTGATTTTTCACTACCGGAGGCAATTGATATAGGTCACCAATAAATAATAACTGCACACCGCCAAAGCTCTGAGCGTTATTTTTACGGACATAGCGCAATACCATATCTATGGCATCGAGCAGGTCGGCCCGCAGCATACTCACCTCATCAATGATCAAAAGCTCCAGATCCAATAGTATCCTTCGCTTTATCGAATTCATATTCAGGTGCCGAACAATACTTTTGGGCGTATTGTAATGTACACCGGAGGGCAATTCTTGTTCTGGTGTAATTCTAGGCACATATGCTCCAAAAGGCAGTTGAAACAACGAATGAATGGTAACTCCGGCCGCATTAATGGCTGCAATACCTGTAGGTGCCACAATGACCGCCTTTTTATGGGTATGGGCAACAATATTCCGTAAAAAGGTAGTCTTACCCGTCCCCGCCTTGCCCGTCAGAAAAATATGCCTGGCGGTATGGTTGATAAATCGGGCTGCAAGTTCCGCAGGCTGTAAGTGTTTATTTTCTTCCAAATCAGTTTCTCCTCATCTAGCTCGGTTTCTTGATCAATAAATAGCCATCAAAATTAAGCCATTTAAATATTTTGATACAGGTAGTCTCTTTTATCAACGGCTTACTACAAAAGTAAAAGTATTAAGCCAAGCTTTACTTTGATAGTTACATTAATTTACCAAGCACCAGTCCTTTTATTATCCAAACGGAGCTGGACCAAACAGTTCAAAATGCCAATTACCAGTGTAGCAACTTAAAACCTTAGCGGAAAGGAAAAATATTTTGTCATGGATAAACAGTGCCCTACCGCCTTGAATCATGACTTAAATATACCAAGACATGTTAAATAATGTTAAGATCGTAAATTAATTTCTTAAACTAACTTATTAGTTATATTTTAGTGCACACCAAACTTCTTTTATGAAAAAAACGTTACTTAGCTTAGCGGTACTTTTATTGATCGGTACTTTTGCCTATTCGCAAGTCAATTCAATACGAGGCAGCGTAACAGACCTTTCTTCAAATGTAAATTTAAAGAACGCAACCATCAGCATCTTAAATGCCAAAGACTCTACCTTATACAAATTTTCAAGGGTAGCCGAAAATGGCGCCTTTAATTTTCAGAACCTAAAAAAGGGCGACTTTATTTTATTGGTTACCTATCCTGAATATGCCGATTTTGTGAACAAGTTCACCTTGGATTCCGTCAATAAATCTATCGACTTTAAAACGATTGACATGAAGACAAAGGCCAAGTTGTTAAACGAGGTAATTATCAAAGGTCAGGCAGCAGCGATTAAAATTAAAGGAGATACGACTGAATTTAATGCAGCAGCTTACAAAATACAGCCTAATGATCGTGTAGAAGATCTATTAAAAAAGTTTCCAGGCGTAACGGTTGATGCACAAGGTAAAATTACCGCACAAGGAAAAACGGTAGAAAAAGTTTTGGTAGATGGAGAGGAATTTTTTGGTGACGACCCTACCCTTGTTACCAAAAATTTACGTGCCGATATGGTAGACAAGGTGCAATTATTTGAAAAATCTAGTGATCAGGCTGCCTTTACCGGCGTAGATGATGGGCAGAAAAAGCAAACCTTAAATATCGTGCTAAAAGAAGATAAAAAGCAAGGCTATTTTGGGAAGGTAGATGCCGGATATGGTACAGACGATTTTTATCAGGTACAAGCCATGTTCAACAAATTTAAGGCAAAAGAAAAAATAGCCGCCTATTTCACTACGAGTAATACAGGTAAAACAGGCTTAGGTTGGGACGATGCCGGAAAATATGGTGCTAGTGGGAATATGGAAGTAACGGATGATGGCATGATCATGATGTCTTCAAGTGATGAGCTGGATGGTGGAGGAAGATATTGGGGAGAGGGAATTCCAAAGGCCAATAATGGTGGTCTACATTATGAAAACAAATGGAATAGCGATAAGCAGAGCATTAACACCAACTACAAAGTTGGCGGCCTGAATGTAAAAACAAACAAAAATACCATTAGCCAAAACAACCTTCCAACTGGTATTTTTAACACCAATAGTGATAACATCACGGAAAGCGATATGTTTAGACAGAAAGTCGATGCCACCTACAACTTAAAAATCGATACCACTTCCAACCTAAAAGTCACCATAGATGGAAGCATAAAAAACACCGAAAGCAACAACAGCTATACCTCTATTGGCACAAGGGGAGATAATTCTTTACTCAACACTTCTTCTAGATCGGCCAACAACGAAAGCAAACAACAACTATTTAATCTAAATGCATTTTATACCAAAAAATTAAAAAAAGCCGGCAGAAATTATTCCATCAACATTAGTCAAGCCTTTAATAAATCAAATAGCGAAGGCTATATGAAATCGGACAACAATTTCTTTAATGAAGATGAGGTGTTGACAAGAAATGAGCTGATCAATCAGTTTAAGGATAACGATATTATCACCAACAGACTGGCATCGAACATTACCTATAACGAACCGCTCAGCAAATTCTTAAATCTAGTGGCCAATTATGGTATAACCTTTAGCAATAGCAAGGCCGATAGAAAAACTTATGATGCATCTATTGATGGCCGTTATGATCAATTGAACACTGAATTCAGCAATAATTTCCAAGCAGACCAACTGATCAACCAGATTGGGGCCTGTCTCTTATACACATCTCCGAGCCCACGAGACCTGCGTGTGTAAAAGGGGGGGGGGGGGGGGGGGGGGGGGGGGGGGGGGGGGGGGGGGGGGGGGGGGGGGGGGGGGGGGGGGGGGGGGGGGGGGGGGGGGGGGGGGGGGGGGGGGGGGGGGGGGGGGGGGG